>NZ_JABWQV010000531.1 GCF_014268615.1 Pseudomonas tehranensis | reverse complement strand
GAAGCTCACGACCTGGCCTACGTGCTCTACACCTCCGGTTCCACCGGCCAACCCAAAGGCGTGATGAACGAACACGGCGCCTTGATGAACCGCCTGCACTGGATGCAGGACGCCTTCCCGATTGGCCCGAACGACCGCGTTCTGCAAAAGACCCCGTACAGCTTCGACGTGTCGGTGTGGGAGTTCTTCTGGCCGCTGAT
>NZ_JABWQV010000530.1 GCF_014268615.1 Pseudomonas tehranensis | reverse complement strand
GCATGTCTGACGCGCTCTGGGCCGCTCGCCTGGGCGATGCACTGAACCACACCTCGATGATGGCCGACATTCTCGGCGGCGTGCTGGAAGTGGCGGCGAATATCGCCATCACCGCCCTGGCGACCGCTGCCGTGGTGGCCGCCACCGGCATCACCGTCGCCACGGGTGGCCTGGGTTGCTTCCTGCTCGGTGCGGTGGTGGGTGC
>NZ_JABWQV010000053.1 GCF_014268615.1 Pseudomonas tehranensis | reverse complement strand
CCGCTATCGCGAGCAGGCTCGCCCCCACAAGGGATTTGTGGTGCTGCTGGCTACTGCGCCAGACGCTCAACCAACGCCTGCCCCACCGCCAGCGCCGAGGCCGGATTCTGGCCGGTGATCAACTCCCGATCCGTCACCACATGGGACGTCCACGGCGAGGTGTTGCTGCTGTATTGCCCACCGGCCTGCTCCAGCGCGGTTTGTGGATAGAACTTCATGCTCCCGCCGCCCAGCAGCCCCTTGGCCAACTCTTCTTCCTGATTGCTGATCACCGTCATCTTGTACCCGGCATAGATCCAGTCGGCCTTGGCCGAGGCCTGGCCTTTGGTAGCCAACTGGCCAACGAAGCCCTTGGCATCAGGCAGGGTCGACAGCAACGCGATCGGCCCGTGGCAGACCAGCGCGGTGGTCTTGCCCTTGTCATGGAAGTGCGTCAACACCCGCCCCAGCGGTGCGCTCGTGAGCAAATCCTGCATGGGCGCATGCCCGCCGGGAATGTACAGGGCATCGAACTGTTCCAGACCGATCTGCTCGACACGGGCCAGGCTGATCACCGGTGAGTCCTTGGCCGAAGTGATGTTCAGTTGAGTCAGCAACGCCTGGTAGCGCTCCAGCTCCGCCGGGTCATTGTTGAAGTACATCTTGTCCACCGAGGACCGGTCCAGCGTCGGCGCCCTGCCCTCCGGGGTGGCGAACGTCACGTGGTGACCGGCATCCAGCAACAGCTTCACCGGTTGCAGCAATTCGTTGAGGTAAAACCCGGTGGAGAAGACCTTGCCCTTGTTCAGATCCAGATGATCGGAATCCGACAGGACCACCAGCACGTTATCGGCATGGGCCGCGACGCCAATACCCGCCAGAACAACAGACGTTGCCAAGGTCGTGAGCTTTTTCATGATGACTCCAGGATGTTTCGATAAAAGATGCGCTCACTGTATTGATGCGCTCACCGGCGATAAACTGGCGCACCGGAACATCACTTGGCCCCTGGAGGCAACAATGGCCCGTCGATTCGATTATCTGGCCGACGTGGAAGCCTTCGTCACGGTCGTGGAAAAAGGCACGCTCAGCGCCGCAGCCGTGGCGCTGGGCACCACGCCTTCGGTCCTGAGCCGCGCCATCTCCCGCCTCGAAGCCCGGCTCGGGGTGCAACTGTTGCGACGCACGACCCGGCGGCTGAACCTGACCGATGCCGGCACGTTGTACCTGGAACAGTCGCGCTCGGCCTTTGCCCTGATTGACGACGCCGAGCGGCGAATCCAGGGCCAGGACGGTGTCTTGACCGGTCGCGTGCGCTTGAGCGTGCCGACCACCTACGGTCATTACCGCCTGCCATCGCTGCTGTCGCGTTTCGCCGAGGCTTACCCGCAAGTTCGGGTCGAGCTGAGTATCACCAACCGCAATGTCGATTTGGTGGCCGAGGGGTATGACCTGGCGATCCGCCTTGGGCCGCTGCCGGACAGCGGCCTGGTCGGACGCAAGCTCGAGGACGCCCGCCTTTGCCTGGTGGCCGCGCCGCATTACCTGGAGCGCGCCGGAATACCCCGGCACGTCGATGAACTGGCTGCCCACGCCTGCCTGCCTTTCGTGATGCCCAGCAGCGGACGCATCGCACCCTGGCTGTTTCGCGACAATCATGAAGACCGGGAATGGCTGCCGGCGGGCAATGTGCAGGTGTCCGATGATGTATTGGGCATCGTGTCCCTGGCACAGGCCGGGATGGGAATCTGCCAGACCTATGAATTCATTGTCCGGGAGCGAATCGAGCGCGGGGAACTGGTGGCTTTGCTGGAGGACTTTGCCGGGCGCAGTCGACCATTTTCAATCATCTACCCGCCCCATCGGCAATTGCCGGCGGCGGCACGGGCGCTGATTGATTTTATGGCGAGAGCGGACGCCATCTGTAGGAGCGAGCCTGCTCGCGATAGCATCACCTTGGCCTGACTGACAGACCCAGTTGCCTGCATCGCGAGCGGGCTCGCTCCCGCAACGTCCCAGGCCTAGTGCGTCAATGCCGCCTGCTCGTCCATTTTCTTGCGCAGGCTCAGCGGGCGCATGTCGGTCCAGACTTCTTCGATGTAAGCCAGGCACTCCTTCTTGAAGCCGCTTTTACCGACGGTACGCCAACCCTCGGGGATGGCCTTGTAGTCTGGCCAGATCGAATATTGCTCTTCGTGGTTGACCACGACCTGAAAGACGATGTCCTCGCGGTCGAATACTGAAGTCATGGGTGTCTCTCCATCTTTGCTCGAGGTTCGCTGCGTCACATGCGCAGCCAGGATATGAAAGGAACGTACGGGGTCGGGTGAAAATTAGCTGTCTGTGACCGCCGCATGCAGGGCTCGCCCGAAAATCTCGGCGACCCGGTCGATTTCGGCCCGGGTGATGATCAACGGTGGCAGGAACCGCACCACGCCGCCCTGGCGACCGCCCAGCTCCAGGATCAGCCCGCGCTTGAGGCATTCGCGTTGCAGCCGTGGCGCCAGCTGTGCATGCACCGGCGGATGGCCCAGGGCGTCCGGCTTGCCCGCCGGGTCCACCAACTCGACACCGAGCATCAGCCCGCGACCACGGATATCGCCCAATTGCGGGAAGTCCCGCTGCAGGATGTGCAGGTGCTCACTCAGGCGTTCGCCCATGGCGGCGGCATGGGTCGGCAGGTCGTGTTCACGCAGGTAGCGCATTACCGCGGAACCGGCGGCCATGGCCATCTGATTGCCACGGAAGGTCCCGGCGTGAGCACCCGGCAACCAGGTGTCGAGCCAGTCGCGGTAAACCACTACCGCCAGCGGCAGGCTGCCGCCAATGGCCTTGGACAACACCACCACGTCCGGGATGATCCCGGCATGCTCGAAGGCAAACATTTTGCCGGTGCGGCCGAAGCCGCTCTGGATTTCGTCGACGATCAACGCCACCCCTGCCTGCTCGGTGATCCGCCGCAAGCCGCGCAGCCAGTCCAGGTCGGCGGGTATGACTCCACCCTCGCCCTGCACCACTTCGACGATGACCGCCGCCGGCAATTGCACGCCGGCCTCCGGGTCGTTCAACAGGTTTTCCAGGTAATGCAGGTTGGCCCTCACGCCCTCGACACCGCCCAGCCCGAACGGACAGCGGTAATTGTAGGGGTACGGCATGAACTGCACGCCGCTGCTGAGCAAGGCGCCCAAGGGTTTCTTCGGCCCCAGGCTGCCCATCAGGCTCAGCGCGCCCTGACTCATACCGTGATAACCGCCCTGGAACGACAGCACGGTGCTGCGTCCGGTGGCGGTGCGCACCAGCTTGAGGGCGGCTTCCACCGCGTCGGTACCGGTGGGGCCGCAGAACTGAATCTTCGCCTCGGCGGCCAGCTCCACCGGCAACAGGCCGAACAGGTCCTGGACGAAGCGATCCTTGACCGGCGTGGTCAGGTCCAGGGTATGCAACGGCAACTCGTCGGCCAGCACCTTCTGGATCGCGTCGATCACCACCGGGTGGTTATGCCCCAGCGCCAGCGTGCCGGCGCCGGCCAGGCAATCGATGAAGGTGCGGCCCTCGACATCCTCGACATACAACCCCTTGGCGCGCTTGAGAGCCAGGGGGATGCGCCGTGGATAGCTGCGGGCATTGGACTCCTGCCGACTCTGGCGAGCCAGCAGCGGCGACTCATTGAACTGGTAGAGCGTCTCGGCCGGCACGGGGCTGACCCGGGCCAGCTGTGCTTCGATAAGGCTGTTGGCGACTGACATCTCTCGACCCCGCAGTACGTAGTGACCCAAAACGACACACCGGGCAGGTGCGCATCCGGTCGGGGCGCACATGCAGGTTTCCTGTTGTGGAAACGCATCAGCCGCGGGGGGATTTACTCGCGGGCAGCACTTTCTCCTGCGACGCGATCAGTGGCTTGTGCATCGCAATGGCCTTGACCCCGCCAATAGCGAAGGCGTCAGCGCTTTGCTCGAACCCCAGGTGTCGATAGAACGCCTGGCTGCTACGGGTGCTGTTGAGGCGCACCCGGGCCACCCCCCGCCCGCGCAGCCAGGCCTCGATGTCCCGCACCAGCGCCTGGCCGACACCGCGGCGGAAGGACTCCGGCTGTACGTAGCAGAAGGCGATCCGGCCACTGGCCGAGGCCATGGCGACACCCGCCGGCCGTCCCTGCAAACGGGCCACGGTCAGACGCAAGCGTGGGTCGACCAGCCAGGGGCGGATATGCGCGAGGGTGTTGTTGCGTACCCAGGCGGCGACGACAGTGGGATCGTTGCGGTGTTCGGCAGCACACCCGACCCGGATGGAGCGTTCGGCGATCCGGCTGATGATGCCGGCATCGCTGGGGGTGGCGGTGCAGATTTCGATGAAGGTGTCCATGGCGCGGTTTTCCTCAGTCCTTGAGTCAAGCTGAGAAAAACATAGACCCGGATGAGGCCGCGGCGCCAATGACAGGTCGTTACAGCAGATGTACAACGACCTCCCGCTGGGTGCGCCCGTAGGAGCTGACGAGTGCAACGAGGCTGCGATCTTGTCCCAGACAGTTAAATCTCAAGTGCAAGATCAAGATCAAGATCAAGATCAAAAGATCAAAAGATCGCAGGCTTCGCCAGCTCCTACACAGCGGTTGCCTGCACCGGCATCGTCAATTCAACCCGCAATCCGTCCGCACGGCTGTCGAAATGCAGACCGCAACCGCAGCGCTGGACGATGGCCTGGACGATCGCCAACCCCAGTCCGCAGCCGGTGCTCTGGCCGTTGCGCCAGAAGCGCTGGGTCAGGTGCTGGATATCGTCGGCGGCGATGCCCGGGCCGTGGTCGCGAACCTGGAAACGCACGCGCTGGCCGATCATTTCCAGGCGCAGCTCCACATCGGTGTCATCCGGGGTATGTCGCAGCGCATTGTCCAGCAAATTGCGCAAAGCAGCGATGGAAAGCACTGCCGGCATTTGCACCGGCGCGTCGGACAGCTCGGCCGGCACGTGCAGCTTGATTCGCCGGGGTTCGCCACTGGCCGCATCCTGGATTGCCAGCCGCGCCACCTGCTCGGCGTTGCATTGCACGCCATCGTCGAACGACAGGCTGCCTTCGACCCGGGCCAGCAACAACAATTGTTCGAGGGTGCGGTGCAAGCGGTCGGCGCCCTCCTCGGCCCGGGCCAGGGACTGATCGCGGGCGACGCCTTCAGTCATGCGCGCCACTTGCAGGTGAGTCTTGATGGCCGTCAAGGGGCTGCGCAGTTCATGGGCGGCATCGCCGGTCAGCCGGCGTTCGCGCTCAATGGTCTTGCCGATACGCTGGAACAGCTGGTTCTGGGTCTCCAGCAACGGCCGCAGTTCACTGGGCAGCGGATGGATCTGCAAAGGTTCCAGGGAGTCGGCATTGCGTCGCATCAACGCATCGCGCATGCGATTGAGCGGTGCCAGGCCCTGACCGATGCCCAACCACAACAGGCACAGGCAGCCCAGCAGCGCCACGCCGACCGGCACCGAGGCCGCCAACAGTACCGACATGTTCAAGGCTTCGCGTTCAATCTGACGGTCGGCGGTGGTGATGCGCAAATCACCTCGGGCCAGGGTAAAACTGCGCCAGGGCGCGCCGTCGATCATCTGGTCATGAAAGCCCAGTTTCTCGGCCTCCAGGGTTTGGTCAGGAGTGCCATGGCTGCGAGCCAGGATCTCCCCCCGCAAGGAGCTGACCTGGCAGGCCATGCCCCCCGGAATGCTCACGTGCTCGGTTCTCAGGTGCGTGCCTTCTCCCTTGCTGGGCAATGGCGGCATCTGCTCCAGCAGCCCGGCAACCATCCGCGCCGAAGCCACCAACCGCTGGTCGAGGGAGAACATCATCTGGTTGCGCAGATCGCTGAGCATCCACGCCGCCGCCAGGGCCCAGATCAGGGCAAAGGCCGCGCCGAGGGTCAGGCTCAGGCGCAATCGCAGGCTCATCACTTGGAAGATACCCCGTCGTCGGCCGGCCCTAGCCGATAACCCAGCCCACGGACTGTCTCGACAATGCCATTGCCGAGTTTGCGCCGCAGGTGATGGATATGGACGTTGAGGGCGTTGCTTTCCAGTTCGTCATTGAACCCGTAGACGCTGTCCTTGAGTTGCTCGGTAGACAAGACCCGACCGCGGCTGTGCAACAGCGCCTGCAGCAATGACTGCTCACGCCGGGAAAGGTCCACCGGCTGTCCGCCGAGGGTGGTTTCGCGGCTACTGGGGTCGTAAGTCAAACGACCGTGCTCGATCAGATTGACACTGCGCCCTGCCACGCGTCGCAGCAAGGTATGCAGGCGCGCCGCGAGTTCACGCAGATCGAAGGGCTTGAGCAAATAGTCATCGGCCCCGGCCTGCAAACCGTCGACCCGGTCGGTCACCGAGTCCCGGGCGGTGAGGATCAGCACCGGTATCTCCAGTCCTTGCTGGCGCAATTGGCGCAACAATTTGAGGCCGTCCTCGTCAGGCAGGCCCAGGTCCAGCACCATGACGTCGAACCGGGCCACCCCCACCATCGCCCGCGCCGCCGACGCCGTGGCGACGTGCTCGACGGTCAGGCCCTGGGCCGTGAGCCCGGCGACAATCCCGCTGGCGATCAACTCATCGTCTTCGCAGACCAGTACGTGCATGGTAAGCCCCGTGGAAAAAGGTACATTAGGCCGCCGGCCGATTAAGCCGACATTATGCGACGAGTACGGCAAACATGGGCGATCATTGCTGCCTGCCGATTGTCGCCGGGTTAATCGACGGTTAATCGCCATTCGCCATCGTGCATTCCACTTGCTCCGTTCTAAGGCTTTATCCATGCGTCGATTGTTTTTGCTGTGGCTGCTCCTGATCTCGGGCCTGGCCCAGGCCGCCAATCCCTTCGAGACCAAAACCGATTTCCTGCCGGTGGAAAAGGCCTTCGTGTTTACCTCCGAACGCCTGGACTCCGGTGAAACCCAGTTGTTCTGGCAGATTGCCGACGGCTACTACCTGTATCAGCAGCGACTCAAATTCGACGGTCTTGCCGAGGCGCAAAAGCCGCAACTGCCGGAAGGTGAAGCCCACAGCGACGAGTTTTTCGGCGATCAACAGGTTTATCGCCAGGCGCTGGAGCTGAAAATCCCCGCCGGCGCCACCGGCAAGATCAAGGTCGGCTTCCAAGGTTGCGCCGACGCGGGCTTGTGCTATCCGCCCCAGACCCAGGTGGTGGACCTGGGTGGCACTGCACCAGCGGTTGCCAGTGGTGAGGCGCCGGACCAGGCCCTGGCCAGCGGCCTGCAGCAACGGGCCTTGGGCTGGAGCCTGCTGGTGTTCTTTGGCCTGGGCCTGTTGCTGGCGTTTACGCCGTGCTCGCTGCCCATGCTGCCGATCCTGGCCGGGGTGGTGGTGGGCAGCGGTGCCAGCCCTCGGCGTGGATTGGCATTGGCCATCAGCTACGTGATCAGCATGGCTCTGGTGTATGCCGCCATGGGCGTACTCGCCGCGCTGTTGGGGGCCAACCTTCAGGCGCTGCTGCAGCAACCGTGGCTGCTGGGCACTTTCGCGGCGATCTTCGTGGTGTTGGCGCTGCCGATGTTCGGTTTCTTCGAGTTGCAGTTGCCGGCGGCCCTGCGCGACCGCCTGGAAAGTGCCGGACGCCAGCGCCGCGGCGGCAGTCTGGTGGGCGCCGGCATTCTCGGAGCGCTGTCCGGCCTGTTGGTCGGCCCGTGCATGACCGCCCCGCTGGCCGGTGCGCTGCTGTACATCGCCCAAAGTGGCAATGCGTTGCACGGCGGGCTGATCCTGTTCGCCATGGGCGTCGGCATTGGTCTGCCGCTGTTGCTATTGGTGACCGTGGGCAATCGTTTCCTGCCCAAACCCGGCGCCTGGATGAATGTGCTCAAGGGCGTGTTCGGCTTTCTGTTCCTGGGCACCGCGATCCTCATGATCCGCCCGGTCATCGACGGCTCGCTGTGGATCGGTCTGTGGGGCGTGCTGCTGCTGATTGCCGCCTATAGCGCCTGGCGGCAGACCGAAGGCTTCGGTCGCACAGCCTATGTATGCGGCAGTGCGTCGCTGCTGTTCGGCCTGTGGGGCAGCCTGCTGGTGATCGGCGCGGCGGGCGGCGGCGATGATTTCTTCCAGCCCCTGAAGGTCTATGCCGGCACCTCGGAAAGCTCGGCCGCCACCGCCCATGATGCCTTTATCACGGTCAGCGAGCCTGCCGCCCTGCAACGGGAACTGGATGCGGCCAAGGCCCAGGGCCAATGGGTCCTGCTGGACTACTACGCCGACTGGTGCGTGTCCTGCAAGATCATGGAAAAACAGGTGTTTGGCCGCGCCGAAGTGCTGGATGCCTTGAAAGACGTACGCCTGGTGCGTGTCGATGTCACCGCCGACAATGCCGCCAGTCGCGAACTGCTGGGCCGCTATCAAGTGCCGGGGCCACCGAGCCTGCTGTGGATTGGCGCCGACGGTCAAGAGCGACGCAGCCAGCGGATCACCGGGGAAGTCAATGCCAAGGAATTCCTGGAGCGTTGGAACATGACTCGGAACGCGCGCTGATGCTGACGTTTACCCTGGGCACTTTTGCCATTGCGCTTAACCATCTATTGCTGATCAGCGCGCTGGCATTGGCGACCGTGGTGGGCTGGCGAGTAGCCAAGCGCGGTGGCGAAAACCCTGAATCGGTGCTGTTCGTGCTGTTTTTGCTGGGGCTTCTGGCCGCACGGATCGGCTTCGTCGGCGCCTACTGGAACCATTACCAGGATGACCTGTGGCAGATCGTCGACCTGCGCGACGGTGGTTTCCTGGCCTGGCCGGGGATTGTCGCGCTGGTGATTGGCGCGTTGCTGTGGAGCCGGCACCGACCGGCCTTGCGCCGGCCGTTGGCTTTCGGCGTTGGCAGCGGCCTGTTGTTCTGGCTGGTGGCGACGATGTCGTTGACGATCTATGAACAAGGCACCCGACTGCCGGAAATCAATCTGCGTAACGCCAACGGCGAGACGGTGAAACTCACCGATTATCAGGGTCGGCCCCTGGTGATCAACCTCTGGGCCACCTGGTGCCCGCCCTGCCGGCGCGAAATGCCCGTGCTGGAAGAAGCCCAGCAGCAACGCCCGGACCTGACGTTCCTGTTCGTCAACCAGGCCGAAAGCATGCAAAGCGTCAGCACTTATCTCGCCACCCAGGGCTTGAGCCTGGACAACGTGCTGTTTGATGGCAGCGGTCGCCTCGGTCAAGCCGTCGGTTCCATGGCGCTGCCAACAACCTTGTTCTACAGCGCCGATGGTCGCCTGCTGGACAGTCACTTGGGCGAATTGTCAGATGCGAGCCTGGCCCGCGCCCTGGAGAACTTCGAAACGCCGGATTCAACATCGGCTCCCTACTCCGCCACAAGGAAACCCTCATGCCCCGCCTCCGCCACTTGCTGACCCTGGCCGTCGCCGCCACGCTGTCGCAGGCACCGCTGCTGCACGCCGAAGAACTGCCCGCGGCCATCAAGAAAATCGAAGCCAAGGGCGCGAAAATCGTCGGCACGTTCGAGGCGCCGGACGGATTGCGCGGTTACGCGGCGCAATACCAGAACCGTGGGATGGCGCTGTACCTGACACCCGATGGCCAGCATGTCTTGCTGGGCAACCTGTACGACGCCGACGGCAAGGACCTGAGCGCCGAGCCACTGCAAAAGCTGGTCTATGCGCCAATGGCCAAGGCTATCTGGGGAAAGATGGAAACGAGCAACTGGATCGCCGACGGCAGCAAGGACGCGCCGCGCACCGTCTATCTGTTCAGTGACCCGAACTGCCCGTACTGCAACATGTTCTGGGAACAGGCACGGCCATGGGTCAAAGCCGGCAAAGTGCAGTTGCGCCACATCATGGTGGGCATCATCCGTGAAGACAGCCCAGGAAAATCCGCCGCATTGCTGGCGGCCAAAGACCCTGAGAAAGCCTTGGAAACCCACGAGAAGGCCGGCAAGGGCAGCGCGCTCAAACCCCTCAAAAACATACCACCGGCCATCCAGGCAAAACTGGACGCCAACCTGCAATTGATGGAGGAGCTGGAACTGTCCGCCACCCCAGCGATTTTCTACCTGGATGACAAGGGCGAACTGCAACAGCAGCAAGGCGCACCCTCGCCGGATAAGCTGGTGAAGATTCTCGGGCCGAAGTGACATCGACCCAGAGGGCCTCATCGCGAGCAGGCTCGCTCCCACAGGGGGTGTGTGGCGACGACAAAAACAGCGTCAGGCACAGATCATAATGTGGGAGCGAGCCTGCTCGCGATGGCGGCGGGTCAGCGTCGCAAAAACTCCAGCAAGGCCCGGGTGACGAATTCCGGGTTTTCCAGATTGGAGATGTGCCCCGCCTCCGGAATCAGCACATGCGGGCAGCCGATCAGCTCAGCCATTTCCAGCGCCTCGGACGGTGGTCGCGGCTTGTCCTGGTCGCCGCACATCACCAGCGTGCGCCGGGCGTCGAGCTCAGGCAGGCGCGGCAGGATATCGTCGCGACCGAAAATGATCCGTCCCAGCGGTACGATGCTGTCGCGCAAGCGCTCGGTCGGCAATGCGGCCAGTGTGGCGCGGAACTGCTGGTAGAGCGCTGACTGCGGATCGATGCCTGGCCGGAAGAAGATCGGTACGATGATGTCCAGCAACGGTTCGGGGACGCTGCCGCTGGCTTCGATCTTGTCGAACAGCGAGAAGTAATACTGGCGGGTCGGTTCCGGCTCGACGCCCACGTAGGTGTCCATCAGCACCAGCGCCTCGAGCCGCTTGGGCGCCATCAGCGCCAACCGTGCGCCCCACATCCCACCGACGGAAAGCCCCACCAGGCTGAAACAATCGATATCCAGATGATCCATCAACGCCAATGCCTGACGAGCCAGGTCGTCCAGAGAGGTCATGCCCTCAGGCAAACGCCCGGACTGGCCGTGGCCCCACAAATCCAGGGCGATCACCCGGTAATGTCGGGACAATGCCTCGATCTGCGGTGCCCACATGGTGTGATCCCACAGGTAGCTGCTGCCCAGCAGCACCACCGGCCCCTGGCCTTGGTCCAGGTAGTGAAGTGATTGCCCATCAAGGGTTGCAAAAGGCATTGATGACCTCCTTGTTTTGAATGGAGAAAAAGCCTTGGGAGACTGAGCCGTACAGGGCGAGGCGTCAACCTTGGGCTTTGCGGTGTTAGTCATGCCGCCATCGCGAGCAGGCTCGCTCCCACAGGGGATTTGCGTCGATCACAAATCCATTGTGAGAGCGAGCCTGCTCGCGATGGGGCCTCTATAGACGCCGCAGAACTACAATCCTTCCAATTGCGCCATCAAATCATTCAACCGATCCACCTTCTCCTCGGTGATTTCGCTCGCCGCCAGCCCATCGATGTATTCGGCCAGTTCCTGCACCGTGCTGCACTCGAACATCGCCCGCAGCGGCACATTGCGTTGCAGGGCCTTTTGCACCCGCGAGGCGATTTGCGTCGCCAGTAACGAATGGCCGCCCAGTTCGAAGAAATTGTCTCGCACACCCACCCGCTCGACCTTGAGCACCTGGGCCCAGATGTCCGCCAAGGTCTGCTCCAGTGCATTACCTGGTGCCTGGTAGTCCTGGTTTTGCAACTGGCCGATTTCCAGGGCCGGCAAGGCCTTGCGGTCAAGCTTTCCGTTGGCGTTGAGGGGTAAGCGCTCAAGCCACAGCCAGTGCAGCGGCACCATGTATTCCGGAAGTTCGGCGCGTAGGCGCTGCTTGATGCGTTCCAGGCGTTCGGTCGGCTTCAGTGCCGAATCGGCGGCGACCAGATAACCCACCAGATGCTTGCCATTGGCGCCTTCCTGCACCCCCACCGCCCCATCGCGCACCTCGGGCTGTTCATGCAACCGCGCTTCGATTTCCCCCAGCTCGATGCGGTAACCACGAATCTTCACCTGATGATCGATGCGTCCGACGTACTCCAGCACGCCGTCACGACGCCGCCGCGCCAGGTCGCCAGTGCGGTACAAGCGCTCCCCTGGCGCGCCCAACGGGTTGGGCACAAACACCGGGGCCGTGCGCAATGGGTCACTGACGTAACCGCGCCCTACCCCAGTGCCCGCCACGCACAACTCGCCCACAGCACCCAGCGGCACCAGGTCCAGCGCACCATCGAGCACGTACAAACGGTTGTTGTCGGTGGGCGTACCAATCGGCAGGTAGCTGCCACGGGTCGAGGCCATGTCGACCCGGAAGAACGCCACGTCATCGGAGCATTCCGCCGGGCCGTAGGCGTTTACCAGGCCAATGCCCGGGTAGCGCAACAACCATTGATGGGCCAGCTCCGGCGGCATCGCTTCACCAGTGGGCAGCATCCAGCGCAGGCCGTCCAGGCCGATGCGTTCCTGGGCGAGCATGCCCTGGATCAATGACGGCACGCTTTCCAGCACCGTGATTGCCTGGCGTTGCACATGCTCGAGCAGCCCTTGCGGGTCATGGGCGATCACGTTGGGCACGATGTCCACCCGGGCGCCGAACAACGGCGCGGCGAGGAACTGCCACACAGAAATGTCGAAACTCTGGGAGGCGGTCTGGGCGATCACGTCCGTCTCGCTCAAGGCCAGGTACGGCACCTTGCTGAGCTGATTGTTGAGCATGCCGCGTTGTTCCACCATGACGCCTTTGGGCAACCCGGTGGAGCCCGAGGTGTAGATCACGTACGCCTGGTTGTCCGGGCCGCTGTAAATGCCGGGGTTGTGCTGCGAAACATCGCTGGCCTGGACGCTTTCCCACACCAGCAACTTCGGCCGCCCGGAGCAGGCGAACTCGTCCAGCAGCGCCAGCGCCTGGGCATGACAGGCCTGGGTGCAGACCAGCAACGGCGTGCGGCTCAGCTCAATGATGCGGCTCAGACGCTGACTCGGCAGGCCCGGGTCCAGCGGCAGGTAACCGGCACCGGCCTTGAAGCTGCCGATGATCATGCCCAGCAGGTCCAGGTCACGCTCGGCCAGCAACGCCACCGGTTGGTCGAGGCCGACGCCGGACGCGATCAAGGCATGGCCGAGGCGGTTGCTCCGTGCATTCAACTCGGCGTAGCTGTACGTCCTGTCCAGGCAGGTGGCCGCCACCCGTTGCGGATGGGCCGCGACCTGGGCCTCGAACAGCTCGACGTAACTTTGCTCCAGCGCATAGGCACGCTCGCTCTGATTGCAGCCTTCGATCAGGAAGTCCTGCTCCTCGGCGCCAATCAGCGGCAGCTCGGCCATGTCCCCGTGGAAGCCTTCCATCAGCGCCAGCAGCAAGCGCTTGAACTCACCCAGCAAGCCCTGAACAGTGGATTCATCGAAGTAGCGCTGGTCGTAGGACAGATGCAGCCCCAGGTCATCCCCCGGATAGCAGACCGCCGTGAGCGGGAAGTTGGTGTGGGTGCGGCCCGAGTCCGAGGTGGCGTTGAGGCTTTGGGCGCGATCCAGTACCGACACTTCCACCGGCGCGTTCTCAAACACGAACAGACTGTCGAACAACGGTTGCCCCTTGGGCAGCTCGCTGACGTCCTGGATGCTCACCAACGGCAGGTATTCGTACTCGCGCAGCTGCATGTTGCTGTCGAGCAACTCACTGAGCCATTGGCGCACACTGCAACGCTGATGATCGTCGGGCATCCGCACACGCAAGGCGATGCTGTTGATGAACAGGCCGACGGTGCGTTGCATTTGCGGCAGTTCCACCGGGCGCCCGGCTACGGTGACGCCGAAGAGCACGTCCCGTTCGCCGCTCACCCGCCGCAGCACCAGCGCCCACGCGGCCTGAGCGAAGGTGTTGACCGTCAGTTGATGAGCCTGGGCCAGTTCCCGCAGCCGCGCACCGTCGCGGGCCTCGAGGCGGGTGTAGCAGTCACCGACCATCATGCCGCCGCTGTCACCGGCGTGTTCACGCAGCAACGGCCGGTCGGTGGGGATCGGCGTGGTCCGTTCGAAACCTTGCAGGTTACGCGTCCACCACTGCCGCGCTTCGGCCAGGCTCTGGTGTTGTAACCAGCCGATGTAGTCGCGATAACGCGGCGGCTCGGCCAGTCGCGGTTCGCGGTGTTCGCCAAGGGCCGTGTAGATCTCGAAGAAATCCTCCATCAGCAACGAACGGCACCAGGCATCGATCAGGATGTGATGGTTGCTCATCATGAACCAGTAACGCGCCGCGCTCACCCGGATCAGGCGCAAGTGGAACGGGGCCTGGTTCAATAGATCGAAACCGGCCTCGCGCTCGCTTTTGAGCAATGCCTGGAGTTTGGCTTCCTGCTCGTCCTGGGGGACTTCACACCAATCGAGATAATCCACTGGCGTGCTGCCGGGCTTGTGGATGATTTGCAGCATGTCTTCGCCGACGTTCCAGCAGAAGGACGCGCGCAAGGCTTCATGACGGGCGATGACCGCCTGCCAGGCCTGGGCGAAACGTTGCGGGTCCAGTTCGCTGTTGATGCGGTAGCGATCCTGCATGTAGTACAGGCCCGTGCCCGGCTCCAGCAATGTGTGCAGCAGCATGCCCTCCTGCATCGGCGTCAGCGGGTAGACGTCTTCGATCTGCGCGGCCGGCACCGGCAGGCTGTCGAGTTGGGCCTGGGTCAGTTTCGCCAAGGGGAAGTCCGAGGGCGTCAAGCCGCCCGCCGCGTCCGTCAAGCAATGTTCGATCAGGCCCAGCAGCTCCTCGAGGTAAGCATCGGCCAACGCCACGATGGTCTGGCGCTCGTGCCGCTCGGCGCTGAACGTCCAGCGCAGCACCAGCTCACCGCCACTGACCTGACTGTCGACACTCAGCTCGTTGGGCAGCGGCGCGTCGGGGTCGTGGATCGCGCCCAACGCCGCGTCCAGCGGCTGGAACAGCGCGTCGTGACCCAGGGTCTGATCGAGCTGCCCCAGGTAGTTGAAGGTGATCGGCGCTTGCGGCAGGCCGGCCATCGCCTGGCGCGTCGCGGCATCAGCCAGGTAGCGCAGCACGCCGTAACCGAGACCCTTGTGGGGCACCGCGCGCAGTTGTTCCTTGATGGCCTTGATCGAGGTGCCGAAGTCTTCACCCGACGGGCTCAGGCGCAGCGGATAAACGCTGGTGAACCAACCCACCGTACGAGTCAGGTCGATGTCATCGAACAGCGCCTCGCGGCCGTGTCCTTCGAGCTGGATCAGTGCCGACTCGTGGCCGCTCCAGCGACACAGCACCCGGGCCAGGGCAGTGAGCAGCAGGTCGTTGACCTGGGTGCGGTAGGCACGCGGTGCCTGTTGCAACAGTTGCCCGGTGCGCTCGGCGTCCAGGCGCACGCTGACGGTCTGGGCGTGACGCTCCTCACGCCCGCCGTCAGGATGGGCGCAGGGCAGCGCCACTTCCGGGCCGCTCAACCGCGCTTGCC
Organism: Pseudomonas tehranensis; assembly: GCF_014268615.1. GTDB lineage: Bacteria > Pseudomonadota > Gammaproteobacteria > Pseudomonadales > Pseudomonadaceae > Aquipseudomonas > Aquipseudomonas tehranensis. The sequence continues at coordinate 9,846 of NZ_JABWQV010000053.1, read as the reverse complement.
ACCAGCCCAGTTCCTCGCGCAGGGACTCGCTGCCGGCGTAGGCCTGCAAGCGCGCGGCCCAATCCCGGAACGGGCTGGTCTTGGCCGGCAGGTCTGCGGTATGCCCGGCGCTGATCTGGCGGTAGAGCGTTTGCAGGTCATCCATCAACACCCGCCACGACACGCCATCAACGACCAGATGATGGATCACGATCAGCAGACGTTGGCGGCCATCGGGTAGCTGCGCCAGCACAGCGCGCAGCAAAGGCCCGCTCGACAGATTCAGACTGCGCTGCGTCTGGGCAAACAGCGTTTCACAGGCCTGCTCACTCTCCACGTCCACCTGCCGCAACAGCGTCGCGTCGAACAATGGTCGGTGCTCGGCGCGCCAATGCCCGGCCATTTCGGCAAAACCCAGGCGCAACGCATCGTGCTGTTGGAAAACGCTGCGCAGTGCCTGTTCCAGCACGGGGGGTTGCAGGGTAATGGCCGGCTCCAGCAACAACGCCTGGTTCCAGTGATGACGGTTGGCAATCCTGCTCTCGAAGAACCAATGCTGGATCGGCGTCAACGCCGACTCACCGGCGAGCAGCCCCTGCTCGGCGCTCACTGGCTGACTGTGGCTGGCCACACCGGCCAGGGCCTGCACGGTCTGGTGCTGGAACAGGTCGCGGGGCGTGAAATGAATGCCCTGTTGCCGGGCACGGCTGACGACTTGGATGGACAGGATCGAGTCGCCACCCAGCTCGAAGAAGTTGTCGTTCAGGCCGACCTGCTTCACGTTCAGTACATCGCACCAGATCGCCGCCAGGGTCTGCTCCAAGGCACTGCTCGGGGCCAGGTAATGTTGGCGATTGAGTTCAGGATCCGGCATCGGCAAGGCACGCCGGTCGAGCTTGCCATTGGCGGTCAGCGGCATGCTCGCCAGCAGGATCAGGTGGCTGGGCACCATGTAATCCGGCAGTTGGGCCTTGAGGTGATTTTTCAGCGCTTCGCGCAGGGCCGCTTGTTGCTCGGTGTCCTGTTCGGCGACGTCGGTTACCAGGTAGCCGGCCAGTTGCTTGCCCCCTGGCCTATCGAGCGCCAATACCACCGCCTCGCGCACGGCGTCATGTTCCAGCAGGCGGGTTTCGATTTCCCCCAGTTCGATGCGGAAACCGCGGATCTTCACCTGATGGTCAATCCGTCCCAAATACTCCACCTGACCATCGACGCGCTGGCGCACCAGGTCACCGGTGCGGTACAGCCGTCCGCCATTGACGGCAAACGGATCGGCGACAAAGCGCTCGGCGGTCATGCCCGGACGCTGGTGATAGCCCTGGGCCAATCCCGCACCGCCGACGTACAACTCCCCGGTGGCGCCTTGGGGCACCAGAGCCAGGTCGGCATCGAGGATATAGGCCACCCGAGCGCCGATCACGCTGCCAATCGGCACACTCGCCGCGCCCTCTTCCAGTTGTTCAGGGGCCAGGCTCGCCAGTGGCATGACCACGGTTTCGGTCGGGCCATAGGCGTTGAAGAGCAGGCTCGGCTGGAACGCCGCCCGGATACGCTGCAAATGCTCGCCGGTCAGGGCTTCGCCACCGGTGATGCACATGCGCACCGGCAGGGTTTGTCCCTGGGTCGCCAGCCATTGCGCCAACTGGCTGCCGTAGCTGGGGGTAAAACCGAGGATGTTGATACGGTGCTCGCGAATCAGCCCGCAGATTTGCTCGGCGTCCCACTGCCCTTGCGCACGCAGCACCACCTGGGCACCGCTGAGCAGCGGCACCAGCAGGCGCTCGGTGGCGGCGTCGAAGTTGATGGAATAGAAATGCAGTTCGCAATCGTCCGGGCGCATGCCGAAACGCTGAATCACCGCCTGACAGTGCATGGCGATTTCACCGTGGGACACCACCACGCCCTTGGGCTTGCCGGTGGAGCCTGAGGTGTAGATCAAGTAGGCCTGATGCTGCGGCAGGTTGATCAGCGGTGGTGCCTGGTCCGAATAGCCGGCCAGGGCCGCGCTGTCGTCCTCCAGGCACCAGCCCTCTACACCGGCCGGCAATGGGCCCAAGGCCTGGAACATCGCCCGGTCGCTGAGCAGCAAACCCAGGCCACTGTCTTCGATCATGTAATGCAAACGGTCCAGCGGGTATTCCGGGTCCAGCGGCACGTAGGCGCCGCCGGCCTTGAGGATCGCTAACAGGCCGACGACCATCTCCAGCGACCGCTCCAGCGCCAGGCCCACCCGCACCTGCGGCCCGACACCGCGCTCGCGCAACATCCAGGCCAGGCGGTTGGCGCGGCATTCGAGTTCGGCGTAGCTCAGGGTTTGCCCGGCAAAGGTCAGGGCCGGTGCGTCGGCGCGGGCCAGGGCCTGTTCGCTGAACAGTTGCTGGATGCACTGATCCAGGCGGTGTTCACCGGGTTCAACGCCGAGGCTGTCGAGCATCTGTTGCTGCTCGCGGGCATCGAGCAACGGCAACTCGCTCAGCCGTTGGGTCGGATCGGCCAGCAGTGCCTCCAGCAGATTGCGCCAGTGCCCGGCCATGCGGGCGATGCGCGGTTCGTCGAACAGGTCGGTGCTGTAGGTCAGGCAGCAACCCAGGCGATGGTCCAGGTCCGTGACTTCCAGATTCAGGTCGAACTTGGTGGCCCGGGCGTCGTTGGCCAGGTATTCGACGCTCATCCCGGCCAGCGTGCGGCTCTGCTGGAACTCCCAGCGCTGCACATTGCACATCACCTGGAACAGCGGGTTGTATGCGGCACTGCGCGGTGGTTGCAGGGCTTCGACCAGATGATCGAAGGGCAAATCCTGATGGGACTGGCCTTCGATCACCGTATGACGCACCTGCTCGAACAACTCGCCGACTGACATCTGCCCGTCGAGCTGGCAGCGCAGCACCTGAGTATTGAGGAATGCACCGATCAACCCTTCGCTTTCCGGACGAATGCGGTTGGCCACCGGTGCGCCGATGCGCAGGTCGGTCTGGCCGCTGTAGCGGTAGAGCAGCACGGCCAGGGCGGCGGTCATGGTCATGAACAGGGTCAAGCCCTGTTGCGCGTTGAAGGTGCGGACCCGGGCGGCGAGGTCATCACTGAGGTCGAAGCGGAACAATTCGCCGCGATGGCTTTGCACCGGCGGACGCGGACGATCGCCCGGCAATTCGAGCAACGGGTGTTCGCGTCCCAGTTGCGCAGTCCAGTAGTCCAGTTGCCGTTGGCGCTCGCCAGACTCCAGCCACTGGCGCTGCCAGACGCTGTAGTCCAGATACTGCACCGGCAACGGTTCCAGTGGCGATTCGCGGTCGTCGATAAAGGCCTCGTACAGCGCACTCAGCTCGCGGGCAAAAATATCCATTGCCCAGCCTTCGGTGACGATGTGGTGCAGAGTCAGCACCAGGTAATGTTCCTGCTCGGCGGTCTTGACCAGACAGACCCGCAGCAGTGGCCCGATTTCCAGGTCGAAGGGTTTGTGCGCTTCGCTGTCGGCCAGTTGCTGCACCTGCTGTTGGCGAATATCGGCGGCGAGCATCGAGAAATCTTGCCAGTCCATGCGCAGGCCGGTAGCGGCGTGCACCTGTTGCCGGGGTACGCCGTCGACGCTGGGGAAGGTAGTGCGCAGGGTTTCATGGCGCAGGACCAACGCCTGCAACGCTGCTTCGAAACGCCCAACATCCAGCACCCCGCGCAACCGCGCCATGCCGCCGACGTTGTAGGCCGGGCTGTCGGGCTCCATCTGCCAGAGGAACCACATGCGCTGTTGGGAATAAGACAACGCCACCGGTTGGCTGCGATCGACTTTCTCGATCGGCGGTTGCCGGTTGGTCTGGCCGCTGGCCTTTATCAGGCGCACCTGTTCGGCGAACGCACCCAGCTCACTGGCCTCGAACAAGGTACGCAACGGCAGCTCGACGTCACAGACCTGGCGGGTGCGGGAAATGATCTGGGTCGCCAGCAGCGAATGGCCGCCCAAGGCAAAAAAGTCGTCCCGCAGACCGATGCGGTCGCGCCCCAGCACGTCGCGCCAGATGCCAGCGACCTGTTGCTCAAGGGCACTGACCGGCTCGACGTGTTCACGCAGTTGCCATTGCGGTTCGGGCAAGGCACGACGGTCGAGTTTGCCGCTGGGGCTCAGGGGCATGGCGTCCAGGCGCAGCAATTGCGCGGGCACCATGTAGTCCGGCAGTTCGGCGGCCAGGGCGGCGTGGAGTCGGGCGTTTTCGAGGTCCTGATCATGCGTAACATCGCAAACGGTGTAATAGCCGATCAGTTGCGGGCCGGCCGAGGTCTCGCGTACCAACACCGCCACTTGGGCCACGCCGTCCTGGGCCAGCAGCCGCGCTTCGATTTCCTGCGGCTCGACCCGAAAGCCGCGCAGCTTGACCTGCTGGTCGAGACGGCCAAGGTATTCGATCACGCCATCGGCGCTCCAGCGCGCCCGGTCACCGGTGCGATACAGCCGCGTGCCCGCCACGCCCAGCGGGTCGGCGATAAAACGCTCGGCGCTCAAACCCGGACGCCCGAGGTAACCCCGCGCCAACCCCAGGCCGCCGATACACAATTCACCCGGCACACCGGCGGGCACGGGGTTGAGTTCACTGTCGAGCACACGGCACAACACATTGCCCAGCGGCCGGCCGATGGGCGAGCGCTCGCCGTCGGCGACGCTGCAATGCCAGTGGGTGACGTTGATGGCGGTTTCGGTCGGGCCATAACGGTTGTGCAATTGCGCCGACGGCAGTTGCGCCAGCACGCGGTTGCGCAGTTCGGCGGGCAACGCTTCACCCCCGCAGAATACCCGGCGCAGGCTGGTGCAGCGGGCGCTCAGGGGTTCGTCGATAAACAGGCTGAGCAGCGGCGGCACAAAGTGCAGCGTGGTCACGCCAAATTGTTGGACCAACTGCGCGATGCGGTGCGGGTCACGGTGTTCGCCAGGGCCGGCCAACACCAATTGGCAGCCGGTGATCAGCGGCCAGAAGCATTCCCACACCGACACATCGAAGCTGATCGGCGCTTTTTGCATCAGCACATCGGACTCATCCAGGGCGTAAGTGGCCTGCATCCATTGCAGGCGCGCGGCCAAAGCCGCGTGGGTGTTGCCGACGCCTTTAGGCTGGCCGGTGGAGCCGGAGGTGTAAATCACGTAAGCCAGGTGATCACCGTGCAGGTGCAGGCCCGGCGGATTGCTCGGCCATTGCTCCAAATGCAAGGCGTCCATGGCAATGACGCTGACGCCCTCGCAGAGGGGCAAGCGTTCAAGCAACGCGGTTTGGGTCAGCAACAGATCGACGCCGCTGTCCTTGAGCATATAGGCCAGGCGCTCGGCCGGGTAATCGGCATCCAGCGGCACGTAGGCGCCACCGGCCTTGAGGATCGCCAGCACACCGATGAGCAACTGCGGCGAACGCTCGGCGGCAATCGCCACGCACACGTCCGGGCCGACACCTTTGTCGCGCAGGTAATGGGCCAGGCGATTGGCCTGAGTGTGCAGCTCGGCGTAATCCAGGCGGCCATCGTCCCACCGCAGCGCAGTGCGTTGCGGCGTAAGCCGGGCCTGTTCGTTCAACAGCTCCGGCAGCCACTGTGTGGCCGGCGCGCAGGGCGCCGCGCTCCACTGCTGCTGTTGCGCATGCTCATCAACGCTCAGCAACGGCACATCGCCGATGGCGTGTTGCGGATTAGCGCAGACGGCGCGCAGCAGGTTGCACAAATGCCCGGCCAACCGCGCGATGGTCGCGGCCTCGAACAGTTCGTCGGCGTAGTCGAATGAGAGTGTCAGCCGTCCGTTGCGATCCTCCTCGCTATGCAGCTGCAAGTCGAACTTGGCTTCGCGGCTGTGCCAGGGCAGTTCGTCGGCCAACAGCCCCGGCAAACGACGCAAGGCGCTCAGGTCGCGCTGCTGATGGTTGAACATCACCTGGAACAGACCTTGTTCGCGAACCTGGGGGAACGCTTCGAGCAGTTGTTCGAACGGCAGGTCCTGATGGGCCTGGGCACCCAACGTAGTCTCCCGGGCCTGGGCCAGCAACGCGGCGAACGACTGGCGCGGATCGACCTGAGCGCGCAGCACCTGGGTATTGATGAAAAAGCCGATCAGCCCTTGGGTCTCCAGGCGCGGACGGTTAGCGTTGGGCACGCCGATGCGGATGTCAGACTGGCCGGTGTAACGCTGCAACAGCGCTTGGAAGGCGGCCAGCAGCAGCATGAACAAGGTGGCGTCGTGGGCTTGGGCCACTTGGCGCAAGGCAGCACCGAGGTCTTTGTCCAGACGCAGACTATGGCGTGCGGCGCTGCGCCGATGCTGAGCGCTGCGGGGATGGTCCGTGCCCAGGGCCAGGCTCGGATGTTCGTCGCCCAGTTGCTGTTTCCAGTAGGCCAGTTGCCGCTCGGCCTCCCCTTGAGCCAACCACTGGCGCTGCCAACTGCCGTAGTCGGCGTACTGCAACGGCAACGGCGCCAGGGCGGCGACCTGCCCTTGGCATGCAGCCGCGTATAACCGCGAGAACTCATCGATCAGCACGTTCATCGACCAGCCGTCAGCAATGATGTGGTGCAGCGTGACCAGCAACTGATGATCAGCCTCATCGAGGCGCAGCAAAGTGACGCGCCACAGTGGGCCCTTCTGCAAATCGAACGGCATTGTGGCTTCATCGTCTCGAACCTGGCGCGCCCGGACTTCGCGCTGGTCGGCGGGCAGGTCGCTGAGGTCGATCACTCGCAGTTCGAGTTCAGCGGCCGGGTCGATCTGTTGCAGAGCGACACCCTCGCGCTCCAAAAATCGTGTGCGCAGGGCTTCGTGGCGTTCGAGCAGTTGCTGGAAACTGCAGCGCAACGCCTCCTCGTTCAACTCACCACGCAGGTGCAAGCCGCCGGGGATGTTGTAGGCGTGGCTCGCCGGATCCAGCTGCCAGGTGATCCACATCCGATTCTGGGCGAGGGATTGCGGCAACGCTTCGTGGCGCGGCAACGGGCTGATCACGCCTTGGGCCTCGCCACCTGCCAACTGCTGATTCGCCACCGCTGCCGTGAACGCTGCGAGGGTCGGCGCTTCGAACAACACGCGCAGATTCAGCGCCAGCCCCAGCCTTTCTTGCAGCCGCGCGGCCACTTGAGTGGCGGCGATGGAGTTACCGCCCAACAGGAAGAAATGATCGTCGCCCTGGACGTGTTCAATCTGCAACTGCTCGCACCAGACTTGGCCGATCAATGTTTGCAACGGCGATGACGAGCGAGCATCTGGGCTTGCTTCAACCTCGACTGACGGGAACAGCGCATAACTGTCGAGACTGCCGTCGGCCAATCGGGTCCGACAGGCCGAGCGTTGCAACTTGCCGCTGGAGGTCTTGGGCAACGCGCCCGGATTGAGCAGCACCACCACGCTCGGCGCTTGCTGACAGGCTTCGGCCACCGCCTGGCGAATGGCTTTGATCAACGCTTCGGGTGGCAGGATCTTCTGCACGCTGCGGCTGATTTCCGCCGCGATGCCGATGCCCTCCTCGCCGCCATTGTTGACCGCGAACGCCGCCACCCGGCCTTTGCGCACCACCTCCACTTCCCGCTCGACGGTTTGCTCGATGTCCTGGGGGTAGAGGTTATGACCGCGCACGATCAGCAGGTCCTTCAGGCGGCCGGTAATGAACAGCTCACCGTCACGCAGGAAACCCAAGTCGCCGGTGCGCAGCCAGGTGCGGCCAGCGTGCTGGACGAATGTCTTGGCGCTGGCCTCAGGGTTTCGCCAGTAGCCATGGGCAATGCTCGGCCCGCAGGCCCAGACTTCGCCGACCCGGTTGTCGGTCAGCGGCTGCAACGTGTTGGGCTCGACGATCAGCACCGCATGTCCAGGCTGACTCACGCCGCAACTCATCACCGTGCTGCCCTGCCCTGGCTCGGCACGGTTGTGCGCCAGGGCCGTGTCGTCCATCCGCAACGCCGGGATGCCTTGACTGCGCGGTGTGCCCGCGACGAACAACGTGGCTTCGGCCAGGCCATAGGACGCCATGAAACTGTCCGGCGTGAAGCCGCACGGCGCGAATTTCTCGGCAAAGCGTTCCAGGCTGTCGAGACGGATCGGCTCGGAGCCTGAATAAGCCACGCGCCAGCCGCTCAGGTCGAGGCGCTTGAGCGCCGATTCACTGACCCGCTCGCTGCACAGCCGATAGGCGAAGTCCGGGCCGCCGCTGATGGTGCCACCGTATTCACTGATCGCCTCCAGCCAGCGCAATGGCCGGGCCAGAAAGTACGCGGGCGACATCAGCACACAGGGCACACCGCTGAAAACTGGCTGCAACAGGCCACCGATCAGGCCCATGTCGTGGTACAGCGGCAGCCAGCTGACGATCACGTCGTCAGGGTTCAGATCGATGCCGAAACCGTGGCGGATCAATAATTCGTTGGCCACCAGGTTGCCATGGCTCACTTGCACACCCTTGGGCAACGCGGTGGAGCCGGAGGTGTATTGCAGGAAAGCAATGTCATGGTCCTGCAGATTCGGTTGCAGCCATTGCCCGGCTTGGGCCGGATCAAGGGTATCGACGCACAGCACGGGAGGGGCTGACTCGATGGCTTGCAGCGGCTCGCGCAGATCGCTGCGGGTGAGCAGCAGGCGCGGCTCGGCATCGGCAATGATCGACAGCAGGCGTTCCTGGTGGTGGCGTCGGGCGGACTCCGGCGGGTAGGCCGGCACGGCGATCACACCCGCGTAAAGGCAGCCAAAAAACGCCGCGACGTAGTCCGGGCCACTGGGAAACAGCAGTACCGCACGGTCGCCGAACGCCGCTTCGGCCTGCAAGGCGGCGGCGATCGTCCGGGCACGCAGGTCCAGGTCGCGATAACTCAGTACAACACTTTGCTCCGGGGCGTCGGCAAGGAAGCGCAAGGCCACACGGTCCGGCGACAACGCGGCGCGGCGCTGAAGGGCATGAGCCAGGGTGCTGGGGAGTTCGAACGCGTCGGTCATGAGGTTTCCTGCCTGAAATTCGGCTTGCTAGTGGTATCTGGTGGCCTGCGGAATGCGGTGCGGCATCGGGACTGCCGCCCGAAACCTTCATCCCTGAGAACGGATACCGTCGGCAAATAATTAGTCAGCAACCTCTTGTTCCAGACCCGCTGACAGGCAGAACACCGTGGCAACGGGTCGCAGTTCTCGCGCTGGACTTTTCAGCATCAATAATTCTTCTTCTCAATTGACAATCATTATCATTCAGCCTAATTTGTCGCTCGATATGCAGGACGAGTCGGACAGATCCGTCGTCCTGCTAACTTTTTGCAGCAAGGTGAATTCCATGACGGAACAAGTATCCACAAGCAGGTGCGACTCACCGTTACTTCAGGCATTCGTGGATAACCGGATGATCCTGGTCAAGATCGCAGCACGAATCACCGGTTGCCGGTCCCGGGCAGAAGACGTGGTGCAGGATGCGTTTTTCCGGCTGCAATCGGCGCCTCAGATCACCTCGTCCTTCAAGGCTCAGCTCAGCTACCTGTTTCAGATCGTGCGCAACCTGGCGATCGACCATTACCGCAAGCAGGCGCTGGAACAGAAATACTCGGGGCCGGAAGAGGAAGGGTTGAATGTGGTGATCCAGGGGGCTTCGCCAGAAACGTCACACATCAATTTCTCGACGCTGGAGCACATCGCCGACGCGCTCACTGAACTGCCCAGCCGCACCCGTTATGCCTTCGAGATGTACCGCCTGCACGGTGTGCCACAGAAGGATATCGCCAAGGAGCTGGGGGTCTCGCCGACCCTGGTGAACTTCATGATCCGAGATGCTCTGGTGCATTGCCGCAAGGTGTCAGGGATTCGTGGGGATACATTCGCCCGGCGGTGATTTTGCAGTGATTTTTCGGGCCCCATCGCGGGCAAGCCTTGCTCCCACAGGA
>NZ_JABWQV010000529.1 GCF_014268615.1 Pseudomonas tehranensis | reverse complement strand
GCAGGCGTGGTGCTCGGCACCAGGTTTTCAAAGTTGCCACCGGTTGCGCCGGTAATGGTGGTGCTGACGGTGCTGCCGTTGTTGTAGACGTCGTTGGCCGGCGTATCGACGTTGACGGTGCCGGTGGTCTGGCCAGCGGCGATGGTGATGACCGAGCCATTGCTCAAGGTCACGGTGACCGGCGTTTGGGCCGGGTTGGTCAGGGT
>NZ_JABWQV010000528.1 GCF_014268615.1 Pseudomonas tehranensis | reverse complement strand
TTCGGCGCCGGCTGGAGCGTGGCCTATGAGGTGCAGGTCGAGATCCTGCCTCACCCGGACGGCGGCGAAACCCTGCTCTACACCGACGAACAGGCCCGGCCCATCGACATGGGCTCGATCCCGTTGGGCGGCGCGGTGTTCAGTGCTGGCGAAGGCCTGGCCGTGCGACGTCATCTCAACGGGCAGTTGCTGATTGAAAGCGACGACGGCCTGTA
>NZ_JABWQV010000527.1 GCF_014268615.1 Pseudomonas tehranensis | reverse complement strand
TGTTCGGTGCGCCAGGCTTCGTCCAGGGTCAGGGCCGGGTGAAAGCTCTGGTAGTCGATGGCGACCAGGTGGCGCTGTTCGTAACGCAAGCGCAGGGAGCGCCCGGCACCGTTGTCCAGGCGGCTGATGTCGCCATGGATGTTGCGCTGCAGCGTCAGACGGTTGGCGTAGCGGTCGCTGAGGGCGGTCAGATGGCCGTCGCGAAAGTGTAGGAAAGGTGC
>NZ_JABWQV010000526.1 GCF_014268615.1 Pseudomonas tehranensis | reverse complement strand
GTGGGAGCAAGGCTTGCCCGCGATGGCGTCCGCTCAGACGCATCCAGCGCCCTAAAGACTGACGCCAGGCAGACCGCAACAACCGGTCTACGACGGCTGCGCCGCCGAGCGCGAGCAAGCGTCCTCGCCACGAATCGCAGGGCACTGTTTATCCTCCCATCGCCACCCTTCCACCAACCCACGTAACCCTGCGCCGTTGCCTACAACTACGCCAGAATCCGCC
>NZ_JABWQV010000525.1 GCF_014268615.1 Pseudomonas tehranensis | reverse complement strand
GGTGCTCGGGACGAGGTTCTCGAAGTTGCCACCGGTGGCATTATCGATGCTGACTTCGACTTTTCCGGCGTCTTTGTAGACGTCGTCAGTTGGCGCATCGACGGTCACCGTGCCGGTGGTAGCGCCGGCGGCGATGTTGATTACAGCGCCGTTGCTCAATGTCACGGTGACTGGAGTGCTGGCGGCATTGGTCAATGTCGCGGTGTAAACGATCGAACCGCCTTC
>NZ_JABWQV010000524.1 GCF_014268615.1 Pseudomonas tehranensis | reverse complement strand
GCCGACACCGCAGCCCTGACCCAAACCAGCGGCTGCCCGGTGTCGATGGTCACCGGCGAGGAACTGCTGACCCTGGACGACGGCACCCTCGATGGCTGCTTGCCGTTTGTCTTCACCCGCTTGTACCGCACCAGCGCGGTGGACCTGGACGTGGGCCTGGGCCGTGGCTGGAGCCATGCCCTGGCGCACCGCTTGTTGCTTGAGGGCGAGCAGGTCATCTGGATCGATCAGGAAAACCG
>NZ_JABWQV010000523.1 GCF_014268615.1 Pseudomonas tehranensis | reverse complement strand
TGGCGGCGATTCGCTGAGCGTCAAGATTGATGACGCCCAAGGCGGCAACTACGAAAAACTGGACATCGACGCCACTCCGGCAGACACCACCGTTACGGATACCCAAGACACTACCGGTCTCACTTTGAGTGCGACCGAGACCGTTGCTGAAGGCGGTTCGATCGTTTACACCGCGACATTGACCAACGCAGCCGGCACTCCAGTCACCGTCACATTGAGCAACGGCGCGGTGATCAACATCGCT
>NZ_JABWQV010000522.1 GCF_014268615.1 Pseudomonas tehranensis | reverse complement strand
CAGCGACGGCGGCATCACCTGGACCGCGACCTTCACGCCGACCGCTGGCATCACAGACGCCAGCAATGTCATCTCGCTCAACAGTGGTGGCATCGTCGACTTGGCGGGCAACGTCAACGTCGGCACCAGCGACTCCAACAACTACGCGCTGGACACCGAACGTCCAACCGCAACGATCGTGCTCGCCGATACCAACCTCAATGTGGGCGAAACCTCATTGGTGACCATCACCTTCAGCGAGGCGGTGA
>NZ_JABWQV010000521.1 GCF_014268615.1 Pseudomonas tehranensis | reverse complement strand
TCGCTGCAAAATCAGCGACCGGGTTTGGTCGCCCGGGTTTAGAATGGCGCACGGTGCCGCGCGAGCGGCAAGCTGCTTTATGGCTGGCTGTGCGTGGGAGGGCTTCGGGCCCTGCCGGGTTTCCATTCCCTGGTCGACCAACCTGCGTACAGTTCGCCACCCTCCTGCTTGGTCGCGGAAAGGGCGAACTCCCTCTTTTGAATGGAGCTTCACGTCATGGTCAAGATCACCCCCAACCCGCCAAAAGCCGAAAACCTGTCCGCCTACACC
>NZ_JABWQV010000520.1 GCF_014268615.1 Pseudomonas tehranensis | reverse complement strand
ACGATGACCTCGCCGTCATCGCCCTCGACAATCTTGGCCTTGTCGACATGGATCGTGATATCCGTATCCACCTCGCCCGGCAGGACGGTGTGCTCCACCGTCGCCTTCCCCCAGGCCAGGTAAATACGATCATTCTGGCGCATGTTTTCGTAATGAAGAATGGTGACATCCACCCCGGCATCCGCTTCGATGGGGCCGACACCGTTGTCGATAATCTCCTGGGCAATCGTGTAGCGCAGCCCCGAGTGCCCGGGCGTCGTCGGGTCATCGTCGTAGCC
>NZ_JABWQV010000052.1 GCF_014268615.1 Pseudomonas tehranensis | reverse complement strand
TTGCTCCCGCTGGGGCGCGTAGCGGCCCTCCAGACCTGCCATCTTGACCCGCCAGATGTGTTGTACCCAGCTTTTTTTGGGGCTGCTTCGCAACCCGGCGGGAGCAAGCTCCCTCGCCACAAAAGCCCGTTCACGCCGATGGATAAGCGCCTCACTCAACCTGACTGAAATGTAATCACTCACCGCTGCCACCTGTGTCATCTTTCTTTCAACCCTGCACACGGACAACCCTGTGCTCGCTACAAATCGACTGACGGACTTCAAACGGCATGCAATCAAATACTTCCCGGCGAACCTTCGTAAAAGGCCTGACTGCCGGCGGCATCCTGGGTGGCCTGGGCTTGTGGCGCGCGCCCGTCTGGGCGGTCACCAGTGCTGGCCAACCCAACGTGCTGACAGGCACCGAGTTCGACCTGTTCATCGGCGAAAGCCCGGTCAACTTCACCGGCAATCCGCGCATCGCCCAGACCATCAACGGCGGCATCCCCGGCCCGCTGCTGCGCTGGCGTGAAGGCGACACCGTGACCCTGCGGGTACGCAACCGTTTGAAAGACCCAACCTCCATCCACTGGCACGGCATTCTGCTGCCGGCCAACATGGACGGCGTGCCGGGGCTGAGCTTCAAGGGCATCGAGCCCGATGGCATGTACGTCTATCAGTTCAAGGTCCGGCAAAACGGTACTTACTGGTACCACAGTCATTCCGGCTTCCAGGAACAATCCGGGGTCTACGGCCCACTGGTAATCGACGCCAAGGAGCCCGAGCCCTTCGAGTACGAGCGCGACTACGTGGTGATGCTCACCGACTGGACTGACGAAGACCCCGCCGATGTCATCGGCAAGCTCAAGAAACAATCGGACTACTACAACTACAACAAACGCACCGTCGGTGATTTCATTGACGATGTCGGCAAGAACGGCTGGGCCGCCACCGTGGCCGATCGCAAGATGTGGGCCGAAATGAAGATGAACCCCACCGACCTGGCCGACGTCAGTGGCGCCACCTACACCTACCTCATGAACGGCCAGACGCCGGACATGAACTGGACCGGTCTGTTCAAACCCGGCGAACGCCTTCGCCTGCGCTTGATCAATGGCTCCTCCATGACCTACTTCGACGTGCGCATCCCCGGCCTGAAAATGACCGTGGTGGCGTCCGACGGACAGTACGTCAAACCGGTGAGCGTCGATGAGCTGCGCATCGCCGTGGCCGAAACCTATGACGTTATCGTCGAGCCAAGCGAAGAAGCCTATACGCTGTTTGCCCAATCGATGGATCGTACCGGGTACGCCTGCGGCACCCTGGCGACCCGTTCCGGTCTCTCGGCAACGGTGCCGCCGCTGGATCCACGGCCATTGGTCACCATGGACGACATGGGCATGGGCGGTATGGATCATGGATCGATGCAGGGCATGGCGGGCATGGATCACAGTCAAATGGCGGGGATGGACCACAGCTCCGTGCAAGGCATGGACGACGGGCTGTCCCATCCAGACTCCGAGAACGACAATCCGCTGGTGGACATGCAGGCCATGAGCGTCAGCCCCAAGCTCGACGACCCGGGCATGGGCCTGCGCAACAACGGTCGCAAGGTCCTCACCTACTCGGACCTGCGCAGCACATTCCCCGACCCCGACGGGCGTGAACCGGGCCGCACCCTCGAACTGCACCTGACCGGCCACATGGAGAAATTCAGCTGGTCGTTCAACGGCGTGAAGTTCTCCGATGCCGCGCCGCTGCTGCTCAAGTACGGCGAGCGCCTGCGCATCGTGCTGATCAACGACACCATGATGACTCACCCCATCCACCTGCACGGTATGTGGAGCGATCTGGAAGACGAGAATGGCCAGTTCATGGTGCGTAAACACACCATCGATGTGCCGCCGGGTTCCAGACGCAGTTACCGGGTCACCGCCGACGCCCTCGGACGCTGGGCCTATCACTGCCACTTGCTGTTCCACATGGAGATGGGGATGTTTCGTGAAGTTCGGGTGCAGGAATGAGGAGCCGACCATGACCACTGTTTTTCACTACCCCTTGGCACTTCTTGCCAGCCTCACCCTGGGCGCCACCGGTTCGGCCTGGGCCGCGAGCGACGACATGCAAGGCATGGATCACAGCCAGATGCAGGGGATGGACCATAGCCAGATGCAAGGCATGGACTCAATGCAGAGTATGGAACCGATGCAGGGTATGGAACCGATGCAATCGGCCCCGACCAGCAGCCGCACGCCGATCCCCGAACTGACCGCTGCCGACCGCGCCGCCGTCTACGAAGACCATGGCGGTCACGCGGTGCACGACAGCGCGATCAACTCATTGTTGCTCATCGACCAACTTGAATGGCAGGACGCCGATGATGGCAGTGCCCTGAGCTGGGACGCCTCTGGCTGGATCGGCGGCGACATCGATCGCTTGTGGCTGCGCTCCGAAGGCGAACGCACCAACGGCAAGACCGAGCACGCCGAGCTCCAAGCCCTGTGGGGGCACGCGGTCAGCCCCTGGTGGGACGTGGTCGCCGGCGTGCGCCAGGATTTCAAGCCGGGCGCCCCGCAAACCTGGGCCGCGTTCGGTGTACAGGGCATGGCGCTGTATAACTTCGAAGCCGAGGCCACCGCGTTCATCGGTGAAGGCGGTCAGAGTGCGATGCGCCTGGAAGGCGACTACGACATCCTGCTGACCAATCGTCTGATCCTGCAACCCACCGCCGAAGCCAACTTCTACGGCAAGAACGATCCTGATCGAGGGGTCGGCTCCGGGCTGTCGGACACTGAGGTGGGTGTGCGGCTGCGCTACGAAATCCGCCGCGAGTTCGCTCCGTACATTGGCGTCACCTGGAACCGCGTCTACGGCAACACCGCCGACTACGCCCGGGAAGAAGGTGAAGACCGCAGCGAGGCACGCCTGGTGCTGGGCGTGCGCATGTGGTTCTGAGAGTGTCTGTCATCGCAATCAACCAAAAAACTAGAAACCTGAGCTGTAGGAGTCCTTGCATGTCCTTTATCAGAACCGCTGTAGTCACCGTCGCATTGTCCACAGGCCTGTTGATCAGTGGCTTGGCTCAAGCGCACCCAAAGCTGCTTTCCTCCACGCCCGCCGAGGGCGCTGAAGGTGCGGCGCCGGCAAAAATCGAACTGCATTTTTCCGAAAACCTGATGAGCAAATTCTCCGGTGCCAAGCTGCTCATGACCGGGATGCCCGGCATGTCGGCGCACTCGCCGATGCCCATGAAGGCCAAGGTCTCCGGCAGCGATGACCCCAAAACCATGATCATTACCCCGAACGCTCCGCTCACCACCGGCACCTACCAGGTCCAGTGGCGCGCGGTGTCGTCCGATACTCACCCGATCACCGGCAATGTCACGTTCAAGGTGAAGTGAATTGAGCGCCTCGATCAACATCGACCTGCTCAACATTGTTCTGCGCTTGGCCCTGTATCTGGATTTGATGTTGTTGTTCGGCCTGGCGGCTTTCGGCCTGTATAGCTTGCGCGGCCCAGAGCGGACCTCGGGCGTGGTGCTGCATTTCAGGGCACTTCTACTGACCACGGCGCTGTTCGGCGTGCTGTTGTCCGTGGCCGCCATGCTGTGCATGGCCTGGGCCATGAGCGGCGTCAGCGACTGGAGCGAGTTGCTGCCGCACATTGAAATGATGGTGTTGGAAACCGACGTGGGTTTGAGTTGGAGCGTTCGGATCGCGGCGCTGTCGCTGGCAGCGATAGCGGTGGCCCTGAACCAACGCTCACCAGCCGCCAGCTTGTGGCTGATCACCCTGAGCGGCGCCGTGGCCCTTGCGACACTGGCCTGGGCCGGGCATGGCGCCATGGACGAGGGCGTGCGTCGTAACTGGCACTTCATCACCGATTTTCTGCACCTGTGGGCGGCAGGCGGCTGGGTGGGCGCCCTGGCGGCGTTTGCCCTGC
Source organism: Pseudomonas tehranensis (assembly GCF_014268615.1). Taxonomy (GTDB): domain Bacteria; phylum Pseudomonadota; class Gammaproteobacteria; order Pseudomonadales; family Pseudomonadaceae; genus Aquipseudomonas; species Aquipseudomonas tehranensis. The sequence goes on along the minus strand of NZ_JABWQV010000052.1, from coordinate 21,340 downwards.
TGCTTCGCCAGGCTGAACAGCGGCTGCCGGTCCTGGCGCGAACCCTGACCGGGTTTGAAACCGCCGGGGCGGTGATTGTGGTGGTGATCAGTGTGACAGGGGTGGTGAACTATCTGTTCATCGTCGGTCCTCGCGTCGACGGGCTGCTGGATAGCACCTATGGTCAATTGCTGACGCTGAAAGTCGTATTGTTCGCGGCGATGCTGGTGTTCGCCGCGCTGAACCGTTTTCATCTGAGCCCGTTGCTGGAACAGGCTCGGCAGGCCGGGGAGCACAGCGTTGCGGTCAATGCCCTGCGGCGCAGCATGGCTCTGGAGTTGTCCGTGGCGGTAGCAATACTGGCGTTGGTGGCATGGCTCGGGACGTTGAGTCCGCAGATGGACTCCTGACAGGCTGCCAGGGATTTTCCAATCAACCCGCAGCCCTGTGGGAGCGGGCTTGCTCGCGAAGAGGCCTTCACATCCAATATGGAGGCAAGCTGATCCACCGCCATCGCGAGCACGCTTTGCTCCCCCAGAGGGGCACTCACCAGACCGGTTCGTGAACCACCTGATTTTTAAATACCCCCCACCAGATTTCAGTTTGCCCCGCCCCGCACATCCCAGCCTAAATGGAGCTTTATCCAGCAAGGCTCTGTTATGGAAAACGTTCGAACTTCAAGCACCCACGCCGCCTGGCTGATGGTCAGCGTGGTGTTGGTGGCACTGAACCTGCGCCCCTCTATGGCGGCGGTCGGGCCGTTGTTATCAGCCATTCGCGGCGAGGTGCCACTGAGTTTCAGCACCGCTTCGTTACTGACCATGCTGCCGGTCATGGCCATGGGCCTGGCGATGTTCTTGGGCATGCGCATTGCCCTGCGCATCGGTGAGCACCGCACCATCGTGCTGTCGCTGCTGATCATCGGCATCGCCACGGCATCGCGCCTTTACCTGGACAGCGCCGCCGAGCTGATTATCAGCGCGGTGCTGGCGGGGATCGGCATCGCCCTGATCCAGGCCGTGATGCCGGCACTGATCAAATCGCGCTTCGCCGACAATGTCTCGTTGTTCATGGGCCTGTACGTCACGTCCATCATGGGCGGCGCGGCGATTGCAGCGTCATTTTCACCGTTCGTCCTGGCGCAGACCGGCAGTTGGCGTATCGGCCTGGCGATCTGGGCACTGCTGGCGCTGATCGCCTTGGGCTGCTGGTACGCCCAGCGCGCGGCCGTCACGCCCTTGCCCGCAGCCCCGGCGCAGCGCCAGGAATCGTTTTTCAGCAACTCGCGAGCCTGGCTGCTGGCGATCTTCTTCGGCCTCGGCACCGCCTCCTACACCTGCGTGCTGGCGTGGCTGGCGCCGTATTACGTGGAAAAAGGCTGGAGCGAACAGCACGCCGGCCTGCTGCTGGGGTTCCTCACCGCGATGGAAGTGTTGTCCGGCCTCGTCACCCCGGCGATTGCCAACCGCAGCCAGGATAAGCGCCTGGTCCTGGCCGTTTTGCTGGCCCTGATCATCGCGGGTTTCTGCGGCCTGATCCTCAGCCCGGACCGCTTCAGCCTGTTGTGGCCTTGCCTGCTGGGGCTGGGCATTGGCGGCCTGTTCCCGATGAGCCTGATCGTGTCCCTCGATCACTTGGACAACCCGCGTCGGGCCGGTGGCCTGACAGCATTCGTGCAAGGCATCGGCTACCTGATCGCCGGGCTCTCGCCGCTGATTGCCGGGATGATCCGCGATCAGTTGGGCAGCTTCGAATGGGCCTGGTGGTCGCTCACGGCGGTCATGGCGCTGATGATCGTGATGGTCCTGCGCTTCAATCCCAAACACTACGCGCGACATATCAGCTAGCGGCGTCATAGGGCTGCAGTTGACTGCGGCCCTGTTTTTCACACTCACCATGCCGGCCGGCCAATGTGTCCCTCATGACGTTCCGGTATTTGAAAGCAGGAATAAAACCTTGATGAAAAACGTCGGTTTCGCAGCCGCTCACTGGGGCATGCTCATCTGGGCGATACTGATCGCAGCGTCGTTTTTTGCTGCGGCGCAGGTCAGTCAGTCAATCGATCCGATCCTGCTCACGGGGTTGCGACTGCTGTTTTCGGCACTGATGTTCCTGCCGCTGCTGCTCCTGAAAACCACAACGCCTGTCTCCGGCAAAGGCCTGCTGGCCCATGCCGTGCTGGGCCTTCTGCTGGCGACGTATTTTGGTTCGTTGTTCGAAGCGTTGCGCTACACCTCGGCGGTCAACACTGCGACGCTGTATACGCTGGTGCCGTTGATGACCTTGTTGTTCGAGGTATTTCTGCTGCCCAACCCAAGCCTCAAGACCCGCCTGCTGCCGATGTCGACCGCAGCGATCGGCGCGGTGTTGCTGACCCTCAAGGGGTCGGCCCCGGGACAATTGCCGGCGCTCTATCCCGTGCTGGTTTTCGGTGCCGGTTGCCTGGCGATGGCGTTGTATTCCCCCCTCAGCCAACGGTTCAAGGCCCGCGCGCTGAAAGGCCGCGACCCGGTGACGATGACGTTCTGGAACATGCTGTTCGGGGCGCTGTTTCTGCTGGTGTTTTGCCTGTTCAGCGGCGGCTGGCGCAGCGCTCTGCAGCTGTCGACGCTGGACATCGGCTGGCTGATGTACCTGGCCGTGTTCGGCACCCTCGCCACTTTCTGGCTGTTGCACCGGGCCATTGGGGTGATCGCGCCGTCCACGGTGGTTTCCTATGTCTACCTCAGCACCCTATTCGTGACCGTGCTGCACTGGTTCTGGCTCAGGCAGCAACCGCTGATGATCGAGATCCTCGGTGCTGTCCTGGTGGGTATCGGCATGCTGGCACTGGTGGTCAGCAGCCGTAACGCCAGAACCGTCACGGCTTGAGGGCGGTCAATACGTCGATGCTGGACGGGGCGTAACCGGACGCCAGCGCTCCAGCTCCCGCTCCAGAAAAGCAGCCACCGCCAACAACCGTTCTTCCTGCCAATGAGGCCCGACAATCTGGATGCCGATGGGCATTCCGGTAGTCGAGTCCGTTCCGGCGCGGATCACCACTGCCGGGGAACCGCTCAGGCTGAACGGGAACACGAAGGCATACTGGTCGCGATCCTTCAGGGACTCTCCGTGACGGAATGCGACGTCCGGAAATACCGGACAGATGAACAGGTCGTGCTGCTTGAAGAACTTCGCCAACTCATAGCGAAACGTATCGATCATGATCCAGTCGCGTTTGACTTCATCCACGGTCAACTCCACCGCCTCGCTCATGTCCAGCAATTGAGCGATGGCCGGGGTAAAACGTCGCTTGTTCATGGACTCGAACAATTGCCGCCAACCTCGACCGGCGTCAGCGCCGGTGATGAACACCCGCCACAGCACATCACAGGCCTCATCGAGCATCGGCGGCGCGACCGTGCTCACCTCGGCCACCACCGGGCCCAGGCACCGTTCGACGTGCTGCAATACCTGGCTCACCGCCGCGCTGACCGGCGGACGGCTCGGCGCCGAGAACAGCGCCACCCGCAGGTTGGCCAGCGGCTCGCTGGCGGTGAACGGTACATCGACGGTGTCCGGATCCTGCCCGTCGGCACCGCTGATCAATTGGCCGAGCAGCGCCAGGTCATCGACATAGCGGCCCATCACGCCAAAGGCTGAGGTCATGTGGAACAGCCCGGAACGGTCATTGGGAAACTGGCCGGTCAGCGGCACCCGCCCCTGGGTCAGTTTCAAGCCGCAGATACCATTGAAGTGCGCCGGTATCCGCACACTGCCACAGGCATCGGACGCCAGCCCGGCCGGCGAACACCCGGCAGCGATTGCCGCTGCCTCACCGCCGCTGCTGCCACCGGCGGAGCGTTGCAGGTCGTGGGGGTTCAGGGTCCGGCCGTAGACCAGGTTTTCGGTTTCGAAGGCCATGCACAGCTCAGGCACATTGCTGATGCCCAGGATGATCGCCCCGGCCTGCCGAAGCCGGGCAACGGCCGTTGCGTCCTGCTCACTGGGTTCGCCCAACAGCTCCCCCAGCCCGCGGGACATCTTGAAACCACGCACATGCAGGACATCCTTGATGGTGATGGGAATGCCATGCAGCGGGCCACTGATTTGGCCAACGCGCGCCATCTCGTCAGCCTCGCGAGCCTGGCGCCGCAGTTCCTCGACTGGCGCCAGTTGGATCAGTGCGTTGATGTGCCGGTTACGCTCAGCGATGCGTTGCAGGTAAAACTCCAGCAACGTGACACTGGTCAGCACACCACGTCGCAGCAGACCGGCCATTTCCCGCAGGGTCAGCGTATCGGGGTTGAACGTGTTCATGACAGCTCCTTGCTGCGCAGCCACTTGTTGGGCAACAGATACATGTTGCGCACCACCAGGGAAAACGCTTTCACCGCCAGCGCCGGGCGCCGATCGATGGCTTGCAGGGACTCTTCAATCATCGCCAGGACATGCTGCAAGGCTTCGGGCGTGATATTCAGCGGCGGATAGAAACGCAACACCGGGCGTTCGGCCTTTTCATTCATGGAATGCCCGGCGTGGACGCCACGCTTGCCCAGCTCCATGCTCATCAAGGCCTCATAGACCGAACCACGCAGGCGCAGCCCCGTCATCAGGCCGACGCCCGGCACATCCTCGACGATGTGCGGATAACGCAAGGCCAGTCGTTGCAGACCGTGGCGCAGCAACCCGCCGTTGACCCGCGACAGCTCCACCAGGTTGTGTTGCTCGATGTAATCGATGGCCGCCAGCGCCGAAGCGCAGGCTAGCGGATGTCCGCCATTGGTGCGCGTGTCGGGCTCGATTTCGCTGAGTGGATACTGGGTGGCCAGGCGCCGGCTGTACAGGGCGCAGGCGAACGACGTATAGCCGCCGGTTAGGCCCTTGGAGAGGATCATGATGTCAGGCACCACGTCGTCATATTGTACGGCGAACCATTTTCCGCAGCGCCCGAAACCGGTCTGGATTTCATCCGCCACCAGCAGCGTGCCCGTGGCGTCGCACAAGGCTCGAAGGTTGGCCATGTAGCCCACCGGGGGCACCTGTAGATGAGCGCCACCCAGAATCGGCTCGACGTACACCGCACAGACACCCTCGCCCACGGCCTTTTGCAGGGCGGCGAAATCGCCATAGGGGACACAGGTCACTTCGGGGCAAGCGATGCCATAACTGCTGTGGTGCTGTTGCTGGCCCAGAATGCTCATCGCCGCCAAAGTCTTGCCATGATAAGAGCCGCTCATCACGACGATCCTGCGCCGCTGGGGCTGGACCCGCAGCACATAACGCAGGCTCTGCTCGACGGCCTCGGCGCCCGAGACCATGAATTGCACGTCGCCCCATTCTCCTGGCACCAATTGGCAAAGCCGCTCGGACAGCTTGTCTTGAAGCGGATGGCGCCGGCCTTCCGGGACCCAGGCCAGCTGATTCAATTGCGTCTGCACCCGTTCACGCACCGTCGGGTTGCGATGCCCGACGATAAACACCCCGTAGCTGCACGCGCAGTCAATGAAGCGCTTGCCGGTGTGATCGGTAACATGAATGCCATCGGTCTGCTGTTCGACGCTGGTCTTGCCCAGGCGATACAGCTTGGCTGCCGATGCGCTCCAGTGCCGCTGGCAATCATCCAGCAGTTGTTCATGCGGCCTGAGTAAGGACATGGCTTAGCGTCTCCTTGATGAGGTGGGCGGCACGTTGAATCTGTTCGGGGCGTGCAGTGATCGGGCAGCGCAAGATCAATTCGCGGCCTCGGGGTGGGCTGATATAAACGCCTTGCTGGTAAAGCGCTTCGCACAGCAGGGACGGTTGCAGATCACCGGCCAGCGGCAGGCTGACCCAGCCACCCACGGCCACTGCACCGAATGGCGCCAGGGTTTGCGCCAATCGCTGACCGTTCTCCAGACAATGCCGAGACGAATCGTGGGCCTGCACGTAATCCAGGGCGGCCAACGCCGCTACACAGGCCATCGGGTTGCCGGCGGTGGTGCTGCCGTGTTTGGCCGGACTGCTGCGCCCATAGACCTGCCAGGCCATGCGCTCGCTGCAGGTATAGGTGCCGATGGGGATCGCGCTGCCTCCCAGTGGCCCCCCAAGCACGACAATGTCCGGGACAGGACGATAACGCTGGAAACCGAACAGCGAACCCAGGCTACCGAGGCAACTGTGGGTGTCGACCGCGATGACCGGCGCGCAAGCCTGTGCTGCGCGGGCATGCAATTGCTCGAGCAATGCAGCATCGAGCAGTTGCAATCGGCCGTTGGCATCCACGCGGGTGTTGCTGTGGCACACCGCGAAACAATCACTCCAGTCCACCGTGTCCAGGTCAGCCAAATGCCGAATCGCCACTCGCTTGAACCCTAGAAAATTCTGTACGGCCAGATCATCTTGCGCGGCGCTGAGGCAACGTCCATAGGTCAACGCGCCATAATCACCACCCTGGATGAACACGATGGTGTTGCCCTTGGGCTTGAGGCCTTTGCACAACTTCAATGCGCCCTCGAACGCCTCATCCCCGGAACTGCACACATAAGAGCTGACGAGCGGCGCGGGCAGCAGCTCGGCCAGGCGTCGGCACAAAGCAATCAGCGGTTCGGACATCAATACCCGGTTGGATAAGCCCATGATGTCCGCTTGGCGGCTGACCGCCTCGATCACCGGCGGCACCTGGAAACCGAACCCGCCGCTCAGGTCGATAATCTGCCGGCCATCGCCGTCGAGGTAGGTCTCGTACTGTCCGCTGACAATGTATTTGTTGTTGTTCTTCATGATGAGTCTCAGCGATAGCTCAAGGCGTTGAAGATGCGTCGACGTTCATCGACGATGGTTTCCCGACCGTGCATGACCCGGCGGTTGTCGATCATCACCACGTCGTGATCGCGCCAACCCACCGGGCAGGTGTACTGGGCGGACACTTCGGCAATTTCCAGCAGAAACCCGGCGGGGATCGGCTGCCCGCCCACGGTGTCGATCACCGGAGCTTCGTAGTTGAAGGAAGGTCCCAGAATGCTGTTGGCAAACGCCGGCCGCTGGCTGAACGCCGACGTGAGGATCGCCGAGGTGCTGAAGGCGTAGTGAATGGAGTCATCGGCGGGGTTGAAGGAAATGACCGTCTGCGGGTCCTCCCCGATGATTTGCCACAGGTCCTCGATTTCGACGGCCGCCGGGTCCGACAACGCTGGCGAATAGTGGCAAACCAGGCGACGCCACTTTTCCCCCGCAACGGTACGGCTGTAGCGGATAGGGTTTTCTTCAAAAAAACTGCGGCAGGCTGGGGACAGTTTCGCCAACACCTTCTCACCGTCACACAACGTGGTTTGCGACCCCTTGCGTGGTGCTTCCTGGCAATAGAACCAGGTCATGTCCGGCCAGAACGGTGAGTTACCGTTTTCGCAGTGCAGGCCAACCGCCTGATGTCCCGCGTCCACCAACTGTGCCGCGCCGCCCACCATGACGCGGGCCGGATCCAGGCTCAGCCGCGAACTGTTTTGCTTGACGTAGGCGCTGAAATCTTCGGCGCTGTGGATACAGTTACGAAACAGCACGACCCCGTAATGGCCCAGCAGCTCATACAGCTCGCTCTTGCCCAGGCTGGCGAAGTGGTGCGGCTCGACGATGGAGATGTCCGCGGTTTCAAAGTGAAAGGCAGGTGTGGTCATTGGATGCAGTCCCTTGCAGAGTGGAAAAAACAGTGGCGATGTCGGCGCGTTTTGGCCGGCCGGTAACGGTGTAAAGCTGCTCGATCAACGGGTCGTCCTGGGTCAACAACCAGAGTCGGCTGGGTCTTTCGATGTCGGAAAAACGCCGGGCGGACCAGGCCACCAGCTCATCGCGCGCGGGGGCCGACTCGACACACAGCAACGCCACCAAGCCGTGGCGTTCATCGAAAAACACCGCCGCATCGTTGACGCCGGGGTATTTGCGATACTCCAGCTCAACCTGTTCGGGGCTGACGTTGCGCCCGTTGGGCAGGCAGATCACGTTCTTCTTGCGCCCGTGCACGTAGAGGTAGCCATCGTCGTCCAGCATTCCCAGGTCTCCGGTGTCCATCCAGCCATCGCCGGACATGGAGCAGGCGCTGGGGTCTGTGCCGGAATAGCCGCTGAACAGTGAGCTGCTCTTGACCTCAATGGTCTGGTCGGCGCCGATACGCACCTGGACATGAGGCAAGGGTTTCCCCACGCTGCCCAGACGCTGCTGTTCGAAGGTATTCATGCTGACCACCGAGGCGTTCTCGGACAGGCCGTAGCCTTGGTACACAGCAATGCCCCGTTCTTCCAGTCCGCGCAGCACATCGATGCTGACCGCTGCACCGCCGCAGGTAATATGCGCACCGGATTGGAGATAGCGCGCCAGTCGCTCGCCCTGCTCGCCTCCCTCGTCCATTTGTTCCAGGAAGCGGTTGACCATCACCGGCGGCACTGTCAGGGCCGTTGGCTGGACCTGCAGGATCCACTCGACCAGACGCTGTGGCGAAGCCCCAGGCTCGCCGAGCAATGCTTCGTTCGGTGGCAAGAAATGCACGGTTCCGCCCGCCAGCAACGGCAGATAGGCGGCAGTCACCTGTTCAAGCAGCAAACTCAAGGGCACCAGCGACAGGTAACGGCGATGAGCATCGGCGGGCATACGTTGACGCAGCGATGCCAGCACGGCGCCGACCGCCTGGGTGCTCAACTGCACGCCCTTCGGCCGACTGGTCGTGCCCGAGGTGTGAATGATTTTGCAGATCCAGTCTTCATCACCGTCGGGCGTATGCAATAAAGGCTGTTCGATGACCGGCTCGCTGATGTGGCGCAAACGGCTTTCAGGGAAATTCAACTTCCAACGCTGCGCCAGTGTCCGCTGCCCGGCGGCATCCACTACAAACCCGTCGCAACGCTCGGCCAGATGCTCCGCCTGAGCCTGGCTGAAAGCCAATGGCAACGGTAACGCGGTAATCCCGGCAAACAGGCAAGCAAGATCGGCCACCAGCCAGTCGCTGCTGTTACGCGTGGCAATTCCCAAAACCACATGATCGCCATGGGCCGGGCTGGGAAAACGCCGTTGCAGTTCGGCGGCCAGATTGAGGGCACGATGTTCCAGCTCGCCATAGGTCAACGCCACCGGCTCGCCGCCCGACGCCGACCAGTCCACCGCGCAGACAGCCTGGCGATTGTCTTGCAACGCGCTTTTCAAGTGATGGATAAATCCGCCGCTCATGGCTGCGCCCTCGCCAGTGAATCGCCAGGCAGTTGGGTGAACGAGGTGTTGAGCGTCATGGCCGCGAAACGCGAGCGCTGCGGGTCTACCCGGATGAACCCGGTGACCGGCAATTTGGAGTAATAAGTCCCCCAGTTCTTACCCCCCTCCTCGCCCAGGCGCGCAGGGTCTGCTGTCAGCAACGGCTCGAAATCGATCTGGCAACTTTCCATCATTTGCCGAACGCGGGGCGTCACCGTACACAACAAGTAATGCCCACCCATGCACCAGGACAACAGGGGAATCATGTTGACCAGAATCATGCCGGCCGTCAGGTGATGGGAGATCAGGTTGCCGATCTCGACAATGTTTGAGCGGTCGATCGTTTTCTCCAGACGCTGGGACAAAATCACTTCTATCGGCTGCGCCAGGTATTGCTCGGAAAACAGTGTGCGGTGGTCCGCGAATGTAATACCGGCACAGGCAAGAATACGGTCTGACGGATCCTGGGTGACCGCAAAGTATTGTGGATTCGGCTCAACCGAAGCCGAATAAGAACGGCGGAATTTCTCTTTTACTACTTCAGTGGCTTGCACCCATAACGCTGTCTTAGTTTCTGCGACGCGAATTTGCATATCGTCCTCCTCCGTCCTTGTGCAGGATTTCTATAAAAAGCGAGGCGAGCATATTTAAGAAAATTCCCACAAGCCATTTAAAAAATAAATGCCTTCCGCTAATATATAAATAAACCCCTTTGTCATAAAAACAAGGGACGCTAGCCGATGGATTGCGCCGAGAAGGATCTTATGCTCAATAGTAATTTGCTTAGAAAGCTGGACATGCAGGACCTGATGGTGTTTGTCGCGGTGTACGAGCAAAGCAGCGTCACCGAGGTGTCCGAGACCCTTTGTGTGAGCCAGTCAACCGTGAGCTACTGCCTGAAAAAGCTGCGCACAAGTTTCGAAGATGAACTGTTCATCAATACCCGTAGTGGCATGCGGCCAACAAATAAAGCCACGGCCATGTACAGCCACGTACTCAATATTCTCAAAACCATCAATATATGCCATTCCGGCATTCAAACATTCGACCCGACCCAGAAAGAAATAACATTCAATATTTGCGCCCCGGAGTATTTCGAACTTCTCATACTCCCCCAATTAGTCAAACGATTCATTGGCAGCCGCTTCCCCGTCATCGTTAACATCACGAAATTCCACAAAGACATTCCGGTTGATGAATTGATGGACGGTCGATTCGATTTGGTTGTTTGTTTCGGCCCCAACTTTCATCGCGGCGCGAAGGGATTGCGCTCGCAAGTATTACTGGAAGATGAACTGGTTTGCGTGGTCGATAAAGACTTTTCACTGCCCAGGGAGGAATTTGATCTGGAGGCATTCGTCGCCTGCCAGCATGTTTTTCCGACGCCCTGGACCTCCGACACCAACATGGTGGACGGCTGGCTCGCCCGGCAAGGCTACAGCCGACAGATTGTCGCCCGGGCCAACAGCTACGTGGCAGCACTGAATATGATTCCGGGGACCGACTTCATCCTGACCCTGCCTCGGCGTATCCAGGCGCTGACCTGCGATGAAGGCAAATACAGCCAGCGCAGACCGCCAGCGGGCTTACCGAACTTTACGCTGGAAATGATGTGGAGCGAGAAACCCGGCCAGGACAACGCCAACATCTGGTTTCGCGAACAGATCGTGAAGGTATGCGCCGAGGACGGCCTGCTTTAACAAGCCCAGGGAACCACTCGGATCATCGGGTGGTTCCCGTGGTCGAGCTGCGATTTTCTACAGGCAAAAAAAAATCCGGAAATCCTCACTTTCGTGGGCCTTCCAGACTTTTAAAACTGCAAAAAATGGTGGGTCGTGTGGGATTCGAACCTACGACCAATTGGTTAAAAGCCAACTGCTCTACCAACTGAGCTAACGACCCAAAAATGGTCGGGGTAAGGGGATTCGAACTCCTGACATCCTGCTCCCAAAGCAGGCGCGCTACCGGACTGCGCTATACCCCGATTGAAATGGCTCCGTGACCAGGACTCGAACCTGGGACCCAATGATTAACAGTCATTTGCTCTACCGACTGAGCTATCACGGAACTGATATTTCAAGTTACTACTTTAAGCTGCTACGTTGAAGCCAGCTTCAACCTCTTCTACCCTTGCGCATCGCTGCGTTCGTGTGTCTGAGGCGCGCTATTCTACAATCTTAAAAACCTCTGTCAACCCCTTAAATTGCTTTCAAGACAATGATTTGCAACTTATTTTGGGTTCCTTCTCACAGAGAAGTGGCCCTTGGGGGTGACGTACTGCGGGGCGCACTTTACAAGCCTTTTCCTTTGAGTTCAACGGCCTGATGAAAAAAATGGCGCTTGGAAGCGAACACCGATAAATCAAGAAAGATCGACGGTCGTAGCGAGGGAGCTTGCTCCCGCTGGGTCGCGTGACAGCCCTCAAAAAACGAGGAGTGCTTCGCCCTCCAGCGGGAGCAAGCTCCCTCACCACAAAAGACCAGACAATCGCCTCAGTTGAAAACGATTTCGTCGTTCTCCACGGTGCCTGTGACGGTTTCGCCTGGCATGAAGCGACCAGAGAGGATCAACTGTGCCAGCGGGTTCTCGATCCAGCGCTGGATCGCCCGTTTCAGCGGCCGCGCGCCATAGACCGGGTCGTAACCCACGGCGATCAGCTTATCCAGCGCCTCGTCACTCAATTGCAGCTTCAGCTCGCGCTCGGTGAGACGGCTGCGCAGGCGACCGAGCTGGATCTCGGTGATGCCAGCGATCTGATCACGGGCCAGCGGCTCGAAGATCACCACTTCGTCCACCCGGTTGATGAACTCCGGCCGGAAATGAGTGGAGATTGCATCCATCACCGCCGCGCGTTGCGCCTCACGATCACCGACCAATTCCTGGATCTGCGCCGAGCCCAGGTTGGAGGTCATCACGATCACGGTATTGCGAAAGTCCACCGTGCGTCCGTGGCTGTCGGTCAGACGACCATCCTCCAGCACTTGCAGCAGGATGTTGAACACATCCGGGTGGGCCTTCTCGACTTCATCGAGCAGGATCACCGAGTACGGCTTGCGTCGCACAGCCTCGGTCAGGTAACCGCCCTCTTCGTAGCCGACATAGCCCGGTGGTGCGCCGATCAGCCGCGCCACGGAATGTTTCTCCATGAACTCCGACATGTCGATGCGTACCATGGCCTCTTCGGTGTCGAAGAGAAACTCGGCCAGCGCCTTGCACAGCTCGGTTTTACCGACACCGGTCGGGCCGAGGAACATGAACGAGCCACTCGGCCGGTTAGGATCCGACAGCCCGGCTCGAGACCGGCGCACGGCGTTGGACACTGCCACCACCGCCTCTTCCTGACCAATCACGCGCTGGTGCAGCAGGCTTTCCATCTTCAGCAGTTTGTCACGCTCGCCTTCGAGCATCTTCGACACCGGAATGCCGGTCCACTTGGACACCACTTCGGCAATTTCTTCTTCGGTGACCTTGCTGCGCAGCAACTGGTTTTCGCTCTTGCCGTGCTGGTCGACCATTTGCAGGCTGCGCTCCAGATCCGGGATCACCCCATACTGCAGCTCGGCCATGCGGTTGAGGTCGCCTTTACGGCGGGCCGCTTCCAGTTCCTGACGGGACTGTTCGATCTTTTGCTGGATCTGCGCCGAGCCCTGGACTTCAGCTTTCTCCGAATTCCAGATCTCCTCGAGATCGGAATATTCGCGCTCATGGCGAACGATCTCTTCCTGCAACCTTTCCAGGCGTTTCTTCGCCGCTTCGTCGCTTTCTTTTTTCAAGGCCTGGGATTCGACCTTGAGTTGAATCAGGCGCCGCTCCAGCCGATCCAGCACTTCCGGCTTGGAGTCGATTTCCATGCGAATGCGGCTGGCGGCTTCGTCGATCAGATCGATGGCCTTGTCCGGCAACTGTCGATCCGTGATGTAGCGGTGGCTGAGCTTGGCCGCCGCGATGATCGCGCCATCGGTAATCGCCACCTTGTGGTGAACTTCATAGCGTTCTTTAAGGCCGCGCAGGATGGCGATGGTGTCTTCTTCACTCGGCTCCTCCACCAGCACTTTCTGGAAACGCCGCTCCAGCGCCGCGTCCTTCTCTATGTATTGGCGGTACTCGTTGAGCGTTGTCGCGCCGACGCAGTGCAACTCGCCACGGGCCAGCGCAGGCTTGAGCATGTTGCCGGCGTCCATCGAACCTTCGCCCTTGCCCGCGCCGACCATGGTGTGCAATTCGTCGATGAACAGAATGATCTGCCCTTCCTGCTTGGACAATTCATTGAGCAAGGCTTTGAGCCGCTCTTCGAACTCGCCACGGTACTTGGCACCGGCGATCAGCGAACCCATGTCCAGGGACAACAGTCGCTTGCCCTTGAGGCCATCCGGCACTTCGCCATTGATGATGCGCTGGGCCAGGCCTTCGGCGATGGCGGTTTTACCCACGCCAGGCTCACCAATCAGCACCGGGTTGTTCTTGGTGCGGCGTTGCAGCACCTGGATTGTGCGGCGGATTTCGTCGTCACGGCCGATCACCGGGTCAAGTTTGCCTTCCTCGGCACGCTTGGTCAGGTCGACGGTGTATTTGTCCAGCGCCTGGCGAGACTCCTCGTGGTTGGCGTCGTTTACCGCTTCGCCGCCACGCAGGTTGTTGATGGCATTCTCCAGGGCTTTCTTGCTCACGCCCTGGCCGAGCAACAGCTTGCCCAGCTTGCTGTTCTCATCCATGGCGGCGAGCAGCACCAGCTCACTGGAGATGAACTGATCACCCTTTTGCTGGGCCAGGCGGTCGGCCTGGTTGAGCAGTCGCGCCAGATCCTGGGACATGTTCACGTCCCCTGTCGGATTCTGGATCTTGGGTAGCTGGTCGAGTTCTTTAGCCAGCTCTTTACGCAGGCTGCTCACGTCAAAGCCCACCTGCATCAGCAGTGGCTTGATGGAGCCGCCCTGCTGCTCGAGCATGGCTTGCATCAGATGCGCCGGCTCGATGCCGGGATGGTCCAGGCCGACGGCCAACGACTGGGCATCGGACAGGGCCAATTGCAACTTACTGGTTAAACGGTCAATACGCATGGGTCACCTTCCTTTTGAGCAGGCCGGACCTGAAAAACATCCTGAATGAAGAAACCTGCCAGATACCGCTATAGATGTGGACGATTCTGGAAGATTCAAGCAGTGCGCTATTGATACAGATCAGAGAAGTCTAGCGTTCGAGCCAGATCAGGGAGGCGAAGCGACCGGTACGCGGGTTGCGTCGGTAGGAAAAGAACCGTGGGTCGGTCACCGTGCACTGGCCGCCCCCATAGACCGCCGTAACACCGCGCGCCGCCAACCGCAGACGTGCCAGGGCATAGATGTCGGCCAGCAACTTGCCGGCGTTGTGGCTGGGGACGAAGGCTTGCGCCGCCTGTGGCAACTGCGCGACGAAAGCTTCCCGCACCTCGGGCCCGACTTCGAAGGCTTGCGGACCGATAGCCGGGCCGAGCCAGGCGAGGATTTCATCGGCGGGCACTTCCAGACTGTCCAGCGTAGCTTCCAGCACACCGTTCGCCAGCCCGCGCCAACCGGCATGGGCTGCCGCGACGCGGGTGCCGGCACGGTTGCAGAACAGCACCGGCAGGCAGTCCGCCGTCATCGCCGTACAGGCGATACCCGGTGTGGCGGTCCAGCAGGCATCGGCGGTGGCCACCTGAGCCGGATCAGCCTCGACCACGGTAATACCGTGGACCTGCTGCAACCAGGCCGGACGGATGGCCAATCGATCGGTGAGGCGGCGACGGTTCTCAGCGACGGCCGCAGGCTCATCGCCCACATGGTCGCCCAGGTTGAGGCTGTCGAACGGCGTCAGACTGACGCCGCCGGTACGGGTGGTGACGCAGGCCTTTACCCAGGCCGGCGCGGGCCAGTCGGGTATCAGCCAGTCACTCATCCGATGAACGCCTCGCGGTCTTGCTTGAGCAACGTCAGCAGCCAGACAAAATCATCCGGCAGCGGCGATTCCCAGCTCATGCGCTTGCCGGTAGTCGGATGATCCAGTTCCAGGAAACGCGCATGCAGCGCCTGGCGCGGGAAACTCTTCAGCGATTCGACCATGGTCTGGCTGGCAGCCGGTGGAATGCGGAAGCGACCGCCGTAAGCCGGGTCGCCCACCAACGGGAAGTTGATGTGGGCCATGTGCACGCGGATCTGGTGGGTACGGCCGGTTTCCAGCTTGACCCGCACGTGCGTGTGGGAACGGAAACGCTCCAGCACGCGATAGTGGCTGACCGCCTGCTTGCCGCCTTCCATCACGGCCATACGCTGGCGCTGCTGGCCGTGACGGCCAATGGGGGCGTTGATCTTGCCACCGGCGGTGACCACGCCGATCACGATGCACTCATAAATGCGGCTGACGCTGCGGCTTTGCAGCTGTGTGACCAGTTGTGTCTGCGCCTGAATGGTCTTGGCCACCACCATCAGACCGGTGGTGTCCTTGTCCAGGCGGTGCACGATACCGGCACGGGGCACGTTGACGATGTCCGGCACGTGGTGCAGCAAGGCGTTGAGCAGGGTGCCATCGGCATGACCGGCGGCCGGATGCACCACCAGGCCCGCAGGCTTGTTGATCACCAGGATGTCGTCGTCTTCATAGACGATGTCCAGGGCAATGTCCTGGGCGACCCATTCTCCCTGGGCCTCCTGTTCGGCAGTCAGTTCGAGGATGGCGCCGCCATGGACGATGTCGCGCGGGCGGATCACCGCCCCATCCACAGTCAGGCGGCCGTCCTTGATCCAGGCGGAAAGGCGCGAGCGCGAGTGCTCGGCGAAGAGTTGTGCGGCGACTTGATCGAGGCGTTGGCCGCCCAATTCGGACGGCACCTCTGCGCGAAGTTCTATTTTATCGGACATGCTCGGACTAGGCGTCGGCACAGCCTTTGGTTTCGGCTGCGCGCTTGTGGTTAAATACGGCGTCTTTTGCCCCGAGGCTTCTCAACGGGGCGCTCATCATAACAGGACGGCCCCGCCCAAGACAGCGGCCGTCATAGGGACGCAAGCCGCCATGCAAGTGAAACACCTGCTGCTGATCGCCATCCTCGCATTGACTGCTGCTTGCTCGTCGAAGGAAGTCGTAGACGAAAACCTGAGCGAAGTCGAACTGTACCAACAGGCGCAGACCGACCTGGACAACAACAGCTATACCAGCGCCACGGCCAAGCTCAAGGCCCTGGAGTCGCGGTATCCGTTTGGTCGCTATGCCGATCAGGCCCAGCTGGAGCTGATCTACGCCAACTACAAGAACGCCGAGCCGGAAGCTGCGAAATCTGCCGCCGAGCGCTTCATTCGTCTGCACCCGCAGCACCCGAACGTCGATTACGCTTACTACCTCAAGGGCCTGACTTCCTTCGACCAGGACGTCGGCCTGCTGGCGCGCTTCCTGCCGCTGGACATGACCAAGCGGGACCCGGGCGCCGCGCGCGACTCCTACAACGAGTTCGCCCAGCTGACCAGCCGCTTCCCCAACAGCCGTTATTCGCCGGACGCCAAGCAGCGCATGATCTACCTGCGTAACCTGCTGGCGGCCTACGAAATTCACGTAGCTGACTACTACCTGACCCGTCAGGCCTACGTCGCCGCTGCCAACCGTGGCCGCTACGTGGTGGAAAACTTCCAGGAAACCCCATCGGTGGGCGACGGCCTGGCGGTGATGACCGAGGCTTACCAGCGCCTGCACCTGGACGATCTGGCGGCCACCAGCCTGGAAACCCTCAAGCTGAACTACCCGGATCACCCGTCCCTGGAGGATGGTCAGTTCACCCCGCGTGTTGCCGAAGCCGACAACCGTTCGTGGCTGAGCAAGGCGACCCTGGGCCTGATCGAATCCCGTCCTCCCCTGCCGCCGGGCGAAACCCGCGCCAACCAGGACGTGCAGCGTCAGTTCCAGGATGCCAAGGAAGCCATTCCCAACGAGCTCAAGCCCAAGGACGCCGATGGCGACGTGATCGAGGAAGAAGAGCCCGAGAACGAATCCAGCGATCGCTCCTGGTTCAGCTACATGACCTTTGGTCTGTTCGACTGAGGCCAGGCACCCGTAAAAAGGGAGACCCGCGGGTCTCCCTTTTTTGTGCCTGGATTTTATAGCGCTGTGCGCCGTTCCTGTCCTTGGCTAAACTGCCTGATCATTAGCCAAAAAGCCGCCCATCATGCTTCGTTTACTGTTCTGGATCGCCCTGATTGCCGCCGCGATATGGTTGTGGCGCAAGTTCAAGGGGACCTCTGCCGCGCCGACTTCCCCTCGGGAACAGGACGCACCGCCCATGGTCCGTTGCGCCCATTGCGGCGTGCACCTGCCGCGAGATCGGGCTCTGGCCCTCGAACAACAGTGGTATTGCAGCCAGGCTCACCTCGAGCAAGGCCCGGGCACTCGTGACCGCTGAGCAAGCCTCAAGTCCTCGCGTCAAACAGGCGCAGCGCCTGCTGCGTCTCTATCACCTGTACCGTCTAAGCATCGGCATCACCTTGGTGCTGCTGATCTCCAGCAACATGGACAACCGCTTGCTGGAGTTCGCCAACAACGATTTGCTGCGCAGCGGCAGCTGGTTGTACCTGGTGCTGAATATCCTGCTGGTGGTGTTTCTTGAAAATACCCGCCGCCCAGCCCGGCTGTTCGGCCTGGCTCTGACCGACGTGCTGTTGTTGTCGTGGCTGTTCTACGCGGCCGGCGGCGCCCCCAGCGCCATCGGTAACCTGCTCATCGTCTCGGTGGCCATCGGCAATACGCTGTTGCGAGGCCGAATTGGCCTGTTGATTGCCGCTGTCGCCACGCTGGGCATCGTCGGATCAAGCTTCTTCCTCGACCTCAGCGATTCGAGCCGTCCCAGCAGTTATCTGCAGGCCGGCACCCTGGGAGCCTTGTGTTTTGCCGCCGCGCTGCTGGTGCAAGGCCTGACCCGACGCCTGGAAGCCAGTGAAATCCTGGCCGAACAACGGGCCAGCGAAGTGGTTGGCCTGGAGGCGCTCAACGCACTCATCCTGCAACGCATGCGCACCGGCATCCTGGTGCTCGATCGCCAGCGCCGGGTGCAATTGGCCAATGAAAGCGCGTTGAATCTGTTGGGCATGCACGATCTGGTCGGCCAGCGGCTCGACGATTGCTCTGGCGCCCTGGTGGAGCGCCTGCAACTGTGGTTGAACAACCCCAGCCTGCGCCCGCAAAGCCTGACGATTAACGGCACCGGCCTTACCTTGCAACCGAGTTTCATTGCGCTGGGACATCACGATCAGCATCAGATCCTGGTCTTCCTCGAAGACTTGGCCCAAGTGGCCCAGCACGCCCAGCAGCTGAAACTCGCCTCCCTGGGGCGCCTCACCGCCGGTATCGCCCATGAAATCCGCAATCCGTTGGGGGCAATCAGCCATGCGGCGCAATTGCTGCGCGAGTCCGAGGAACTGAACGACGCGGATCGGCGTCTGACGCAGATCATCCAGGATCACTCCCAACGAATGAACCGCGTCATTGAAAACGTCCTGCAACTGTCTCGTCGCCAGCAAACCACGCCGCAACGCCTGGATCTACGGATCTGGCTCGACCAGTTCGTCCGACAAGCTCGGGAAAACGCGGCTGGGCATCAGCACTTGCACCTGAGCATCGACCCGGGCGACTACATCACGCTGATGGACCCCGATCAGTTGACCCAGGTGCTCGACAACCTGCTGCGCAACGCCTGGCGTCACAGCGCGATGGCCCATGAAGAGGCCGAGGTCTGGCTCAAGCTGTTCATTGATCCCCACAGCCAGCTGTCCACGCTGGACATTATCGACAACGGCCCCGGCGTGACGCCGGACCAACAAGCGCATTTGTTCGAACCCTTTTTCACTACCAGCAGCCAGGGCACCGGCCTTGGGCTCTATCTGTCCCGTGAGCTGTGCGAAAGCAACCAGGCCCGCCTAGACTTCAAACCACGCCAAGGCGGCGGCTGCTTTCGCATCACTTTTGCTCACGGACGGAAACAGATTTGACTACACGCTCACGGCAACGAATCCTGATCGTCGATGACGAACCGGACATCCGCGAACTCCTGGACATTACTCTGGGCCGGATGAAACTCGACACCCGCAGCGCCGAGAACCTTGCCCAGGCCCAAGCCCTGCTGGCTGAAGACACCTTTGACCTGTGCCTGACCGACATGCGCCTGCCCGACGGCACTGGCCTGGAACTGGTGCAACATATCCAGCAACGCTACCCGCAACTGCCCGTGGCAATGATCACCGCCTACGGGAGCCTGGAAACCGCCATCGACGCCCTCAAGGCCGGCGCCTTCGACTTTCTGACCAAACCGGTCGACCTGGGTCGGCTGCGCGAGCTGGTCACCAGCGCGTTACGCCTACCGTCGGTCGCCATCCCGGCGACGTCCATCGAGCGCTGTCTGCTGGGCGACTCCCCGCCGATGCACAACGTCCGCAAACAGATCGAAAAACTCGCTCGCAGTCAGGCGCCGGTCTACATCAGCGGGGAATCGGGTTGCGGCAAAGAGCTGGTCGCCCGGTTGATCCATGAGCAAGGCCCGCGTTCCGCCCAGCGTTTTGTGCCGGTCAACTGTGGGGCGATTCCCACGGAGCTGATGGAAAGCGAGTTTTTCGGCCATCGAAAAGGCAGCTTCAGCGGCGCCATCGAAGACAAACCCGGACTGTTCCAGGCCGCCCATGGCGGGACCTTGTTCCTTGATGAAGTGGCCGACCTGCCCCTGGCGATGCAAGTCAAATTGCTGCGGGCCATCCAGGAAAAGGCCGTGCGGGCCGTTGGCGGTCAGCAGGAAGAGGTGGTGGATGTACGAATTCTTTGCGCCACCCATAAGGATCTGGACGCCGAAGTCAGCGCCGGGCGCTTTCGCCAGGACCTGTACTATCGACTCAACGTCATCGAACTGCGCGTCCCGCCGCTGCGCGAACGCCGCGAGGACATCGAACCACTCGCCAATCACACCCTCCAGCGCCTGGCCGCCAATACCGGCAGCCCCGCGGTTAAGCTCCATCCGCAAGCTCTGGACGCCCTTCGAAACTACCGCTTCCCGGGCAATGTTCGGGAGCTGGAAAACATGCTCGAACGCGCCTACACCCTTTGCGAGCACCAGTTGATCGAAGCCCATGACCTGCGTTTGGCCGAGGGCACTAGCACCACCGACGCCGGCAGCCCCGACCTGATGCGGGTCGATAACCTGGAAGACTATCTAGAGGACGTCGAACGCAAACTCATCCTCCAGGCTTTGGAGGAAACCCGCTGGAACCGCACGGCGGCGGCGCAGCGGTTGAAGTTGTCGTTTCGGTCGATGCGGTATCGCTTGAAGAAGTTGGGGTTGGATTGAGCCCCGGCTTTCAAGCCCACGCTGCCCCTGTGGCGAGGGAGCTGCTCCCTCGCCACAGGTTCTGTGTTCGCCTTGGCTGCTTTTCTAGCCCTTCGCCACGGGTACCTGCTCGTCCAGCACGCGATTGGCCAATAACTCACTCAGCTCAATCAGTTGTTGCACTCCCAAAGCAACATGCCGTCGCGAGCCTTCGAGTTCGAAGGCCAGGTCGCTGACGGTTGCGTTGGCTGAGGCCAGGGTTTCGCTGAGGTTGGCGAGCAGGCATTCGGTGTCGATGCCTTCCACGACGGTGAATAGCTGGTTTGAGGGTGGTTTCTTTTTGGCTTCGGGCTTTGGGGCTAGGTAATAGTCGAGGGCGCGTTGGGCGGCTTCATCGAGTTTTTGAGAATTGAGCCCGCCATGGGCTGACGAGGGATCGGTTTCGGGGGGATTGGGTGTGACTTTGATCATCGTGCATCTCCAAGTTTTTGGAGCTGCCACCGATCGCCGCGACGCGATTGGAGGTGGCAGCTGTACGCAGGTTCGCGGACCGAACTTGGAGCCTCCGGCATACCCGAAGGTATCCCACGCACAGCCAGCCATGACAACAACAATGCCGAAGCACCGTCGATGGCTGGAATTATGCACCAAGTTAGCGGGCCGCGACGCCCGGACGCTGAATTGGCAGCGACGGGAAAAAGGTTAGCCAGAGTTCTTCCCACCCGGCAACCGCCGGAACTCGTCGGAAAATTCGGCTCGAATTAGGGGCTTTGTCCGACCCTTCCCACAAATTCTGGTTGGCTGTCAGGCTGCCTTCGTGAGTGTGTATATCCGTTTCTGCGGTAACGGCCACTTAGGGTTCCGCCC
>NZ_JABWQV010000519.1 GCF_014268615.1 Pseudomonas tehranensis | reverse complement strand
CCGGCGGCAACACCACCGCTGACGACGTTGATACCGCCGACGCTCAGGGTCTGCACACCGTCCAGCGCGGTGATGGTGAAGGTGCCGCTTTGGGTCAGTGCTGAAGCATCCGGGTTGGTGCCGTCGCTGAGGTTTTTCTCCTGCAGATTCAGCTCGCCGCCTTCGGTGTCCAGGCCTTCGATGATCACCGGGTCGTCGTTGTTGTGCACCTGCAACACCAGGTTGGCGGTGCTGGTATCGCCGTCGGCGTCGGTCAGGGTGTAGGTGAAGGTTTCAGTGCC
>NZ_JABWQV010000518.1 GCF_014268615.1 Pseudomonas tehranensis | reverse complement strand
GCGCGCCCCCGCTCCCACATTTGTTTTGGGTTGCCGCAATAGCCCCGATCCTCTGTGGGAGCGAGCTTGCTCGCGAGGCGGCCTGACAGCTGGCCTGGGTTTTGTTGACTGGGTACATATCCGTTGCTGCGGTAACGGCTGCTTAGGGTTCCGCCCTTACGGCGGGTCACTTTTGGAAGAGCGCCAAAAGTAACCAAAAGCGCTTTGCCCCACCACTCGGTGCCTCGCTTAGGCTCGGCATGCCCGAACGCAGGCATTGCTCCGTGGGCCCGCCGCGAAGGG
>NZ_JABWQV010000517.1 GCF_014268615.1 Pseudomonas tehranensis | reverse complement strand
TGGCAACCGTGAATGTCCTTTGCGCCTCCGGCGAGGGTTGCTGGGCGGCGGTCTGGATCAGGGTCGCGGTATGGGTGATCTCCGGTGCAAACGGCTCGTCGCGCCGGAATCTCCAAGTGCCGTTGTCATTGTCGACGGGGTGTTCGATGGGGCTGTCACTGAACGTGAGAGTCAGCACAGCGCCCGGCCAGCAGGTGCCGTTGAGATTGGGCGAGAGGCCATTTTCCACGGGCGCGTTCATGACGGGTGCTTGAGGTGGGATGGTGACCTCGATTTCCTGCCAGGTCGGCGA
>NZ_JABWQV010000516.1 GCF_014268615.1 Pseudomonas tehranensis | reverse complement strand
CACTGCCGGAGTGGTGCTCGGGACGAGGTTTTCGAAGTTACCGCCGGTGGCGTTGTCGATGCTGACTTCAACCTTGCCGGCGTCTTTGTAGACGTCGTCAGTTGGCGCATCGACTGTCACCGTGCCAGTGGTTTGCCCAGCAGCGATGTTGATAACGGCGCCGTTGCTCAGGGTCACGGTGACTGGAGTGCCGGCGGCATTGGTCAATGTCGCGGTGTATACAATCGAACCGCCTTCGGCCACTTGGGTGGACGCCGACAGGCTCAAACCGGTGCTGTCCACCGAATCGGTAA
>NZ_JABWQV010000515.1 GCF_014268615.1 Pseudomonas tehranensis | reverse complement strand
CCACATCCCCAGCCGCGTCGGCTCCAGCCGCCGCAGCAGCGGGCCGACCAGAACAGGGGGCAGGGCAGGGGGGATGTCAGATGAGGACGGCAACATTCGCGGGTAAAGCTCTGGCTCCGATGGAGGCGGGGATCATAACGCAATGCGCTGCGTAGCTGGGATTCGCTGAAAAGGCGATGTACTCCAGCTCTTGTGGCGAGGGAGCTTGCTCCCGCTGGGCTGCGCAGCAGCCCCAACCTTTAACCTGACACACCGCAGAGTCAGGTTTTTGGGGGGGCGCACCCCAGCGGGAGCAAGCTCCCTCGCC
>NZ_JABWQV010000514.1 GCF_014268615.1 Pseudomonas tehranensis | reverse complement strand
TGTCCGTGGGCAGCGGCCAGCCGGAAATGGAAAAGCCCGATGTCATCGAAGCCGACAGCAACGATGTGCTGGACCCGAGCAACGTAAATCCCAATGTAGGGGCCAATGTTTCAGCGCCCTACACGGGTACCGTGCCCGGCGACATCATCGGGCTGCGCTGGAGGGGCTCGCGGGTGAGTGCGCCGCCTGACGAGCGGCCACTCAATACCAGTTCGGCGGGGGCCCCCGTGCCGTTTACCGTGCCCTACCGCTACGTGATCGATAATTTGAACGGCACGGTGGACGTCGACTACTACCTCAAGCGCGGCTCGGAGCCGCTGCGTTATTCCCGGGT
>NZ_JABWQV010000513.1 GCF_014268615.1 Pseudomonas tehranensis | reverse complement strand
GGTCAGGGTGTAGGTGAAGGTTTCAGTGCCGTTGCCGCCGCCGTTCAGGCCTTTGAAGTCAGCGTCGGCGGTGTTCAGCGTGTAGGTGTAGGAACCATCAGCGTTGAGAACCAGCGTGCCGTAAGTGCCGGTAAAAGTACCGGGTGTGATCGGGCCGGACGTCACCCGATCCGCGCCTTCGGTGTCGTTGGTCAGCACGCTGCCGGTCAGGGTCAGGTTGGTTTCCGAGGCGGTGCCGGCGTTGCTGTCGTCCACGGCTTGGGGCACATCATCAACGATGTTCACGTCCAGATTGCCGTTGGCGGTGGTGCCGTTGTCATCGGTGACCACCACGGCA
>NZ_JABWQV010000512.1 GCF_014268615.1 Pseudomonas tehranensis | reverse complement strand
CCGGAATTTTCTGACGAGTCGTGGCGGTTGTCGGTTCGGAAGCGGCGGGGCTAGGCTTTGCCGGTCGCTGCAAAATCAGCGACCGGGTTTGGTCACCCGTCCAATGTCAGGCGCACACGCGCCAACCTCAGCATGTCGGCGCTTTTTTATGTGCTTGTCGGTATGCTTTGCGGTGGGCTGTGCGCGGGGCACTTTCGAGTGCGCCGGGTGCCTGACTTCCCGGTTGACCAACCTGCGTATAGCCCACCACCCCTCGTTTGGTCACGAGGTGAGAGGGCTCAATTTCAAGTCAGGAGCTTCACAATGGTCAAGATCACCCCCAACCCCCCAAAAGCCGAAAACCTGTCCGCCTACACC
>NZ_JABWQV010000511.1 GCF_014268615.1 Pseudomonas tehranensis | reverse complement strand
CCAAAAGCCGAAAACCTGTCCGCCTACACCACCCTCGACACAAAAAAGCTCCGCGAAGCCGCCGACCGGGCGCTGAATATCCACTTGTCTCCCCCGGCCCCAACCCAACCCGATACCCACAATGGCCAGGTATTTTCAGTGGTCCCAGGCCTCAACACCGAATCCGTGTTGACCAGCCTCAGCGAAACCCTGGCTTCGGCCAACGCCATGGTCAGTGACCTGGCATTCGAGCTGGAAGGCTCCCGGCGGCATGTTGCGCTGGGGATTCAGCAGTTGATTGAACTGGGTACGTTGCTGGCCGATCGTGCGTTGGATGACATCGAATTGGCTGAGCCTACGCGGTAGTCATTGCACCTGTTCTCTGTGGCGAGGG
>NZ_JABWQV010000510.1 GCF_014268615.1 Pseudomonas tehranensis | reverse complement strand
AGACGCCGATGCCAAGGTCACCTTGACCCAGGCGCAATGGCTGTCGCGCCTGCCCGCCGAGCATCAGGCCTGGACCCTCGACGCCCTGCCCCAGGCACAGGCGTTCGAGCCGATCAGCGTCGAAGCTCACGACCTGGCCTACGTGCTCTACACCTCCGGTTCCACCGGCCAACCCAAAGGCGTGATGAACGAACACGGCGCCTTGATGAACCGCCTGCACTGGATGCAGGACGCCTTCCCGATTGGCCCGAACGACCGCGTTCTGCAAAAGACCCCGTACAGCTTCGACGTGTCGGTGTGGGAGTTCTTCTGGCCGTTGATCACCGGCGCGACCCTGGTGGTCGCCCGGCCGGACGGGCATCGCGACCCGGCCTACCTC
>NZ_JABWQV010000051.1 GCF_014268615.1 Pseudomonas tehranensis | reverse complement strand
TCGCGAGCAAGCCCGCTCCCACAGGGGGGAGTGTTTATGGGTACCGTGTTATTTCACGTTTACGGTGATTTTCTTGGAAACGATGGTCGGATCGAACGGCATATGGCCGCTGTCGCCGAGTATCAGCTGCAAGGTGTGCTTACCCGGTGCCAGTTTGATCGTAGCCTCGGTTTGCGCCTTGCCGAAATGCATGTGGTTGGCGTCGGTTGGAATCGGTGCGCCTTTGGCAGGCAGTTTGTCGACATCGATCAGCAAATGGTGATGACCGGTATTTTTCGTCACATCACCCGCCGGGGCCAGCGCGATGTCCTTGACGCCGAACTTGACCTTGAATTCCTGGCCGACGGTGGCACCGTCTTCCGGGGAAACGATGAATACCTCTGCACCCTTGGGAGCAGGGGTTGCGGCGGATGCCAGCATCGAAGCCCCCAGCAACAGGCCGGCCAAGGCGGCACGTGACATAAAGCTTTTCATTTTTTTCTCCAGTTTTTCATGAAATCCGCGAGATCATGACAACTTCATGACCATTCGTTGTCGAAGCCTGCAACAACCATAGCAAAGCGAGCCTGAAACGAGCGTCGCTTGTAACAATACAAAGGAGTGACCATGCGTTTTCTGCCTGGGCTGATCTGCCTGCTACCCCTCTTGAGCCCTCTGGCCCATGCCGAACTGATCGACGACGTCAACGACCGTGGCGAATTGCGCATCGCTGTGGAAGCCAACACCAGCCCTTTCAACTTCAAGGAAGACGGCAAACTCACCGGCTTCGAGGTGGAGCTGGGACAGATGTTGGCCGGTGAGCTGGATGTTCGCGCCGATTTTGTGGTCACCGATGCCGGGGATCTGCTGTCCGGCGTGGAAAGTGGCAAGTACGACGTTGCCATCAACCACATAGCAATGACCCCGGAACTGGCCGAACGTTTCGACACCAGCGCCGTTTACAGCCAGCCGGATGCGCAACTGTTGGCGCGCAAGGATGAGACACCGCGTCCCCTGGTCATGGCGCAGTCCTTTCAGCCGGAAGAAAAGAGCGAGCCGGCGCCGAGCCTGGTGATTCCGTTCCAGAAGGGCAACCCGGCGTTCAAGGCCAGCCTGGACAATGCTCTGGAGCGGATCAAGGACGACGGGCGATTGGAGCAGTTGTCGCAGAAATGGTTGGGTCGTAGGAACTGACGAGTGCAACGAGGCTGCGATCTTTTCAAGGACACTTGAGTCTTAAGCGAAAGATCAACAGATCGCAGGCTTCGTCAGCGCCTACAGAGCCGAACGGGAGCAAGCTCCCTCGCCACAGGATTCACCACTCACCCTGCCCCAATCTCAGGACTTACGCCAGACACTCGCCAGCCATGGCTGCTGCTCCCGCGGCAGCCCCGCCGGTCGATAGTAATGCTCAAGCTCGACAAAACCTGCCTCGGTGAGCAACGTGCGCCATGCCGCAAGGTCGTGATACGCGCCGAAGCGCTGGCCGTTCCAGCCTTCCTGGTTTTCTCCCCGCGGGTTGGAACTGAACAGCACGCCGCCGGGCTTGAGGGTGGCGTGCAATTGCTTGAGCACCCGTGGCAGTTCCTGGACGGGGACATGAAACAGCACCGCGTTGGCGAAAATCCCGTCAAAGCGTTCGACCGGCAGGTCGAGTTCCAGGAAGTCCTGCTGCCACACCTCACAACCGCTGTCCTGGCGCGCCATCCGGGCAAATTCCTCTGAACCGTCGAGGCCGACCGCGACATGGCCCATGGCCGTGAATGTGCGCAGGTCGCGCCCCGGGCCGCAGCCGAAATCCAGGATGTGCAGCGGTGCCTGGCCCTGGATATGGCGCAGCAGGGCGTCGATGTTCTGGCTGACATCGTGGTCGCGGGTGCCGTCGCGAAAGCTCTCTGCCACGGCGTTGTAATGGCCCAGGGTCGTGGCGGTGATGGCGTGCAGGTCGTCGGTGGTGTGTTTCATGGGTGTGGGTTTGGGTGAGGAGTGTCAGCCGACTATACCGCAAGCCCGCTGATCTGCCTGTGGGAGCAAAGCTTGCTCGCGACTGCAGTCGTCCAGTTGGTATCCATGTTGGATGGAATACTGCTATCGCGAGCAAGCTTTGCTCCCACAGGTCAACTGCTCCCATAGGTCAGCGTTTATTCAAGTCGCGCGCCAGGCGGTCACCACCCAATTGGATCACGGCGACCAATGCCACCAGCAACACGATCACCGTGAGCATGATCTGGCTGTCGAAACGTTGGTAGCCGTAGCGGTAGGCGATGTCGCCCAGGCCGCCGGCGCCGATCGCTCCGGCCATGGCCGAGGAGTTGATCATGGTCACCAAGGTGATGGTAAAACCGCCAACGATGCCCGGCAGGGCTTCGGGCAGCAGCACATGCCAGACAATGTGCCAGCGTCGGCAACCCATAGCCTGGGCCGCTTCGATCAGGCCATGGTCGACCTCGCGCAGGCTGACTTCGGCGATACGGGCAAAGAACGGTGTAGCGGCGATGGTCAGCGGTACAACCGCGGCCCACACGCCATAGGTGGTGCCGACGATCAGCCGGGTGAACGGGATCAACGCCACCATCAGAATCAGGAACGGTATCGAGCGGAACAGGTTCACGAACGCGCCCAGGGCCCGGTTCAAGGCTGGCGCTTCATAAATTCCACCCTTGCCGCTCGTGACCAGGATCACCGCCAGCGGTATGCCCGCCAGCAACGCAATCAACGATGACACGCCAACCATCAGGAACGTGTCGATAAAACCCTGCAACAACCGGTCAAACCACATAACCCAGCACCTCTACCCGTTGTGCCCAATTGCCCGCCCGTTGACGCAATTCCTCGGCGCCCCATGACGAACCGCTCACGGCCAGCAACAATTGCCCCAGCCCGTGGCCCTGAATGCGCTCGATGCCGCCGTGCAGCAGCCGCACCCGTCCACCGAGGGCACTGAACAAGGCGGCGAGATCCGGTTCTTCTCGATCTATGCCGCTGAACTTCAGGCGCAGCACGGTAGCCGCATCCGCCGATGCCGGCTGCCCCTGCAAGCGACTTTGCAGCTCTTGCGGTATGGCGTGTTGCAACGGCGCCAGCAGCGTCCGACTGACCTCGTGTTGCGGGTTGCCGAATACTTCCCAGACCGGTCCCTGCTCGACCATGCGTCCTTGCTCGAGCACCACCACCCGGTCGCAGACTTCACGGATCACCGCCATCTCGTGGGTGATCAACACGATGGTCAGGCCCAGTCGCTGATTGATCTCGCGTAGCAAACCGAGGATCGATTGGGTGGTCTCCGGGTCAAGGGCCGATGTGGCTTCATCGCACAACAGGATCTGCGGGTCATGGACCAGCGCCCGGGCAATCCCCACCCGCTGCTTCTGACCGCCCGAAAGTTGCGCCGGATAGGCCTTGTGCTTGCCTTGCAGGCCGACCAGCTCCAGCAGCTCGCGGACTTTGCGCTGGCGCTGTTCCTTGGGCACGCCGGCGACTTTCAGCGGCAGCTCAACGTTCTGCCAGACGGTCTTGGCCGACATCAGGTTGAAGTGCTGGAAGATCATGCCGATGCGCCGGCGCAATTCCACCAGGCGGTCCTCATCGAACTCGCCGATGTCTATCTGATCAATCAACACCCTGCCGCTGGTGGGTTGTTCGAGGCGGTTGATGGTGCGGATCAGCGACGACTTGCCGGCGCCGCTGCGGCCGATGATGCCGAACACCTCGCCGCGCTGGATCGCCAGGTCGATCCCTTGCAGCGCGGCCACCGGACCCTGGGCACCGTTGTAGGTCTTGCCCAGGCCGATGAAGCGCACAAGGGCGCGGTTCAACTCCGGATGCAGCTCGGTCTGGTCGGCGCTTTGTGGCGTGGGAGCTTCGTGTCTGAGTCGAGCATTGACGGCGTTCATGGTCAGCCTTCCCATCCGGCCTGGTAGAGCTTGCCATGGGCCTTGTCCAGGGCAGCACGCACGACAGGTGAGTGCTGATAGATGTCGACGAATTTGATCAGCCTTGGGTCGGTTTTGCTCTTGGGTTGGATCACGAACTGGATGACGTACTCCTTGTGATCGAGGCCGTCGAACAGCAAGGCAGACGTGGCGTCGAAGGTCTTCGCCAAGCGGATGTAGGCGGGATAGCCCTGTACCAAGTCGGCGTCGTCATAGGCGCGCACCAGTTGCACGGCTTCGACTTGCAGGATTTTGATTTTTTTCGGGTTGGCGACGATATCGTCTTCGGTGGCCTTGTAACCCACCCCCGGCTTGAGGGTGATCAGCCCGGCTTTGGCCAGCAGTTGCAGGCCGCGACCGCTGTTGATCGGGTCGTTGGCAATGGCGACGCTCGCGCCTTCGGGCAGCTCGTCGAAGCTTTTGTATTTTTTCGAATAGAGCCCGACGTTGTTGATGATCCCCGGCGCAAAGGGCACCAGGTCGAACCCAGCGGTGGCCTTGGCATTTTCCAGGAACGGAATGTGCTGGAAGTAATTCACGTCGATATCACCGGAGGCCAGGCTGACGTTGGGCGCGATCCAGTCGCTGAACTCCACCAACTCGACCTTCAAGCCTTGCTTGCCGGCTTCTTCTACGGCGGCTTCCAGGGGAATGGCAAACGCGGCGGTGGTGCCGATCTTCAACGGTGCGTCGGCGGCAAACAGCGTCGAGCTGAACAGGCCGAGGGCCAGGGCCAGTGCTTTGACTGGCAAGGTCAGGAGTTGCTTGGTCATGTCGGATATTCCAGTCATTAATGGGCGGTGCATATTTTTTGTGGCGAACAGAGCTCTGTGGGAGCAAGGCTTGCCCGCGATGAAGTTGATGCGGTCGCTCAAAAACCGAGGTGTCTGCATCGCGAGCAAGCTTTGCTCCCACAAGGTCAGTGTCGGTAGGTCGAACCGGTGTGTTGTTCGGGCAAATGGGCCTCTGCGTGAAACAGCTTTTCGCGCAGGGTGCCGTTGTCGTATTCGGTCTTGTACGAACCGCGTCGCTGCAACTCGGGGATCACCAGGTCGATGAAGTCCACGTAGCTTTGCGGCGTGACGATGCGGGTCAGGTTGAAGCCGTCGAGGCCGGTTTCGGCGATCCACGCCTCCAGTTCATCGGCCACCTGTTCGGGCGAGCCGATCAGGGTGATGTAGCGACCGCCCAGGGCGTGTTGGTCCAGCAATTTGCGCCGGGTCCAGTCGTTGTTCTGCAGGATCTTGGTGGCAGACTGGATGGCGTTGCTCTTCACGTACTGGATCGGTTCGTCCAGTTCGTACGCGGAAAAATCGATTCCTGTCGAGGCGGAAAAATGCGCCACCCCGGCTTCGGCGCTGGCGTAGCTCAGGTACTCGGCATGCTTGGCCCAGGCGGCCGCTTCGGTCTCGCCGACGATCACGTTAAGGCCCATGAACACTTTGATGTCCCCGGGGTTTCGTCCGGCTCGGGCGGCGCTGGCGCGAACCTTGTCCACCTGGGCCTTGGTCGCGGGTTTGTTCTGGCCGCTGATGAACACGCACTCGGCATGCCGCCCGGCAAACAGCAGGCCGCGCTCGGAACTACCGGCCTGGAACAGCACCGGCGTGCGCTGGGGCGAGGGTTCGCAGAGGTGATAACCCTCGACCTGATAGAACTCGCCCTGGTGCCGAACCTTGTGCACTTTCTCCGGCCGGGCATAGATCCGCTGCTCGCGGTCGTTGAGCACCGCGTCGTTTTCCCAACTGCCCTCCCACAATTTGTAGAGCACTTGCAGGTATTCATCGGCCTGGTCGTAGCGGCGGTCATGCTCGACCTGCGCGGTAAGCCCCATGGCTTTGGCGGCGCTGTCCAGATAGCCGGTGACGATGTTCCAGCCGACCCGGCCGCGACTCAGATGGTCGAGGGTGCTCATGCGTCGGGCAAACAGGTAGGGCGGTTCGTAGGTCAGGTTGGCGGTGAGCCCGAAGCCGAGGTTTTTCGTCACGGCGGCCATCGCCGAGACCAGCAGCAACGGGTCGTTGACCGGCAGTTGGATCGACTCCTTGAGCGTGACGTCCACCGACTGTTGGTACACGTCGTAGACCCCGACGATGTCGGCGATGAACAGCCCGTCGAACAATCCGCGCTCGAGCAATTGCGCCAGGGCGGTCCAGTATTCAATCGTGTTGTACTGGGTCGAGGTGTCCTGGGGATGAGCCCACAAACCATGGTTGATGTGCCCGATGCAGTTCATGTTGAACGCGTTGAGCAGGATCTTTTTCCTGTCGGCCGCCATCAGATAGTCCCCCGCAGCGGCGGTTTTTCATCGTTGAGGTAGAAGTTGCCCACCGCGTGGTATTTCCAGCGCACCGGGTCATGCAGGGTGTGCACCCGGGCGTTGCGCCAGTGGCGGTCGAGACCATGTTCGGCCAGGGTCGCCTGGCTGCCGGCCAATTCGAACAGGGTGCTGCCGGCGGCCAGGGAAATCTCGGTGCTGATGGCGCGGGCTTCGGCTACGGCAATCGAGGCGGCGGCGACCGTGTCGGCCTGGGTGTCGGCCTGGGCCCGGTCGAGAAACTCACCGGCACGTTCCAGCAGGGCTTCGGCGGCGTGCAGGCGGATGCTCAGTTGGCCGAAGCTTTTGAGGGTGTGCGGGTCTTCGGTGGCGACGTCGCTGGTGGCGTCGATCCAGGGCCGGGTTTTGCTGCGGACAAAATGCAGGGCGTCCTCATAGGCGGCGCGAGCGATGCCGGTGTCGATGGCGGCGTGAAGAATCTGCGCCAGCGGCCCCACCGGCGTTGGGCGTTCGAAGGCGCTCTGGAAGGGCACGACGTCTTCGGCGGTGACATAAACGTCCTCGAACACCACCGATCCACTGCCGGTGGTGCGCTGGCCGAAACCGCTCCAGTCGTCGATCACCGTCAGGCCTCGGCTGTTGCGCGGGACGAATGCCAGTTGTTGCACGCCGTTTTCATCCACCACCGACGTGGGGATGCGCTGGGCGTAGATCGCCCCCGTGGCGTAGAACTTGCGACCGCTGATGCGGTAGCCCTCACCGTCGCGGCGCAGTTGCGTGATGCGGTCGTGGGCGGTCTTGGTGCCGAGCTCCGCCAATGCATTGCCAAAACGTTGGCCGGCCAGGACTTCGGCATACAGGCGTTGTTTTTGCGCTTGGCTGCCGTTTACCCGTAGCACTTCCAGGGCGTAGAAATGATTTTGCGGAATCTGCCCCAGCGAGCCGTCGGCCTGAGCAATCAGCGCGATGACTTTGGCCAGGGTGACGTTGGACACACCGGCGCCGCCATAGGCCTTGGGCACGCTGATGCCCCACAGGCCAGAGCGGGAGAAGGCCTCCAGTTCCGGGTACGGCAAGCGGCGCTCACGGTCGCGCAGGGCGCTGTCGCGCTTGAAGTCATCGGCCAGGTCGCTGGCCACGATCAGGGCTTGTTCATCGCTGGTGATCACCGCGACGTGTTGAGAAAACGTCATGTACTGCTCCAGAGGTCGGGTCGTCAGATCCAGGAATGCCGGGCCGGCAAGGTGCCGTTCAGGTGGTAGGCGCCTACCGCGTAATACTTCCAGCGCACCGGGTCGTGCAGGGTATGGACCCGTGCGTTGCGCCAGTGGCGGTCGAGATTGAATTCGGCGAGGGTGGCGCGGCTGCCGGCCAGTTCTAACAATTTTTCGCTGGCTTGCAGGGCGATCTCGGTGGTGAGCACCTTGGCCTCGGCCACGGCAATCGAGGCGCGGGCAGCCGATTGCGCGGTGATGGGCGCGGCGCTGACCTGGTCCAGCACTTGTCCGGCCTTGCGCAACAACGCTTCGGCGGCGTGCAGTTCGATTTTCAGCTTGCCGATGTCGGCGATCACATAGAGGTCGTCACTGGCCCGGTCGACCTTGGCATCGATCCAGGGCCGGGCTCGTTCTCGGACGAAGGCGATGGCATCGTCGATGGCGCCACGGGCGATGCCTGCATCGATGGCGGCCTGGATCAGTTGGGAAATCGCGCCTTGCACGCCGGGCGTTTCGTTGATGCGCCAGTTCTCCAGCACCAAGTCGGCATCCACTTGCACATTGTTCAGCAACACGGTGCCGCTGGCCGTGGTGCGCTGGCCGAACCCTGACCAGTCGTCGACGATCCGCAGGCCCGGGGTGCCGCGCCGCACGAACGCCAGCACCTGCCGACCCTCGTCATTCAGCGCCTTGACCGCGACCCAGTGGGCAAACAGCGCGCCGGTTGAATAGAACTTCTGACCATTGATGACAAACCTGTCACCGTCAGCGGTGATCCGGGCCTTGAGTTCAAGGGTATTGCGAGTGCCACGTTCCGGCCCGGCGTTGCCGATGCGCCAGCCTTCGAGCACGCTCTGCAGCAGGATTTTTTTCTGCCGTTCGGTGCCGGTGCCGAGAATCAGTTGGAGTACGCCGAATTGGTTTTGCGGGATCTGCCCGAGGGCCGGGTCAGCGGCGGAAATGATCGCGAACACCTCGGCCAGGGTGACGAAAGAAACCTGCGGGCCGCCGTATGCCCGGGGAATGGCGATGCTGCCCAGTCCGCTACGGGTGAATTGCTCGATTTCTGCCCAGGGTAGCTTGCGTTGCTGGTCACGACGCGCGGCCTGCTGACGGGCGACCTGCGCCAGTTCATGGGCGGCTTTGATGGCCTCGGCATCGTTGCGCAACACCTGTGCGGGCAACAGCTGCGGTGCGATGTCCAGGTCGCTCTGGACCTTTGCTTGCGCCAAATCCGACATTACAGCCACTCCGTGGCTGCAGGCAGTGTCCTGGCATATTGCACTGGGGTGATTGTGTTCCGTTCCATACCCACCTCACATCTCAAGAAACGCCGCGATGAAGACGGCGAGCAAAAATCAAGAATGTCCGGTGGTCCGGTTTATATACCCTAAACGTGTGTAATTTATTTTTGAACTAACTTTTAGGAATATCAATAGAGGGCTTTGTGCCGAGCGATGTTGTGGCGAGGGGATTTATCCCCGTTGGGCTGCGCAGCAGCCCCAAAGCAGTCAACACAGCAACCTGTTGCACCGCGATTGCATAGTGGGGGCTGCTTCGCAGCCCAGCGGGGATAAATCCCCTCGCCACAACAGCTTGCTCAGAGTATTCATGTTCGGCGGCGCGTTTCGGCGGCCATGAGCGCCTCTTTCGGAGAAGTGCTCAGGTAGGGGTTGGCGCAACCGATCTTCAACGTTCGCGGCGGCGCCCAGTGGGAGTTGTTGCCCGCGCGGTCGAGGATGCAGTAGGTCACTTCCAGGCGCAGGTCTTCCCCTGCCTCCAGGATGATCTGCGGCGGTACCCAGATGTTGATCGGCAGGCCAACCTCACAAGGCTTGATGCGGGGCAGGTCCATGCGCACGTCGCCCCAGCGCAAGGTAATCGCATCGTCAGCGGCCATGTTCAGATAGGGCTCTATGGTCAGTGGTACGCCACGTTTGACCTGGCTCGGGTTCACGCCCTTACGGCGGATAGCATCAGGAATCCGCACTGGTGCCAGGCCCTGGTTTTCATCACCGCTCAGGGCCGACGGTTGGCCACCGGGGCAATCGAGCTTGACCTGGACCCGTTGCGATGCTGAGAGCGCCGGCCCGCGCCCCACTTGCATCACGCGATAATGGATGCGCGAGGTCCCATTGACGATGAAGCTCTCGGGGACCCGCAACGTAACGCTACTGTGCACGTCGGCCGGTGACAGCAGGCGGGAGCCGACGTAGCAATTGTCCCAGAACAGCTCGATCAGATCGCCCGCGTCCATGCCGGGATAAGGGGCAATCGCCACTTGCAAGTGTGCCGCGCTGGTGATGTTGATGCTGTTACGCAGAGCGTTGGCCAGGATAGGCGCCGCCAGTTCAGGAATGTTCGACGTACATGTCATGGTGTTCTCCTTGATGCTTTAAAACGAAGTCCGTTTCGGGAAGATCGAAGGCGCTTAATCATCGCGACATATTTTTATTGCGCAGCATGGACCCTGTCTGCGGTTCACCGCGCAGAACTAAAATAGTTCGCGTCGCCTGTGGGTCACTAGATAAGGGTTCAGCAGTTTCAGTGTCAATAGAGGAACTTGCTTAATAATTAATTGGATACGGCTTCAGAAATGTCCTACGCATTCAAGGTAAGAATACGTTGCGTTGTGCGCCATTTTCCTCGGGTTCATTGGTTTGGAAGGGAAGTGCGGCAGGAAGTCGGATAAATAGCGTAGCCCAAAGAGAAGTGTTGCCAGAGATATGTATATATCGCACGTCAACGAGGTGGGCGTGTTAAAGGAGCTAAACTTTTTAGTTTTTTTGCGTTGGGCTGTTAGTTGTTCCACCTCCATCCTTGGAAGTAGGGACAATATAAATAACTTACTGGTTGCCGTGTCCGGCCGAGAGGAACTTGCTGAGAAACTGTCGAGTGCGTTCCTCCCGGGGGGCTGCAAACAAGGCCTTGGCTTCGCCTTGTTCGACGATCACACCTTTATCGAAAAACACCACGCGGTTCGCCACGTCCCGGGCGAAGCCCATTTCGTGAGTCACAATGACCATGGTGCGCTTTTCTTCGGCCAGGCCACGAATCGTCGCCAGCACCTCGCCCACCAGCTCCGGGTCCAGGGCCGACGTCGGCTCGTCGAACAGAATCACCTCAGGCTCCATCGCCAGCGCCCTGGCAATCGCCACGCGCTGTTGCTGGCCACCGGAAAGACGCCGCGGGTAGGCGTCCTCCTTGCCTGCCAGCCCGACCTTGGCCAGCAGTTTACGGCCTAAAGCCTCAGCGTCGGCACGTGGGGTCTTCTTCACCACCAGTGGGCCCTCAATGACGTTCTCCAGCGCGGTGCGATGAGGGAACAGATTGAAGTTCTGGAACACAAAACCCACCTGCTGGCGCAAACGACGCACCAGGTTCTGTTGCTGGTTCAGCGGTCGACTGCCATCGATTTCGATGTCGCCGACCTTGATCCGGCCACTGCTGGGTTCTTCGAGGAAGTTCAGGCAGCGCAGGAAGGTGGTTTTGCCCGAACCGCTGGGGCCGATGATCGCCACCACTTCGCCTTCTTTGATCTCCAGGTCGATGCCATTGAGCACCACTTGACCCTTGAACTGCTTTGTCAGTTTTTCCACGACAATCATGGGTCAGGACTCCTGGTCATGCCGATTGACCCGGGCTTCCAGGACGTTCTGCAGGTGCGCCAGCACGCTGGCCAGAATCCAGTAGATCAGCGCGGCGGCAAGATACATGGTGAAGATTTCGAAAGTGCGGGCAGTGATCAACTGCGCCTGACGGAACAGCTCCGGCACCTGGATGGTCGCCGCCAGTGCGGTGTCCTTGACCAGGGAAATGAAGCTGTTGCCCAGAGGAGGCAAGGCCGTTCGCGCCGCTTGCGGCAGGATGGCCCGGCGCAGGGTCTGGGCGCGGGTCATGCCGATACTGGCCGCGGCTTCCCACTGGCCGCGCTCGATGGAACTGATGGCCGCGCGCAGGATTTCACACGCATAGGCCGCCATGTTCAGCGAGAAGCCGATCAGCGCCGCCGGCAACGGATCCAGCTCAACACCCAGTTGGGGCAACCCGTAATAGATCACGAACAACTGCACCAGCAGCGGCGTGCCGCGAAAAAACGACACGTAGATGCGAGCGATCCAGCTCACCAGTTTGAAGCGCGACAGGCGCATCAACGCCAGGCCGAAGCCCAGCAACAAGCCGAAGAACATGCCGCCCAAACTGAGGATGACCGTGTAATACGCGCCCTTGAGCAAGAAGGGCGCGGAGTCCAGCGCGAGTTGAAAAGCCTCTTCCATTATTGAGTGACGTCAGCGTTGAAGTATTTCTGCGAAATTTTCGCCAGGGTGCCGTCGGCCCGCAATTTGTCGATGGCCTTGTTGATTGCGTCCAGCAGCTCAGGCTCGCCTTTGCGCAGGGCGATACCGGCTTCCTGGCGGGAGAACGGCTCGCCGGCAACGGCGGTGTCCTTGGCCTTGGCGGTCAGCTCCAGAGCAGCCAGCCGGTCTACCAGAATGGCGTCGATGCGGCCTACACGCAGGTCCTGATATTTGGTTGGGTCATCGTCGTAGGTGCGGATAATAGCCTTTGGCTGGTTTTCCTTGAGCCATTGCTCATAGTTGGTGCCCAAGCCAACGCCGACTTTCTTGCCAGCCAGGTCATCGGCGGTCTTGATGGCGTCTTTGTTTTTGGTCAGCACCAGTGCCTGGATACCGGAAACGGTGTAGGGCTGGGAGAAGTCATACTTCTTCTTGCGCTCCTCGGAGATGGTGACCTGGTTGATCACCGCGTCCAGACGCTTGGATTCCAGCGCTGCGAGAATGCCGTCCCATTTGGTCGGCTGCAGTTTGACCTTCACGCCCAGCTCCTTGGCCAGGGCTTCGGAAAACTCCACTTCGAAACCGGCCAGCTTGCCATCGGCGTCCACGAAACTGAACGGTGGGTAAGTGCCTTCCAGACCGACGTTGATCACGCCCGCATCCTTGATCTTTTGCAACTGCTCACCGGCGACTGCCTGCCCCAGCAGACCGGCGCTCAATGCCAGGCCCAGCGAACCCACCAACAGGTTGCGACGTAATGCGGAAAAATTCATGACAAGCCCCTGTGTTTTTTTATGGAGACGTTATTCGGATGAGAGAAGGCGTCGCCGCGATTAAAAAGATTGCCCATCCTGCCTTAAAGCAGCCTGTGCGTCTCGCGGCAAATATGCCGGTGCCAAGACTATAAGACGGCTTTTATAGATTGGAAAATAATATTAAATCTCCCACTTATTCAACCATGGAATGAATGTTTCTGTGGGAGCGGGCTTGCTCGCGAAGGCTATCTGTCAGTCACCAAACATGTTGGATGCGCCGACGCTTTCGCGAGCAAGCCCGCTCACACAAAAACGCTTCACCTAAGCCTGGAACGCCGCGTTATACGCAAACAACGCCGGTGCGCCGCCGGTATGCAGGAAGATGATCGGGCCCTCGTCGAAGCGATCGCGACCAATACCATCGAGCAGGCCGGCCATCGCCTTGCCGGTGTAGACCGGATCGAGCAACAGACCCTCCAGGCTCGCCAGCAATTTGACTGCTGCCAGCGTACCGGCATTGGGTTCGCCGTAACGCGGGGCGAAGTATTCGTCCCACAGGTTCACCTTGAAGGCCTCTGGAAACGATATGTCAAGCAGTTGGGCGGTGCGTTCGGCCAAGCCCTGGACCTTGGGGCGCTGGTCTTCTTCGCTGCGTGAGACCGTTATGCCAATCACGGGAAGTTGCGGCAGCCTTTCACTGAGCGCCAGCGTCAGACCGCTGTGAGTCCCGGCGCTGCCGGAGGCCAGCACCACGGCGGCGAAATTCAGGCCGGTGTCCTTGATTTGTTCGGCCAGTTCCAGCCCGGCGCGCACATACCCCAGCGCGCCCAGAGCATTTGAACCGCCAATCGGTACCAGATACGGCTTTTTCCCATTGCTGCGCAGACGCGCGGCGAGGGCCTGCAATTGCTCGTCGGCGTTGTCCAGGTTTTCGACCAATTCGACCTTGGCGTCGAACAGCTCCAGTAGCAGCCGGTTGCCATTGCTCAGGTAGTTGCTGTCTTCGGTGCCGATGGGGTTTTCCAGCAGGGCCACACAGCCCAGGCCCAGCTTGGCCGCCAGCGCGGCAGTCTGGCGCACATGGTTGGACTGGATCGCACCGGCGGTGATGAGGGTGTCGGCACCTTGAGCCAGGGCGTCGGCGGCCAGGTATTCGAGCTTGCGCAGCTTGTTGCCGCCCAAAGCCAGCGGGGTCAGGTCGTCGCGCTTGATATAGATGTCGCGACCGAGCCAGGAGGAAAGACGGTCGAGTTTTTCCAGGGGAGTTGGATGGCCGAGCAGGTCAAGACGGTTAAAGCGCGCTAGCTGTTGTTTGATCATGGGTCCGTACTGATTGCAGGAGATGCCTGGACTATAGGCACGCCGATATTGATGGGCAACCGGCAATCGTTTTGTTTGGACGTAAACCGGCAGGGTGGGACTCCCGGATTGCTGGACAATGAAGATCCTGTGGGAGCGGGCTTGCTCGCGAAGGCGGACTTCCAATCTACATTGATGTGAATGTTACGGCCCCTTCGCGAGCAATCCCGCTCCCACAGGGGGCATGTTTCCTAGGACATATATTTAGACACTGAACGAATGCTCTCCAGATAGCGTCATAGCCTCCCAGACCAGTGTAGGAAAAGTACCGGCCAGACCTGGGATTAGTCCTTAGCTACCTATTCATGTTTAACTTGAACGTTCATTCAAGTTAAACCGTCGGTTTGCTGCCCGCTCACAACAGGAGGCTTGCCTTTGCCGAGTCCGTTCGCAATTTTCACGATTTCGTTTTCCGGGGACCCTCGCTCATGAGTGCCTCGTCCCTTCCACCCAGCGGCCTGGTCCGCATGAA
This sequence comes from Pseudomonas tehranensis, assembly GCF_014268615.1. Classification (GTDB taxonomy): domain Bacteria; phylum Pseudomonadota; class Gammaproteobacteria; order Pseudomonadales; family Pseudomonadaceae; genus Aquipseudomonas; species Aquipseudomonas tehranensis. The sequence goes on along the minus strand of NZ_JABWQV010000051.1, from coordinate 11,256 downwards.
TCCGCCGGTTTTTTACTTTGCCGCGACCTTCATTCTGCTGTTCGGCCTGGTGGTCATTGCTGTGCCGGAGCAGGCCGGTGCCTGGCTGCTGGCGGCGCAGAACTGGGCGGCCAATACGGTCGGCTGGTATTACATGTTGGCGATGACCCTGTATCTGGTCTTCGTGGTGGTCACCGCCTTGTCCGGCTACGGCAAGATCAAGCTCGGTGCCGACCACGACGAGCCCGAATTCAGTTACCTGTCCTGGGCCGGCATGCTGTTCGCTGCCGGTATCAGCATCACGCTGTTTTTTTTCTGTGTCTCCGAACCGCTGACCCATCTGGTTCAGCCACCGCAAGGCGAGGCTGGTACCGCAGATGCCGCGCGCCAAGCCATGCAGATCCTGTTTCTGCACTGGGGCCTGCATGGCTGGGGCGTGTTTGCTTTCGTCGGCATGGCCCTGGCGTACTTTGCCTACCGGCACAATTTGCCGTTGGCCCTGCGTTCAGCGCTGTACCCGCTGATCGGTAAACGTATTAACGGCCCCATCGGCTACGCGGTGGACGGCTTCGGCATCATCGCGACCGTGTTCGGCCTCGGCGCGGACATGGGGTTTGGGGTGCTGCATCTCAATTCCGGGCTCGATTATCTGTTCGGCATCGCCCACACCCAGTGGATTCAGGTCGGCCTGATCGTACTGATGATGGGCGCGGCAATCATTGTGGCGGTGGCCGGTGTCGATAAAGGCGTGCGGGTCATGTCCGACATCAACATGCTGCTGGCCTGCGCGTTGCTGCTGTTCGTGCTGTTTGCCGGGCCTACCCAGCATTTGCTCAACACGTTGATCCAGAACATCGGCGATTATCTCGGCGCCCTGCCGATGAAGAGTTTTGACGTGTACGCCTACAACGAGCCCAGCGACTGGCTGGGCGGCTGGACGGTGTTCTACTGGGCCTGGTGGATCGCGTGGTCACCGTTCGTGGGACTGTTCATTGCGCGCATCTCCCGTGGGCGCACTATCCGCGAGTTCGTGTTTGGCGTGTTGCTGATTCCCCTTGGCTTCACCCTGGCGTGGATGTCGATCTTCGGTAACAGCGCCATTGATCAAGTGTTGAACCACGGCATGAGTGCTTTGGGGATGTCCGCCCTGGAAAACCCCTCGATGAGCCTTTATTTGCTGCTGGAAACCTATCCATGGAGCAAGACCGTCATCGCGGTGACCGTGTTTATCAGTTTTGTGTTCTTTGTTACGTCAGCCGACTCCGGCACTGTGGTGCTTTCGACGTTGTCGGCCAAGGGCGGCAGCCCTGATGAAGACGGGCCCAAATGGCTGCGGGTGTTCTGGGGGGCGATGACCGCCCTGGTGACCAGTGCATTGCTGTTCTCCGGCAGCATCGATGCCTTGAAGTCGGCAGTGGTGCTGACGTCTTTGCCGTTCTCGCTGATTCTGCTGTTGATGATGTGGGGCCTGCACAAGGCGTTTTACCTCGAGTCCCAGAAGCAGATTGCGCAGTTGCATTCGCTGGCGCCGGTGTCGGCTTCTCGACGAGGTACGGGCGGCTGGCGACAGCGCTTGAGTCAGGCGGTGCATTTCCCGTCCCGCGACGAGGTGTACCGTTTTCTCGACACCACGGTACGCCCGGCCATCGAGGAGGTGAAAGCGGTGTTCGCCGAGAAAGGCCTGACCGTGGTGACCCAGCCAGACCCGGCCAACGACAGCGTCAGCCTGGAGATCGGCCACGGCGAGCAGCATCCGTTCATCTACCAGGTGCAGATGCGCGGCTATTTCACGCCGTCCTTCGCTCGCGGCGGCATGGGTTCCAAGGAACTCAACAACCGCCGTTACTACCGTGCTGAAGTGCACCTGAGTGAAGGCAGCCAGGATTACGATCTGGTGGGCTACACCAAGGAACAGGTCATCAACGACATCCTCGACCAATACGAGCGGCATATGCAGTTCCTGCATCTGGTGCGCTGATCGGGCGAAACCTCAGACCAGGCCGCCGTTGGCACGCAGGATTTGCCCGTTCACCCAGCCGGCGGCCGGGCTGACCAGGAAGGATATGATGCTGGCGATGTCCTCGGGCTGGCCGAGGCGTTCCAGAGGTGGCATTTTGGCGAAGTTCTGGATCTGTTCTTCGCTCTTGCCATGCAGGAACAGTTCGGTAGCGACCGGGCCGGGCGCCACGGCGTTGACTGTGATCTGGCGGCCGCGCAGTTCCTTGGCGAACACCTGGGTCAGTGATTCGACGGCGGCCTTGCTGGCGATGTACACCGAATAGCCGGGCAGGTTCAGGCCAACGGTGCTGCTGGAAAAATTCACGATCCGGCCACCGTCGCTCAGACGGGTTGCGGCTTCGCGCAGGGTGTTGAAGGTGCCGCGAGTGTTGATGGCGAACGTCTGGTCGAACAGCTCGTCACTGTGCTGGGCCAAGGGCATCACTTGAAGGGTGCCAGCGTTATTGATCAGCACATCCACCTTGCCCAGTTGCGCTTCGGTCTCGTCGAACATCCGGCGGACGTCGACGGCAGAGGACACATCTGCCTTGATCGCTATGGCCTGGTGACCGGCCTGGCGCAATTGCACCACCAGCTTCGAGGCCTCGGCGGCGCTGTTGGCGAAGTTAATGGCGACGGCATAACCATCGCGGGCCAGTTGCTTGGCGATTTCGGCGCCGATGCCGCGGGAGGCGCCGGTTACGATGGCAACTTTGATGGTTTGCGGGGGCATGACAGGGCTCCTTTTGAAGTGGATGAAGCCAGATTCACATGTTTACTGTCGGTGATAAATGCCCGATGGCTGCCTTGACTGTTCAGTAATCACAAACAATACGCGGGCAGGAAGACGTCTCTTCCATGGGCCGAGGTGTCGCCCACCTGCGGTAGATCACCTGCACCGGCAAACTCGCTCCCACGCCGGACAGGCGAACTTTTGGCCTGACGGATGCGTCTGTGAGGTGTTAGCTTGCCCCATGTACCAGCCACCCGAACAGAGAGCCTTTCGATGACCTACACCGCTGCCGAAAACCGCTACGAGTCCATTCCTTACCGCCGTGTCGGTCGCAGCGGGCTGGTGCTGCCGGCGCTGTCGTTAGGGTTGTGGCACAACTTCGGCGACAGCACGCCGATCGACACGCAGCGTTCGCTGCTGCGTACGGCGTTTGACCTGGGTATCAATCACTTCGACCTGGCCAACAACTACGGCCCGCCCTACGGCAGCGCCGAGATCAATTTTGGCCGCTTGCTGCGCGAAGACTTCAAACAGTACCGCGATGAGTTGATCATCTCCAGCAAGGCCGGTTGGGACATGTGGCCCGGTCCTTACGGCCAGGGGGGTGGTTCGCGCAAGTACGTGTTGGCCAGCCTCGACCAGAGCCTGCAACGCCTGGGCCTGGACTATGTGGATATCTTCTATTCCCACCGCTTCGACCCCGACACCCCGTTGGAAGAAACCGCCAGCGCGCTGGCCACGGCCGTGCAGCAGGGCAAGGCGTTGTACATCGGCATCTCTTCGTATTCCGGTGTGAAGACCCGGGAAATGGCTGCGCTACTCAAAGAGTGGAAGGTTCCACTGCTGATCCATCAACCGGCCTACAACCTGCTCAATCGCTGGGTGGAAAAGGACCTGCTGGACGCCACCGATGAACTGGGCACGGGTGTGATTGCCTTTACGCCCTTGGCCCAGGGCCTGCTGACCGACAAGTACCTCAAGGGCATTCCGGCCGATGCACGGGTCAATCGCCCAGGTGGTGGTTCGTTGCAGGCTTCGCACCTGTCGCAGGAGAACATCGCCCATGTGCGCGCCCTCAATGAAATTGCCCAGCGTCGCGGGCAAAGCCTGGCGCAAATGGCCCTGGCCTGGACCCTGCGCGACGCACGGGTAACCTCAGCGCTGATCGGCGCCAGTCGGCCGGAGCAGATTATCGAGAACGTCGGGGCGTTGAAGAACCTGAGTTTCAGCGCTGAAGAACTGGCGCAGATCGATCGGTTTGCCCAGGAGGGCGGGATCAATCTGTGGGAGAAACCTTCGTCGGCGGAGTAGTTACTTTTGCCAAACAGCCGATCCGCCAAAAATGGCCGGCTGTACACAAAACCCTGTGGGAGGAGCTTGCTCCCTCCCACAGGTGTTCGCTCGCTAGTTACTGATTGCCAGGATGCTCGCCTGGTACGCCCCTACAAACACATCGAAATCCCCCTCTTCGTTCTGCTCAAGCTCAGCTTGCTGAGCCAGGGATTGACGAGCGTTTTCTTCGAATGCGCTCTGCTCCTGGGTAGGCAACGGCTTGGCACGGAAGAATTCGGCGTGGGCCTTGCTCTGGCGCAGGGAGAACTGGGCGAAACTTTCCTGGTGTTGTGCCATGGCCGCCAGCACTTGGGCGGAGGGGGTCAGTGACGGGTCCCGCACCTTCGCCAATTGCGCGTCCAATGCCTGGCGATGGGCGTCGCCCCCCTGGCTCTCGTCGAGCAGCGAGGCCAATGGTGCGATCTTCTCCAGAAGCTCAATGGCCCAGGCTTGCATGTCCACCGATTGCCCTTGGCGTTGCAATTGCAAACCTGGCCGCCGGCCTTCCTTGACCACGGTCAGGAAGTTGTTCGTCGCATTGCTGCACTCGTTGTTTTCCAGCAATGGACTGTCGTTCAGGCCGCAATACAGCAGGAATGCATCGAGGAACCGCGATTCGGTGAGATCGATGCCCATCGGCAGGAACGGGTTGATGTCCAGGCAACGGACTTCGACGTACTGGATGCCCCGGGCCATCAACGCCTGGATCGGGCGCTCGCCGGTATAGGTCACGCGTTTTGGGCGGATGTTGGAGTAGTACTCGTTTTCGATCTGCAAAATATTGGTGTTGAGCTGCACCCACTCACCATTCTTATGCGTGCCGACTTCGACGTAGGGCGCGTACGGTGTCGCCACCGCCTTGCGCAGGCTGTCGGTGTAGCTTGCCAGGTCGTTGTAGCAGGGGGTCAGGCCGGCCTGGGCGTTGCTTTGGTAACCCAGGTCGCTCATGCGCAGGCTGGTGGCATACGGCAGGTACAAGGTGTCCGGATCCAATTGTTCCAACTGGTGCGGACGGCCGCGCAGAAAGCCGGCATCCAGAGCCGGCGAGGCACCGAACAAGTACATCAGCAACCAGCTGTAGCGACGGAAATTACGGATCAGCGCGATGTAGGCCGATGACTGGAAATCACGATCGCTCGCTTCAACGGCTTCGGCCTGACGCAGCAGCGGCCAGAGTTTTTCCGGCAGGGAAAAGTTGTAGTGGATCCCTGCGATGCATTGCATGGTCTTGCCATAGCGCAGCGCCAGACCCTGGCGGTAGACGTACTTGAGCCGACCGATGTTCGAGGTGCCGTAATACGCGATCGGAATGTCTTCCTCCGCTGGCAGCGGGCACGGCATCGAAGGACTCCACAGGTACTCGTTGCCGAGTTTGCTGTAAGCAAACCGGTGGATCTTGTCGAGGCTGTGCAAGGTATCGGCCACGTCAGCCTGGGCCGGGGTGATGAACTCCAGCAGCGACTCGGAATAGTCGGTGGTGATCTGTTCGTTGGTCAGCGCCGAGCCCAGGGCCTCGGGGTGCGGGGTCTGCGCCAGATGCCCTGTGTCCGTGACGCGCAGGCATTCACGTTCGATGCCGTGCAGGCACTGCTCGAGCAGGGAGAGGTTGGCGCGCTCGCCGAGCAGAGCCAGGCGGCGGTTTAAAAGGTCGCTCAAGTTGAATTCCTTCACGCGTCAGTCGCCCCAATATGGGGGTGGTCACGACGGTCTACAAGGGTGAAGTTAAAACTGGCGTTTTCGCCTGGTTTTTGTGCTGCCAAAGACAAATCGTCGCAGCCCCCTGTGGGAGCGGGCTTGCTCGCGAAGGCGGTATGTCAGTCGGCATTGGAGTCGCCTGATACACCGCTTTCGCGAGCAAGCCCGCTCCCACAAGGAGTTCCGACACCGCATTCGCAGCGCCGAAATTAACCCAAATCGATGACAGGGAGCTATAGGACTGCGAACGTGCCTTGTGCTTTTGCGACCAGTTTGTCGCCTTGCATCACTTCGGCCTCAACCACCAGCGTGCGCCGACCCGGGTGAATGACCCGGGCCGTGCAGAGCACCGCACCGTCGGAGACGGCGCGAATGTAGTTGATCTTGCATTCGATGGTCGCGCTCTGCTGGTCAAAGCCATGGACGCTGGAGCAGGCCAGGCCCATGGCGATGTCCACCAGGCTGAACAACGCGCCGCCATGCAGCTTGCCGCCGCGGTTGCGCAACGGTGGCTCAAGGCTCAGGGCGACTTGCGCCACCCCGTCACCCAGGCTGTGCAGACGGCAGCCGAGCAGCTTGAAAAACGCGCTTTCCACCAACCCGGCTGGCGCATCCATCAGCGTTTCTTCAACTGTTTGGCATTGGCGAACAGCGAGGCCATGGCGTTGTTGGCCGGGGCCTGCGTGGCGGTTTCCTTGCGCGGTGTGGGGTTCTGCGATTGACGCGGTGTCGAGCCCGGACGAGCGCCGCGGGCACCGTCGACTTTCTCGCCCGGCGTATCACTCATGCGCATCGACAGACCGACGCGTTTGCGCGGGATGTCGACTTCCATGACCTTCACTTTCACCACATCACCGGCCTTCACCGCTTCGCGCGGGTCCTTGATGAACTTCTCCGACAGCGCGGAGATGTGCACCAGACCATCCTGATGCACGCCGATGTCGACGAAGGCACCGAAGTTGGTGACGTTGGTCACCACGCCTTCGAGGATCATGCCCGGTTGCAGGTCCTTGAGGTCTTCGACGCCGTCCTGGAACTCGGCAGTCTTGAACTCGGGACGCGGGTCACGGCCGGGTTTCTCCAGTTCCTGAAGGATGTCGGTCACGGTGGGCAGGCCGAAGGTTTCGTCGGTGAATTTTTTCGGGTCCAGGCGTTTGAGAAACGCAGCATCACCGATCAGCGAGCGGATGTCGCGGTCGGTCTGGGCGGCGATGCGTTGCACCAGTGGGTAGGCCTCAGGGTGGACAGCCGACGAATCCAGCGGGTTGTCGCCGTTCATGACGCGCAGGAAGCCGGCGGCCTGTTCGAAGGTTTTTTCACCCAGGCGCGGGACTTTCTTCAATGCGGCGCGGGTCTTGAACGCACCATGTTCGTCGCGGTGAGTGACAATGTTCTGCGCCAGCGTGGCATTGAGACCCGAGATACGCGCCAACAGCGCTACCGAAGCTGTGTTCACGTCCACGCCCACGGCGTTCACGCAATCCTCCACCACAGCATCCAGGCCTCGGGCCAGTTTCAACTGGGAAACGTCGTGCTGGTACTGGCCGACACCGATGGATTTCGGATCGATCTTTACCAGTTCCGCCAGCGGGTCCTGCAGGCGGCGAGCAATGGACACCGCGCCACGAATCGACACGTCCAGGTCCGGGAATTCCTTGGAGGCCAGTTCCGACGCCGAATAAACCGAAGCGCCAGCCTCGGAAACCATGACCTTGGTCATCTTCATGGCCGGGTATTTCTTGATCAGTTCGGCGGCCAGTTTGTCGGTCTCCCGGCTGGCGGTGCCGTTGCCAATGGCGATCAGGTCCACCGAATGCTTGGCGCATAGCGCGGCGAGCACGGCGAGGGTCTGGTCCCACTTGTTATGCGGCACATGGGGGTAGACCGTGGCATGGTCCAGCAGCTTGCCGGTGGAGTCCACCACGGCCACTTTGCAACCGGTACGCAGGCCCGGGTCCAGGCCCAGGGTGGCGCGCGGCCCGGCCGGTGCGGCCAGCAGCAGGTCGTGCAGGTTGTGAGCGAAGACGTTGATCGCCTCGGTCTCGGCGTTGTCGCGCAGTTCGCCCAGCAGATCGGTCTCCAGGTGGGTGTAGAGCTTGACCTTCCAGGTCCAGCGCACCACTTCGGCCAGCCATTTGTCGGCGGCGCGGTTCTGGTTCTGGATGCCGAACTGCTGGCCAATCATGCCTTCGCAGGGGTGCATGGTGCCGGGCAACTCGTCGCCCACCTTCAGCGCGGAGCTGAGAATGCCTTCGTTGCGGCCGCGGAAAATTGCCAGGGCGCGGTGGGACGGCATGCTCTTGAGCGGTTCGTCGTGTTCGAAGTAGTCGCGGAACTTGGCGCCTTCCTCTTCCTTGCCGGCGATCACGCGGGCGCTGAGGGTGGCTTCCTGCTTGAGGTAATTGCGCAGTTTTTCCAGCAGGTTGGCGTCTTCGGCGAAGCGTTCCATCAGGATGTACTTGGCACCTTCGAGCGCCGCTTTCACGTCCGCCACACCTTTTTCGGCATCGACGAAACGCGCGGCTTCGGTTTCCGGGGCCAGGGTCGGGTCGTTGAACAGACCGTCGGCCAGCTCGCCGAGGCCGGCTTCCAGGGCAATCTGGCCCTTGGTGCGGCGTTTTTGCTTGTAGGGCAGGTACAAGTCTTCGAGACGGGTCTTGGTGTCGGCCAGCTTGATGTCACGCTCAAGTTGCGGGGTCAGCTTGCCCTGTTCCTGAATGCTGGCCAGGATGCTGAGGCGCCGCTCGTCGAGTTCTCGCAAGTAGCGCAGGCGTTCTTCCAGATGACGCAGTTGGGTGTCATCGAGGCTGCCGGTCACTTCTTTTCGGTAACGGGCGATAAAGGGCACCGTGGAGCCTTCATCCAGTAGCGCGACGGCCGCTTCGACCTGTTGTGGGCGTACGCCGAGTTCCTCGGCGATGCGGCTGTTGATGCTGTCCATAAAACCACCTGAAAAATTGTGAAATCAGACCCGCCACCGCAGAAGCCGGGCTCGGCGAGACTGGTTGAGCGGCCTGGCGTGCGCCGCTGCCTGGGTCAAGAGGCTGCCTGTTGACCCGCGAAATTCAGAAAGTGCTGCCGGGCAAGGGAAAAAACGATACGTCGGGATCACGATCCGACATTCCCTGGCACAAAAGGCCGCGCATTATAACCAGCGTTCCGTTCTTAGGGGGCTCCGTGGTCTGTAGGCTTGATACCCGGATTGCTGGAGATAGAGGAAAAATCTGCTAACAATGCACACGGTGCGTATAACGGCAGCTAGGCCATAATGCGCGCCGAGATCAAAGGAGCTTCCTATGAGCAGCACTGCACAAACTGCTGAAGGCGAAAAAATTCTTATTGTTGACGACGATCCGGGGCTGAGCAGCCTGCTGGAGCGCTTTTTCGTCAGCAAGGGCTACCGCGCCCGCACCGTACCGAACACCGAGCAAATGGATCGGCTGCTGGCCCGTGAGGTCTTCAACCTGGTGGTCCTCGACCTGATGCTGCCAGGTGAAGACGGTTTGACGGCCTGCCGTCGCCTGCGTGGCGCCAACAACCAGATCCCGATCATCATGCTTACCGCCAAGGGCGATGAGCTGAGCCGTATCAAGGGGCTGGAACTGGGTGCTGACGATTACCTGGCCAAGCCGTTCAACCCGGACGAGCTGATGGCTCGGGTCAAGGCGGTGTTGCGTCGTCAGTCGGCTCCGGTGCCTGGCGCCCCGGGCAGCGAAGATGAAAGCGTGACCTTCGGCGACTATGAACTGTCCCTGGCCACTCGCGAGCTCAAGCGCGGCGATGAAATACACATGCTCACCACCGGTGAGTTCGCCGTGCTCAAGGCCCTGGTGATGAACGCCCGTCAGCCGCTGACCCGCGACAAGCTGATGAACCTGGCCCGTGGCCGTGAATGGGATGCGCTGGAGCGATCCATCGACGTGCAGATTTCCCGTCTGCGCCGGATGATCGAGCCTGATCCTTCCAAGCCGCGATATATCCAGACTGTCTGGGGCGTGGGTTATGTGTTCGTGCCGGATGGTGCCGCCAGCAAGTGATCGGTGATTTGTAGGAGCGGGTGGCCTGGCGGGTTGAATTTCTTCCTGCAGGCGACTCGCGGTCCGTTATTGTGCGAGCATCGCTCGCTCCTGCAAGTGTGTAGCGGCTATTCATGAAAACCCCCGTTTGGTTCCCCCAGAGTTTCTTCTCCCGCACCCTCTGGCTGGTGCTGATTGTCGTGCTCTTTTCCAAGGCACTGACGCTCGTCTACTTGCTGATGAACGAAGATGTGCTGGTGGACCGGCAGTACAGCCACGGCGTTGCCTTGACCCTTCGAGCCTATTGGGCTGCCGATGAAGCCAACCGGGAGAAGATTGCCGAAGCGGCGACCCTGATCCGGGTGGTTGGCGCCGGCGTGCCGGAAGGCGAACAACACTGGCCTTACAGCGAAATCTATCAACGGCAGATGCAGGACGAACTCGGCGCCGATACCGAAGTGCGATTACGTATGCACTCGCCTCCGGCTTTGTGGGTACGTGCGCCGAGCCTGGGGGATGGCTGGTTGAAGGTACCGTTGTACCCCCACCCGTTGCGCGGCCAGAAAATCTGGAACGTGCTTGGTTGGTTCCTGGCCATCGGCCTGTTGTCGACCGCTTCGGCGTGGATCTTCGTCAGCCAGCTCAATCAGCCGCTCAAGCGCCTGGTCTATGCGGCCCGACAGTTGGGCCAGGGCCGTAGTGTGCGGTTGCCCATCAGCGACACGCCCAGCGAAATGACCGAGGTGTACCGCGCTTTCAACCAGATGGCCGAGGACGTCGAGCAGGCCGGACGCGAGCGTGAACTGATGCTTGCGGGCGTCTCCCACGACCTGCGCACACCGTTGACCCGTTTACGGCTGTCGCTGGAGTTGATGGGCGAGCATACCGACCTGACCGATGAAATGGTCCGCGATATCGAAGACATGGACGCGATTCTCGATCAGTTCCTCGCGTTCATTCGCGACGGTCGGGACGAGTCCGTGGAGGAAGTCGATCTCAGCGAGTTGGTGCGGGAAGTGGCCGCGCCCTATAACCAGAACTGCGAAAAAGTGCACCTGCGCCTGGAGCCGATCCAGCCGTTCCCGCTGCGCCGGGTGTCGATGAAGCGATTGCTGAACAACCTGATCGGCAATGCCCTGAACCACGCCGGCACGGGCGTCGAAGTGGCGGCCTATGTTTCCGGTGATACCAGTGCACCTTATGTGGTGCTCAGCGTCATGGACCGTGGTGCCGGGATCGATCCGTCGGAACTGGAAGCCATTTTCAACCCCTTCACCCGGGGCGACCGTGCCCGGGGCGGAAAAGGCACGGGATTGGGCCTGGCCATTGTCAAGCGCATCGCTTCAATGCACGGCGGTAATGTCGAATTGCGCAACCGCGCCGGTGGTGGTCTGGAAGCGCGGGTGAGGTTGCCGTTGGGGCTGTTGTTGCCCAGGGATGCGGTATAGGGACAACCCGTTTGCTCAAGAACTGATGTGGGAGCGAGCCTGCTCGCGATAGCGA
>NZ_JABWQV010000509.1 GCF_014268615.1 Pseudomonas tehranensis | reverse complement strand
GAGGTAGGCCGGGTCGCGATGCCCGTCCGGACGCGCCACCACCAGGGTCGCGCCAGTGATCAGCGGCCAGAAGAACTCCCACACCGACACGTCGAAGCTGTACGGGGTCTTTTGCAGAACGCGGTCGTTCGGGCCAATCGGGAAGGCGTCCTGCATCCAGTGCAGGCGGTTCATCAAGGCGCCGTGTTCGTTCATCACGCCTTTGGGTTGGCCGGTGGAACCGGAGGTGTAGAGCACGTAGGCCAGGTCGTGAGCTTCAACGCTGATCGGCTCGAACGCTGGAGCCTGGGGCAGAGCGTCGAGGGTCCAGGCTTGATGTCCGGATGGCAGGCGCGACAGCCACTGCGCTTGGGTCAAGGTGACCTTGGCATCGGCGTCT
>NZ_JABWQV010000508.1 GCF_014268615.1 Pseudomonas tehranensis | reverse complement strand
GTTGGCAACGCTCAGGTCCGCGTTGCTGAAGCCGGTCACCGCCTCGCTGAAGGTGATGGTGACCTGCGCGGTTTCACCCGGGCTCAACACCGAATCGCTCAGGACAATGGTGGCGGTCGGACGCTGGCTGTCGACGTTGTAGTTGTTCGAATCAGTGGTACCGCTGCCGGCATTGCCCGCCAGGTCGGCGACGCCGCCGTTGGCAAGGGTGATGACATTGCTGGTGTCGGTGACGCCGGCGGCCGGCGTAAAGGTCGCGGTCCAAGTGATGCCGCCGTCACTGCTGCTCAACCCGCTGAGCGTACCGTTGGCAACGGTCAGGTCGGCGTCGGTGAAGCCGGTCACGGCCTCGTTGAAGGTGATGGTCACCAGCGAAGTCTCGC
>NZ_JABWQV010000507.1 GCF_014268615.1 Pseudomonas tehranensis | reverse complement strand
CGCCGTTACCGCAGCAATGGATATGTACCCCCTCCCACAGGGATTACATCCATACAATCAACTTTTGCCGTTCGATAATCGCCCAAAACCCGCAAACGGCAATTGAACCGATCCCGGGCCGCCCATCACCATCGCTCGCACAAAACCAATAACAACAGGTTCGATGCCATGCCCACACGCCCCGCCTCACCCGGCTGATCCTCGACAGCCTTCACGCCGCTGGTTCCACCGTACCGTCTGCAACCAAGGTTGCGGCAACGACCCGCTTCGTCCACAAAAAAATAGAGACATGCCCATGAAACCGACACAGCACTTTTTCCCCAGCGTCATTGCCGTCGCCCTGACCAGTACCGCCCTGCCCGTTCTAGCCGCGGAATCGGGGTTTGTCGAGGATGCCAAGGTCAATCTCAACCTGCGCAACTTC
>NZ_JABWQV010000506.1 GCF_014268615.1 Pseudomonas tehranensis | reverse complement strand
TTGCCCCGGGCGGGTCACGCTGTAGAACACCGGGTCAGCATCGCCCTCCAGGATAAAACCCTTGTTGAGGTGAATCCGCAGCCGATCGGGGGGATTGGCATCGATGGTGTCGGACCAGACCGGGGTTTGGGTATTGTTCCAGTAGAAGGCGATCGCATCCCCGTCCCCGTTGGGAAACCAGAGGTCGACATAGCACTTCAAACCATCCTCGACCAGCGCAACCCCGATGCCGCCGGCGTAGTCTTCGAACGCGGGGGCTATGTTAGGGATATACAGAGGATCAAGGCGTAATGAGCTGTCGCTGCCTGCTTCGGCAGAGCCGGATGACTTTTTCATGGAAACACTCTTGCGTCGGGTGTTTCGCCGCAGAGGGGGCGTGGCCTACAACCGTCGGGTTATTAACGGGCGGATGAGGCGTGACGTCTACTGTCAG
>NZ_JABWQV010000505.1 GCF_014268615.1 Pseudomonas tehranensis | reverse complement strand
TTCGCCGGCGGCGTTGGTCGCCTCGATCAGTCGGAAACGTCCGTCGTAACGGTAGGAGACCAGCGTCTGTTCGGTGCGCCAGGCTTCGTCCAGGGTCAGGGCCGGGTGAAAGCTCTGGTAGTCGATGGCGACCAGGTGGCGCTGTTCGTAACGCAAGCGCAGGGAGCGCCCGGCACCGTTGTCCAGGCGGCTGATGTCGCCATGGATGTTGCGCTGCAGCGTCAGACGGTTGGCGTAGCGGTCGCTGAGGGCGGTCAGATGGCCGTCGCGAAAGTGTAGGAAAGGTGCGTTTTCGCCGGGCTGGACGATGATCAATTCGTCCGGCTCGGCCCCCCGGTAAATCGCTGCGCGGGCCAGGCTGTTGTGGATTGCCGGGCGCTGGGCGGTGGGCAGGGGAAACGGCGTACGGCGGTTTTCCTGATCGATCCAGATGACCTGC
>NZ_JABWQV010000504.1 GCF_014268615.1 Pseudomonas tehranensis | reverse complement strand
GCAGGTCATCTGGATCGATCAGGAAAACCGACGCACGCCGTTTCCGTTGCCCAACGACCAGCGCCCAGCGATCCACAACAGCCTGGCCCGTGCAGCGATTTACCGGGGGGCCGAGCCGGACGAACTGATCATCGCCCAACCCGGCGAAGGTGCACCTTTCCTACACTTTCGCGACGGCCATCTGACCGCCCTCAGCGACCGCTACGCCAACCGTCTGACGCTGCAGCGCAACATCCATGGCGACATCAGCCGCCTGGACAACGGTGCCGGGCGCTCCCTGCGCTTGCGTTACGAACAGCGCCACCTGGTCGCCATCGACTACCAGAGCTTTCACCCGGCCCTGACCCTGGACGAAGCCTGGCGCACCGAACAAACGCTGGTTTCCTACCGCTATGACGGCCGTTTCCGGCTGATCGAGGCGACCAACGCCGCCGGCGAA
>NZ_JABWQV010000503.1 GCF_014268615.1 Pseudomonas tehranensis | reverse complement strand
CAGCGACGGCGGCATCACCTGGACCGCGACGCTCACCCCGAGCGCGTCCATCAGCGACGCCACCAACCTGATCATCCTGGCCAATACCGGTGTGGCGGACGCGGCCGGCAACGCCGGCACCGGTACCACCAGTTCCAACAACTATGCTGTCGACACGGTGCGCCCGACCGCGACGATCGTCGTCGCCGATAACGCCTTGAGTGTCGGCGAAACCTCGCTGGTGACCATCACCTTCAACGAAGCGGTAACAGGCTTTACCACCGCCGACCTGACGGTCGCCAACGGTACGATCACCGGCCTGAGCAGCGGCGACGGCGGCATCACCTGGACCGGTACGCTCACACCAAGCGCCAGCGTCAGCGACACCAGCAACCTCATCACCCTGGATAACACCGGCGTGACTGACGCGGCGGGCAACGCTGGTACGGGCACCACCGATTCGAACAACTACGCCATC
>NZ_JABWQV010000502.1 GCF_014268615.1 Pseudomonas tehranensis | reverse complement strand
TCATCGAACTCAGTGGTGCTGAAGTCCCGGCGCATTGTCGAGTTCCGCCATTTCACGTTAAGGCTCTTCAACGCACCGCTCTGTACGGTGTAGGCCAGTTCGCTTTCGCGGCCCCATTCCTTACCATCGGTGATGGTGCCGGTGTGCACGTTGTCACCGCTGATGTAGCGGTTCATCAGGGTCAGGCCCGGTACACCGACGGCGGCGAAGTTGAAGTCGTGGCGCACTTGCCAGGATTTTTCCTGGGCGTTGTCGTAGCTGGAGTTGTAGCTGTCGTTGGCCAAGGTGCCGCCGCTGGTGCCGTTGACGCGCATCCAGCCATCGTCGCCGCTGAGTTTTTGCAGGCCAACGTAGAAGGTGTTGCCACCGTATTTGGCCGAGAGCATGGCGAAGGCGGTTTTGTTGTCCAGGTCGCCAGCCAGGGCACTGCCTTCTTCCTTGCCGATGAAGTAGCCGAGGTTGGCGCCCAGGGTCCAGTC
>NZ_JABWQV010000501.1 GCF_014268615.1 Pseudomonas tehranensis | reverse complement strand
AGCACGTTGCCCAGGGCGTTGCCGGTGCCGTTGAGGTGAGCGGTGCCGGTCAGGGTGAGGTTTTCCAGGTTGGCGCCCAGGCTCCAGCTCAACAACGCGCGAATGGTGTCGACTTCGGTGGCCGAGGTGCTGGTTTCGGTGACGATATCCTTGAGATTGTCTACCACATAGGTGTCATTGCCGGTACCACCGATCAGCGTGTCGACGCCGCTGCCGCCATCCAATATGTCGTTGCCGGCTCCACCGCTCAGCGTATTGTTAGCGCGATTGCCGATCAGCACGTTACCCAAGGCATTTCCGGCACCATTGATGTGAGCGCCGCCAGTGAGCGTAAGCTTTTCCAGATTGGCACCCAGGCTCCAGCTCACCGAGGAAAGTACCGTATCAATTTCGCTGGCCAGGGTGCTGGTTTCGCTGATGATGTCCTTGAGGTTGTCGACCATGTAGGTGTCGTTGCCAGTGCCACCGATCAGCGTGTCGATACC
>NZ_JABWQV010000500.1 GCF_014268615.1 Pseudomonas tehranensis | reverse complement strand
CAGCGGGAGCAAGCTCCCTCGCCACAAGAACCCCGTTAAGCCCTCCAATCGCCAGCATTCGACTAAGGTCTTAGACCAGTCATCGCACAACTAAGAGCAGGCGCAGCTATTCTGAGGCCCCGTGGATTGCTGGGGCCGAAGCTTCCACAGCCACCCTTATCGCCCCTGGAACCAACGTAATGTCCCATCTTCAAGCGCAAGGACAGTGACAATTCCGATAATGGCCAGTTGACAACGAGGAACGACGCCCAAATAATCCGCCCCATGTTGTACGACGACGTATGACAAATAAAAACAACAAAAAAGTAGGGAGCGTCATAGTGAGCACACCTGTCCGTTTTTCACCCGGTCACCCAACCCGTCGTACCCTTTTCAACTCCCGGCATGCCCTGGGGCTGATCAGTTGCAGCAGCCTGGCCCTGTTCTTGCCAATGACCGCCAGCGCCGAAGGTTTCGTCGATGACGCCAAGGTCAATCTCAACCTGCGCAACTTC
>NZ_JABWQV010000050.1 GCF_014268615.1 Pseudomonas tehranensis | reverse complement strand
CCTCAACGGGTATCGCTACACCCTGAACCCCACGGGGTGGGTGGATCCGTTGGGGTTGGTGGATTGTCCGGGGAAGGGTGGGTGCAGGCCGGCGGTTGGGGAGCGGGATCCGGCGGGTAAGGCTGGGGTGGATGAGGGTGAGTCTAAGCTCCCTCAAACCAAGCCCAAAAATACCTATACGTATCGAGGTGATACAAGGGAACCTGAGGAGATTTTTGACGTAGGTTTCGAGCCGTTAGGCTTTAGTACAAATCTATATCTACATGCCAAGGATAATCGAAATCCGCCTAGTATTTATATTAGTACAACTACCTCAGAGTCGGAGGCGGTAGAGTTTGCGACAAGCTTTGGATTTCAATCAGGGTACGTATATGTCCTCAAAAATGTCCGAGGTATTGATGTTAATAAGAAGCTCGGTTTGTTGTCGCCACATCGAAAAGAAGTGGAGATAGCTGTGCCCGGAGGAGTTGACAGAAAAGATATAGTAGGGGCGACTCCTGTAAATGATGACGGGTCGTATGTGGGGTACTCTATACCTAATTTTGATAGGTGATGAATATGGAAGTGCGGGAAGTGTCAGTGGCAGTTGAGATTGACGGAATTGTGACGAGTGCGTTGTTTGAATGTGCGCGAGGAACTATTGAAATGAAAGTTAAGATGCCTGGTGAAGAGGCCCGGATCTACACCGGCTTGGATTATTACGTCTGTTTAGGGAAGGTTAGAGCGGATTTCCCTAATGTTAAATTTTTGTGTAAGGGTGCTAAGGTTAATGTGCATACATCACGGATGTCTTCGCAGATGTCTTCTGGAATAGTTGCATATGAAGTTCGTTGGGGGAAACCGGCGGACAAAGGAGATATAGTAAATATTTTTAAGTATGAGGATCAAAATTTAACCAACGATATCCGGGAGCAGGCCGAATATTATCGGCGCTGGCTGCAATCTTTTACCGGAGGATCATGACTTGGGATCCAAAATGCCCATGATCTGATTTATGCTTCAGCTCTCTCTAGCTAATACTGGGAACCCGCCCCATGCCCAACCTAACCCCATTCCCCATCACCCAAAAATGGCCCGCCCAATACCCGGAGTGGATCCAGCTCTACTCCTTGCCGACTCCCAACGGCGTGAAAGTCTCGATCATGCTGGAGGAAATCGGCCTGCCTTATGAGCCTCACAAAGTGGATTTCGCCAGCAACGATCAGCTGTCCCCGGAGTTCCTCTCCTTGAACCCCAACAACAAGATCCCGGCGATTCTCGACCCTCATGGGCCGGGGGATCGGCCGTTGGCGTTGTTCGAGTCCGGGGCGATTCTGATTTATCTGGCGGACAAGAGCGGACAGTTGCTGGCCCAGGAGTCGGCGGCGCGCTACGAGACGATCCAATGGCTGATGTTCCAGATGGGCGGGATCGGGCCGATGTTCGGGCAGTTGGGTTTCTTCAACAAGTTCGCGGGCAAGGACTATGAAGACAAGCGACCTCGTGACCGTTACGTCGAGGAAAGCAAACGTCTGCTCAAGGTGCTTGAGGGTCGTCTTGAAGGCCGGGACTGGATCATGGGCGAGCGCTACACCATCGCCGATATCGCTACGTTTCCATGGGTGCGCAACTTGATCGGTTTTTATGAAGCGGGGGATCTGGTGGGTATCCAGAATTTCCCGAATGTTACGCGGGTGTTGGAGCGTTTCCTGGCGCGGCCGGCAGTGGCACGCGGGTTGAAAATTCCGGAATGAGTGAACCGATGACGAGCTGTTTCAATTTCAAGCAATTGGATGTGTTCAGTGAAGTGCCGCTCAAGGGTAATCCGCTGGCGGTGGTGCTCGGGGCAGACGAGATCAGTGACGAGCGCATGGCCGCTTTTGCCAACTGGACCAATCTCAGCGAAACCACTTTCCTGCTGGCGCCGCAGCATCCCAAGGCCGATTACCGGGTGCGCATTTTCACCACCTCGACTGAACTGCCGTTTGCCGGCCATCCGACTCTGGGCAGTTGTCATGCCTGGTTGGAGGCTGGAGGCGTGCCGAAAGGACCGCAGATCGTGCAGGAATGTGGCGTTGGCCTGGTAAGAATTCGCCGCAGCGATTTCGGCTTGGCTTTTCAGGCGCCGCCCTTGCTCAAGTCCGGCCCGCTAGAGGCTGAAGTGTTGGAGCGGGTGCGCAAGGGGCTGGGGTTGCAGGCCGAGGCGATTGTCGAGGCGCAGTGGGTTGATAATGGTGCCGGCTGGCTGGCCTTGATGCTCAAGAATCGCCAGCAAGTGTTGGCACTCAAGCCCGATTACCCGCAGTTGCTGGATCTGGCCGTGGGTGTCATCGCACCTTGGCAACCGGCCGTGGATGGTAACGAGGCGCAATTTGAAGTGCGCGGTTTCATTGCCGGCGACGGCATGCCGGAGGATCCTGCCACCGGCAGCCTGAACGCCGGGCTGGCCCAGTGGATGTTGGCCAAGGGACTGGCTCCGTCGCGCTATGTGGTCAGCCAGGGCTTGACCATGGGCCGGGCGGGGCAGATTCATGTTGAGCAGGTGGGTGAGGACGTCTGGATTGGTGGTGCGGTGGTGACCTGCATCAATGGCTCGCTGACCTTGTAAGCCGATTATTGCCCGGCCGGTAAAACTCTGTTTTTCGGCCGACGTTTGTGCCCAAGGACGGTGAGGGCATAAGCTTTGTCCCCTGCGATCGAACAGCCATTTTCCAGGAGTCCCATGTCTAGCCAGTTCCCCGAAGCACGTCCACGTCGCCTGCGTCGCAATGCGAGTCTGCGCAGCCTGTTCCAGGAAACCGAGTTCACCCTGAACGATCTGGTGCTGCCGATTTTCGTCGAAGAAGAAATCGATGACTTTGTGCCGATCAAGAGCATGCCGGGCGTGGCGCGCATTCCTGAATCGAAACTGGCCGGTGAGATCGAGCGCTATGCCCGTGCCGGTATCAAGGCCGTGATGACCTTTGGCGTGTCCCATCACCTGGACAGCGATGGCAGCGACACCTGGAACGAGCGCGGCCTGGTGTCGCGCATGGCCGGGATCTGCAAGGACGCGGTACCGGAAATGATCGTGATGTCCGACACCTGTTTTTGTGAGTACACCGATCACGGCCATTGCGGGGTGCTTCATGGGCATGAGGTGGACAATGATCGGACCTTGCTCAACCTGGGTAAACAGGCCGTGGCGGCCGCCCGTGCCGGGGCCGATGTGATTGCGCCGTCCGCCGCCATGGACGGGCAGGTCCAGGCCATTCGCAAAGCCCTGGACGAAGCCGGTTTCAGCCAGACGGCAATCATGGCCTATTCAACCAAATTCGCGTCTGCGCTCTACGGCCCGTTCCGCGAGGCGGGCGGCAGTGCTTTGAAAGGCGACCGCAAAAGCTACCAGATGAACCCGATGAACCGCCGTGAAGCCCTGCGCGAATCCTTGCTCGATGAGCAGGAAGGGGCCGATGCACTGATGGTCAAACCTGCCGGCGCGTACCTGGATATCATCCGCGACATTCGCCAGGCTTCGAACCTGCCCCTGTCGGCCTATCAGGTCAGCGGAGAGTACGCGATGATCAAGTTCGCCGCCCAGGCCGGCGCCATCGACGAAGCCCGCGTGGTGCGAGAAAGTCTCGGCGCGATAAAACGAGCCGGGGCGGACCTGATCTTCACCTACTTTGCGATGGATCTTGCGTTAAGCGGGATTTGAAGTCGAACTGCAGTTTCTGTGGGAGCTGAGCTTGCTCGCGATAGCGGCGGCTCAGCTTGCATCAATGCTGGATGTGCCACCGTCATCGCGAGCAGGCTCGCTCCCACAGTTGATCAATGTCGGGCACAAAATCATCTTCACCGCAGCGCCCTTTGTGGGAGCGAGCCTGCTCGCGAAAGCGGTGGGCCAGCTTGCATCAATGCGGGCTATGCCTCCGCCATCGCGGGCAAGCCTTGCTCCCACAATGCGTGCTTCGCCGGGAGGATTCTGGTGGCGGTCGAACTCGTGTTGTTCCCGGACTATTTTGTTGCCCAGGACATAGCCCATGTCTGCTTTTGATCGTATGGTTGCTGCGCAATAACAGACTTGATGGAGCAACATGCAACTCAATCGTTTGATGATAAGTCTCACCGCGTTGCTGGCCCTGGCCGGTTGCGGCACCCGCCAGGCGCAGGAGCCTGAGCGTCAACCCGCCGAGGTCAAGGCGCAGATCGTGCGATTGCTGCCGGCCAAGACCGTCGATCGCGAAGGCTGGGCGACGGATATCTACGTGGCTTTTGCCGCTCAGCAAATCTCACCCACGACGCAGAATATCTGTTCTGTCCTGGCGGTGACTGAACAGGAATCGACATTCCAGGCTGATCCGGCGGTGCCGGGGTTGGGCAAGATCGCCCGGCAGGAAATCGACCGTCGGGCGGCAAAGATGCACATTCCAGGTCTGTTGATCAGCGGCGCGCTCCAGGTGCGTTCGCCCAATGGCAAAAGCTACAGTGATCGGCTCAATGCCGCGCGTAGCGAGAAGGAGTTGAGTGCGATTTTCGATGACTTCATTGGCATGGTGCCTTTGGGCAAGACGCTGTTCGGCAGCTTCAATCCCGTGCACACCGGCGGGCCGATGCAGGTCAGCATCGCCTTTGCCCAGGCCAATGCCCGGGATTATCCCTATGCGGTGGAGGGGTCGATTCGTCGGGAGGTGTTCAGTCGTCGCGGCGGGATGTATTTCGGTATTGCGCATCTGCTGGGGTATCCGGTGAGCTACACCGAACCGCTGTATCGTTTCGCCGATTTCAATGCCGGGTGGTACGCCAGTCGTAACGCGGCATTTCAGCATGCGGTGAGTCGTGCCTCAGGCATCCCCCTGGCCCTCGACGGCGATTTGATCTTGCATGATTCCATCATGCCAGGCAGCACCGAGTTGGCGGTGCGCACCTTGGGCAAGTCGCTGGGGATGCGCAACCCGACCATTCGCGACCAGTTGGAGCAGGGCGACAGCTTGGCATTCGAGGACAGCAAACTGTACAAGCGGGTATTCGAATTGGCTGAGAAGGCCGAGGGCAAACAGTTACCCCGGGCGGTGTTGCCGGGAATCGTGCTCAAGAGCCCGAAAATCACGCGCAAGCTGACAACGGCCTGGTTCGCCAAGCGGGTGGATGAGCGTTACCGGCGTTGTATGACGCGGGCTGCGGGACGCTAGGCAATCAGTGGGCAAAAAAAAGCCCGACGGATAAGGCCGGGCGTTCATTGTGATGCGTTAGGTTCCAGAGGTGTTTGAAGCATTGTGGCGAGGGGGCTCCTTCGCCACACATTGAGTTGGGTTGCGTCACGCATTTGGATTGAACAACTCATACACGGTTCTGAGTCAGACGATCGGAACCACCTTCAGCGACGCGGTTCTGTTGCAGACGATCGGAGCCACCTTCGGCAACGCGGTTCTGTTGCAGACGATCAGAGCCACCTTCGGCAACGCGGTTCTGTTTCAGACGATCAGAGCCACCTTCGGCAACGCGATTCTGTTGCAGACGATCAGAACCACCTTCAGCAACGCGGTTCTGGAGCAGACGATCGGAACCACCTTCGGCAACGCGGTTCTGGATCAGGCGATCGGAGCCACCTTCGGCAACACGTTTTTCGATCAGTCGATCAGAGCCACCTTCGGCAACGACCGGGTGGGAGGTGGCGGCGAATGCGTTGGCTGCCAGTACCGAGAAAGCGAGGCTGAGGATGATTTGACGTTTCATGATGGTGTGCTCCGGGGATGCAGTGGGTTGGTGTGGAGCCATTGTTGTCCGGGGCGCCAATCAAGAGAACTTCATTGGCCTGATGGTGAATATCGACGGCGGTGATAGCTCGTTGAGTTGCTGCCAGCCGGCATCAATGAACGGTCCAGTCTGCATTGCGGGCAGGCTCAAGAGTGTGCGTGTCGTCTGCCGCGTGGAACACTGATCGGCTTGCGGGTTCTACCGGCTATCCCAACGCAGGAGGCAAGTTCATGTATCAGTTATTCGGCTACAGGCAATCGGGCTCCTCGGCTGTGGAGATCGCTCTGTGCCTGTGTGGTGTGCCCTATCGCCGTGTCGATGCCTATTCGACCGAAGACAACGAGGCGGCGAAAGAACTCAAAACGTTAAATCCTCAAATACAGGTCCCGACCTTGCAGTTACCGGACGGTTCGGTGCTGACCGAGGCCGCGGCAATACTGATTCACCTCGGCCTGGTTTTCCCCGAATCGAAGTTGCTGCCGGAAGATCCCGCCCAGCGTGCGCAAGCCATACGGGGCCTGGTCTATATCGTCGCCAATTGCTACACGCCCATCGGCATCATCGATTTTCCAGAGCGTTGGCTGGTGGAAGCGGATGAAGCGACCCGGCAGCAATTGGTAGCGGGCACCCGGCAGCGGCTGTATCGCAACTGGGCGCTGTTTGCCGACCAGTTTTCGGCTCGCCCTTTTCTCAGCGGTGCCGAGCCGGGCGCACTGGATATCCTGGCGGCGGTGGTCACGAAGTGGGAAGACACGCGGCAGGCCATGCTAAAGGCCCGGCCACCGTTCTACGAGCTACTGGAGCGCATCGACCGCCATCCGCGCATTGCGCCGGTGCTGTCGCTGCACTGGCCCTTGTAGGAGCTGACGAGTGTAACGAGGCTGCGAGCTTTCCTGGAGCGAACGTTCAAAAGGAGCGCACACCCCTGGTCAAGGGCACGCGTTTCGGGCGGCAGCTTGCTCAACGAGGCCGACAAACTGCCGGACATTTTGCTGATGAGCCGTCACCAGTTCGTCGATGCTGCTTCCTGCCGGCGTTTGCAGGCTGTTACGACAGGTCAGGGTACGGGCTTCGTTGCTCAGCTCACGCAGGCGCCATTGCACGTCCATGCGGGCATATTGGCCAGGGATCGAATCGAAGCGCTGCACTTCCACCCGCAGCAATAGCTTCGGTGCACCGGGGTTGCTCAGTTGTTCGTCCAGGCTGCTGTGCAGTTCATCGGCCAGACTGGCGCCCCACCATTGCGTTTCCAGAATCGCCAGCCCGCTGTTGCCTTGGCGAATGACCATTTGCGCGCGGTCCACTTGAGGCGGAACGCTCACCTGCTCGAGCTGGATGTCCATGTTCGTGTGTGGCTGGCCGGCCGGTTGAGCGGGGCTGAGGGTGTGGTACTGAATCGGGTCGCCGCGGCAGGCAGCAAGCAGCAGCGCCAAGGCAACCAGGGTAAGTTTCAGCATCGGCGGCATGGGGCGTGCTCCTGTAGTCATTCTTTCACCGGCAATGTGAGATTTTGCGCCGGTGCATCCTTGGGGCGGCCGCGAAGCAGTGATTCGGGATGGCGGCTCAGGTAGTCGGACAGCTCGCGCAACGAACGCGACATACGCCCAAGATCGTCCAGGGTCTGGGTCAGTTGTTCGCGTTGCGGCGAATCTTCGGCCAGGGTCGAGTTGGCCGATTGCAGGGTCTTGCTCACGTCCTGCAAGGTGTTTTGCACGCTTGGCAAGGTCTTGCTGTTGAACTGGGCCAGGCCTTTGCGCAATTCCACCAGGTTGCCGTTCAAGTTGCTGGCCACACTTTCCAGAGGCAGCTTGTTGATTCGCTCGACCATGGCCTGCAGTTGTTCTTGCAGTTGCTGGAGACTGCCCGGGATGGTCGGCACGCGGACGGGGCGAGCGTTAGCATCGAAAGCGACTTTTTCGGCCTTGGGGTAGAAGTCCAGCGAGATGTACAACTGCCCGGTCAGCAGGTTGCCGCTGCGGGCCTGGGCACGCAGGCCGCGCTCGACGAAACTGCCGATCAGGCGAGCGCCGGCCGCTTCGTCGTCCGGGTTGTGATTGAGGGACTTGAGCAGCTTCTCATGGGCTTTCCCCAGGCGTTGAGGGTAGATCACCACGCCGACGTTGACCGGAAAGCTGCGTTGCTTCTCATCGAAATCCAGGTTGATGGCTACAACCCTGCCCACTTCGACGCCCAGGAATTCGACCGGCGCCCCGACCCGCAAGCCGCGTAGTGCCTGATCAAAACGTAAAGCCAGGTATTGCGCCTTGCCATCCGGCGGGGCCAGGGCGCTCTGCTGGTCGGCAAACAGCTCGAACGTCTTGTCCTCGTTGGCCGGGGTGTCGTTGGGGCTGTATTCCGGTGCCCGAAACGCGATGCCGCCCACCAGCAGCGCCGAGAGTGATTCGGTCTTGACCGCAAAACCGTTGGCCCCGACGTTCACATCCACGCCGCTGACGTTCCAGAACCGGGTGTTTTCGGTGACGTAGACATCGTTGGGCGCATTGACGAATACGTCGATGTTGACCCCTTTGCCATCGGCATCCAGCGCATAGGACACCACTTGGCCCACCGGAATCTTGCGCAGGTACACTGGCGAGCCGATGTCCAGTGAGCCGAGGTCCTGGGAATGCAGGGTGAAGCGCTTGCCCGGTTCACCGTAAGTGATCGGTGGCGGGGCTTCCAGGCCGGTAAAGGACTTGGCACGAACCTTCGACTGACCGGCGTCGGCCCCGATGAAATCCCCCGACAGCAGGGTATCGATCCCGGAAATGCCGCCAGCCCCGATGCGCGGCCGTACGACCCAGAATACTGAGTCCTCATGCGTGAAGGTATCCGCCGTCTTGGCTAGCTTGACCGTGGCGGTGACATTCTTCTGGTCGTCGCTCAACTGCACGTCGGTGACCTGGCCGATGACCACGTTGCGATATTTGACCGGCGTCTTGTTGGCGGTCAGGCCCTGTCCGGTCTTGAAGGTGATGGTGATGGTCGGACCTTCCTGCAGCCAGTTGTTGACCACCAGGGACAACCCTACCAGCACCGCGATGATCGGCACTATCCATACCAGCGACACCGTCCAGCGGCGGCTGGTGACGTGGGCGCGACCGGGTGTCGGTTGCTGCCCGTCAGTGGCTTGCGACTTCATCCATGGCCTCCTCGGATGGTGGGGTGTCCCAGATCAGGCGCGGGTCGAAGCTCATGGCCGACAGCATGGTGAACAGCACCACGAGGCCGAAAAACAGGATGCCCGGTCGCGGTTCGATATCGCTCAGCGCCTGGAATTTCACCAGGGCCGCAACCAGCGCCACTACCAGCACGTCGAGCATCGACCAATAACCGATGACTTCCACCAGCCGATACAGTTTCGCCCGCTGGACCTGGGCCCAGGTGCTGCGCCGCTGCACGGTGACCAACAGCAAGGTCAGTACCACGAACTTGATGCCTGGTACGGCGATGCTGGCGATGAAAATGATCAGGGCGATGTCCCAGGCGCCGCCTTGCCAGAATTCGATGACACCACTGATGATGGTGCTGTCGGCGCCATCCCCGAGCATCTGGGTATTCATCACCGGCAGCAGGTTGGCCGGAATGTAGAACACCAACGCCGCCAGCATGTAAGCCCAGGTACGAGTGAGCGTGTCGGGTTTGCGCCGGTGCAGCGGGGCGTCGCAGCGGGGGCAGGTTTCGGGTTCGTCGCTCATGTCACAGGCCAGGCCGCAGCTGTGGCACAGGCACAGGTTCAGGTCGCGGGCCAAGGGCGGGGGAGGCAACGGTTCGCGGTTCATAGGTTGTCCCACAAATCGCGCACGTCGCGTCCGGCGATGCGGATCATCAGCAGGCTCAGGGCGGCCAGGGCAAACAGGCCGATGCCCGGCAGCACGTCCAGCAGCCCGGCGAGTTTGATCACTGCCACCAGCGCACCCAACAGGCAAACCTCCAGCATGCTCCACGGCCGCAGGGTTTCCAGGCCGCGCATGCACAGGCTGAACCCCGGCGCTCGTTGGTTGGCGTAGGCATAGGCCAGCACCCAGATCAGCAGAGCCAACTGAAAGACCGGTGCGATGATGATCGCCACCGCGGCCACCAGGGCGATGAAGGTGATGGGCCCCTGGCTCAGCGCCACGATGGAATCCCACAGCGTCGCGCTGTTGCTCAGGCCCTGGAGACGGATGCTCATCACGGGATAGATGTTGGCGAAGGCCCATAACACCGCTGCCGTTACGCTCAAGGCCAGGCGCTGTTCAATGGTCAGGCCGTTGTAGCGCTGGATCACCGCGCCACATCGCACGCACGAGGCTTTCTGATGCGCAGCGAGCACCATCGGCTCGTACACCGCATCACAATGTTCGCAAATGATCAGTCGGTCGGTATCGGCCATCGGGATGCTCGGCAGGAACAACTCCTTCAATATAGAAGGCGGTTGAGATTGAGCAACCCGCCCGAGCGGGTCATTCGCCGCGAATGTATTGCTCCAGTTGTCGGATCAGGTCGGCCTGCTCGGCAATCGCTTCCTTGACCAAGTCACCAATGGACAGCAGACCGACAAGCTTGCCGTTTTCTACCACCGGCAAATGCCGCAGATGCTTTTCGGTCATGATGCTCAGGCAGGCTTCGACATTCTGGTGGGGGTCTATCGTGATCACGGGTGACACCATGATGTCGCTCACTTTCGTGCCGACTGAAGAGCGGCCATGCAGGACCATTTTGCGTGCGTAGTCGCGCTCACTGATGATCCCCAGTACTTCGCCGTTCTTCACCACCAGCAAAGCACCGACGTTTTTCTCGGCCATGCGCATCAGGGCCTGCAGCACCATGTCGTCCGGTGAGATGGTGTGCACTTGCTGGTTTTTCTCGTCTTTGATCCGGAGCAACTGCGCGACGGTTTTCATGGGGAAGCCTCAGGTGTTGTTTTTGCGGGTGGTTTAAGAATCGTAGACCCAACGGCGCAGAGCAAGCGCTAAAGCGGCAGTCAGTCGTCCAAAAGCGTCATAGCCGGTGAGTTCACCACCCAAGTGAGGCCATACACTGTTGGGGCGAGGGGATTTTTCGCCACTGTGGGAGCAAGGCTTGCCCGCGATGCGGGCGCCTCGTTTCCCTGGGAGACTGCGCCGTCTTCATCGCGGGCAAGCCTTGCTCCCACAGATAAATCCCCGCGCCACGGGTAGAATCGCAACTTACGCAAAATTCGAGGTTGCAGCGGTGGATTTACAGCAGGGCTTCGTCCTGACCCGGCATTGGCGCGATACCCCGGCCGGCACCGAAGTCGAATTCTGGCTGGCGACCGACGCCGGCCCCCGTCGCGTGCGCCTGCCGGTGCAGCCGTCGGTGGCATTCGTGCCGCAGATTCAGCGCGGTCAGGTCGAAGCCTTGCTGCAAGGGGAGAAGGACGTTGAGTTGCGTCCCCTGGACCTGCTGGATTTCGCGCATCGACCAGTGCTGGGCCTGTATTGCCGGCAACATGCCCAACTGATGCGCCTGGACACCACCTTGCGTCGCGCCGGCGTGGATGTGTTCGAAGCTGACATCCGTCCACCGGAACGCTACCTGATGGAGCGTTTCATCACCGCGCCGGTCTGGTTCGGTGGCACCGAGGCCGCCGACGGCCTGCTGCTGGACGCCCAGATGAAACCGGCGCCCGATTATCGTCCGCCATTGCGTCTGGTGTCCCTGGACATCGAAACCACCGCCCAGGGCGATTTGTACTCCATTGCCCTTGAAGGCTGCGGCGAACGTCAGGTGTATATGCTCGGCCCGCCCAATGGCGACGATACTGCCGTGGATTTCCAGCTCGAATATTGTGAATCGCGCACTTTGCTGCTCAAGAAACTCAACGATTGGTTTGCCCGTTTCGACCCCGACGCGATCATTGGCTGGAACCTGGTGCAGTTCGATTTGCGCGTGTTGCATGAGCACGCCCGGCGCCTGGCCGTGCCGCTACGCCTGGGGCGAGGCGGGGAGGAGATGCAGTGGCGTGAGCATGGCGCGCGCAACAATCACTTTTTCGCCTCGGCGGCAGGCCGGCTGATCATCGACGGCATTGAGTCGCTGCGTTCGGCGACCTGGAGTTTTCCTTCGTTCAGCCTGGAAAATGTCGCCCAGACGTTGTTGGGAGAGGGTAAGTCCATCGACAACCCGTACCAGCGCATGGACGAGATCAACCGCATGTTTGCCGAGGACAAACCGGCCCTGGCCCGTTACAACCTCAAGGACTGTGAGTTGGTGACGCGGATCTTCGCCAAGACCGAGCTGCTCAAGTTCCTGCTGGAGCGGGCCAGCGTCACCGGTCTGCCGGCGGACCGCAGCGGTGGTTCGGTGGCGGCCTTCACCCACTTGTACATGCCGCTGATGCACCGCCAGGGTTTCGTCGCACCAAACCTAGGCCAGCGCCCGCCCGAGGCCAGCCCGGGTGGTTTTGTCATGGATTCCCAGCCGGGGCTCTACGAGTCGGTGCTGGTGCTGGACTACAAGAGCCTGTATCCGTCGATCATCCGCACCTTCCTGATCGACCCGGTAGGCCTGATCGAAGGCCTGCGCCACCCGGACGAAAGCCAGTCGGTGCCGGGCTTTCGCGGGGCACGTTTCTCCCGCACGCGGCATTGCCTGCCGGCCATCGTGGCGCGGGTGGCCGAAGGCCGGGAAACCGCCAAGCGTGAACACAATGCACCGCTGTCCCAGGCACTGAAAATCATCATGAACGCCTTCTATGGCGTGCTCGGTTCCAGTGGCTGCCGTTTCTTCGATCCGCGGCTGGCGTCATCCATCACCCTGCGGGGGCACCAGATCATGCAGCGCACCCGGCAGTTGGTCGAAGCCCAGGGGCATGTGGTGATTTACGGTGATACCGACTCCACGTTCGTCTGGTTGCGCCGGGCCCACGGTCAGCAAGAGGCAGCGTCCATTGGCCAGGAACTGGTGGCATACGTCAATCAGTGGTGGCGCGAACACGTGCGTGATGAGTTCGGGCGGGAGAGCGCACTGGAGTTGCAGTTCGAAACCCACTTCAAACGTTTTCTGATGCCCACCATTCGTGGCGCGGAAGAGGGCAGCAAGAAGCGCTATGCCGGGTTGGTAACCCGCGCCGACGGCAGTGACGAGATCGTCTACAAGGGCCTGGAAACCGTGCGCACCGACTGGTCGCCGCTGGCCCGGCAGTTCCAGCAGGAGCTGTATGGGCGGATCTTCCACCGCAAGCCTTACCAGGATTATGTGCGCGATTATGTGCACCAGACCCTGGCCGGAGCGTTCGATGATCGGCTGGTTTACCGCAAGCGCTTGCGCCGGCCTCTGGAAGACTACGAACGCAACGTACCGCCGCATGTGCGGGCCGCGCGACTGGCTGACGAGTTCAACCAGCGCCAGGGCCGTGCGCGGCAATACCAGAACGGCGGGTGGATCAGCTACGTGATCACGGTCGCCGGCCCCGAGCCGCTGGAAACCCGCAGCGCGCCGATCGATTACGACCATTACGTGACCAAACAGCTGCAACCGGTGGCGGACGCGATTCTGCCGTTTGTGGATGACGATTTCTCGACCCTGGTGGGGGGGCAGATGGGGTTGTTCTGACGGATGCGCCAGTGTTGTTGGGAATGCTCCCGCTGGGCTCTGTAGGAGCTGGCGAAGCCTGCGATCTTTTGATCTTTTGATCTTTCGCTTGAGACTCAAGTGTCTGGGGAAAGATCGCAGTCTCGTTGTACTCGACAGCTCCTACGGCCCCAGCGGGAGCAAGCGCCCTCGCCACGAAAAGCGCGTCGCTCGGGGCGTGCTAAACCATCGCCAACCGCTGCTTGCCCTCAGGTTGCGGGAACATCAAGTCCAGCGCCGCCAGATCCTGGGGGGCGAGCTTCAGGTTGGCCGCTCCGGCGTTCAAGCGCACATGTTCAGTCTGAACGGCTTTGGGAATGGCAATGACATTGTCCTGACGCAACAGCCAGGCCAGGGCTATCTGCGCTGGGGTTACGCCATGGCGTTCGGCGATCTGCCCCAAGGTGTGGTCCTTGAGCAGTTGCCCACCCTGGCCGACCGGGCAGTAAGCCATGACTGGCATGCGCTGCTGTTGGCACCAGGGCAGCAGGTCGAACTCGATGCCACGCTCCTGCAGGTTGTACAGCACCTGGTTGGTGGCGCAGGCCGGTGACGCCAGTTCTTCAAGGTCCGCGACATCAAAGTTCGACACGCCCCAGCGGCCGATCTTGCCTTCTTCGCGCAGGCGTTCGAACGCTTCGACGGTTTCTTCCAGCGGGTATTGCCCGCGCCAATGCAGCAGATAAAGGTCGATGTAATCGGTGTCCAGTCGCCGCAAGCTGCGTTCGCAGGCCTGGGGAATGCCTTTGTGGCTGGCATTGTGGGGATACACCTTGCTCACCAGGAAAACCTGGTCCCGCAGGCCGGTGATCGCTTCCCCAACGACCTCTTCCGCGCCGCCCTCGGCGTACATCTCCGCCGTGTCGATCAGCGTCATGCCCAATTCGATGCCCAGGCGCAGGGCCGCCACTTCCTTCTTGTGAAGGGACGGTTCTTCACCCATGCGCCAGGTGCCCTGGCCAATCACCGGTACGGCCTCGCCAGCCAGTTCCAGAGTCCTCATGTCTACCTCCTGTTTGCAGAACATCAGACGTGTGGCAGCAGGATAGACCAGGTGTTCAAGGTTGATCGTCCCCGCCGCGGTGGGAACGATCTTTTCGAAGGGCAGGATTTATTGCGCGGAGAACTTCAACACCATGGTCTGGGTGTAGGTCTGGCCGGGGTCAAGCCGGGTCGACGGGAAGTTCGGCTGGTTTGGCGAGTCGGGGTAGTGTTGGGTTTCCAGAGTGAACGCGCCCCAATGCGGATAGACCTTGCCGTGCTTGCCCTTGACCGTGCCGTCGAGGAAGTTGCTGGTATAGAACTGCACGCCAGGCTCGGTGGTGTAGAGCTGCAAGCGCCGTCCGGACTGTGGATCGTGGACATCAGCGGCCAGTTTGCTCACGTCACCCTTGGCGTCAAGCGCCCAGTTGAAATCGAAACCGCCCTGTTTGGGTTCGGCGAATTTGAGCTGCGGGTGATCAGCCTTGATATGGGTGCCGATGGCGGTGGGCTTGGTGAAGTCCATCGGCGTACCGGCCACGGGGGCCAACTCACCGGTGGGGATAAGCTTGTCGGTCACCGGGGTGTAATGGGCGGCGTGCAGGGTCGCGACCTGTTTCAGTATGTCGCCGTTACCGGCACCGGCGAGGTTGAAATAGCTGTGGTTGGTCAGGTTCAGCACCGTGGGTTTGTCGGTGGTGGCTTGGTACTCGATGCGTAATTCGTTCTGTTCATTGAGGCTGTAGGTGACATCTGTTTTCAGTGCACCAGGGAAACCCATCTCGCCATCGGCCGACAGGTAGGTCAGGGTCACGCCCACCGAGTCCTTGCCATCATGGGGTTCGGCCTTCCAGACGCGCTTGTCGAAACCTTGCGGTCCGCCATGCAGGGAGTTGCTCTTGTCGTTCTGCGGCACCTGGTAACGCTTGCCGTCCAACTCGAATGCACCGCCCGCCAGGCGATTGCCGAAGCGGCCAATGGTTGCGCCGAAATACACATTGCCGTTCTTCTGGTAACCCTGCACATCGTCGAAGCCCAGCACCACATCGGCGGTCTGGCCGTTCTTGTCCGGCACGATCAGTGACTGGAGGATCCCGCCGTACGTGATGACAGTGGCCTCCATGCCGTGGCTGTTGCGCAGTACGAATTTTTCCACTGCGGTACCGTCGTTGGTCTTGCCGAACGCTGCGCGTTCATTGCTCAGGCCGGCGGCCTGGGATGCAGAGGTGGCGATCATCAGAGACACTCCGAGAGCCGTGAGCAGATGTCTGGATTCAAGCATGGTGTGACCTTCCTTCCTGTCTTGTTGTTGTTTGGAACGCGGGTCGAGTCCGGTGTTTAGACGGACAGCGATGAAGGTTTAATTCGCTTAGTAGTCTTTCTATTTGAAAGGCTAGAAGGGATATATAGCCATTAATCGTGATTAATCAATTAAAAAGTCATACTAATTGAGTGATGCGGATCTTTCCCGTCTTTGGGGGTTTTCCCTCGTCCATCGCACTTTTACGTTTTTTGCCGCTCTATCCATGGCCAGGAAGCGGCGAGCCCCACCGCCTCCCCAAGCCCAGACCGAGACTCGATGGCCGGTGTTTTTCATTTCGTGATGGTGTCGCGACGTCGCTGCTCAGCGCTGTTGGCCGGCGTGTTGATGTTGCTTGGCAGCGGTTGCAGTCATCAGCAGGGGCAGGACATGGTCACCCAGTTCAGCAACACCAGGCCCCAGGAGCTGCTGCAGACCAGCGTTGACCGCATGGCCACACTGGCGATGCATGACAACCTGCAAAGCCTCTATCTGCTGATGAACAAGCTTTATCTGCGCAACCCCGAAGAGTTGCGCAAGTCCGGGTTTCTCGACGCCCGAGCTGCTGAAAAACAGGTGCGCCTGGCCATCGAGCAGCAACAGCCGTTACCGACCCTGGGCGGCAAGAAGGACCTGGCCGCCCTGAGCTATGCCATGAGCCCTGAGTTCCTGGGGGATCGGGTGGGGGCGTTCATCTACGCCATTGGCAGCATGCTGGTCACGGCCCATGGCAATCGTCTCGAGTTCTACATGACCGATACGATCGACCCGCGCTTTGTCAGCAACGCGGCGCGCAACATCGAAAAAGCCACTTGGATACTCAGCCAACGACTGGACAAAGACGGCAAACCGCTGCTGTTTTCCAATGAGATTTCGGAGGAGGGCAGCAATCTCAGCTTTGCCGTGGAGTTTGGAAAAATCGTTGCGCGCCTGGACCTGCTCACCCAAATGCTGGACGAGCGCTACCGGCGGATCGGTCTGAACTATGCCCAGAGTCTGCTCTTTCTTAACTTCCTGCCGGTTCAGTAACGTCAGAGGAAAAGGGAATAAAGATAGATCACATCGGTATAGGTGGTTATAAGAAAAATCGCTATGCTCGCGACCAGATTTTATTTCATGCGGTCGCGCTTAATGGATTTCGGTAATGTCGGTTTAGTCATAGCGGGCTTGGTCGTCGGTTTCATCGTCGGGATGACCGGCGTGGGCGGCGGTTCGCTGATGACCCCCATTCTGTTGTGGTTTGGTATCAACCCTGCAACTGCAGTGGGTACCGATCTGCTGTACGCGGCGATTACCAAGTCCGGCGGTGTATTGGTTCACGCCAAAAACCGCAACATCGATTGGGCCATCACCGGCTGGCTGACCTTGGGCAGTGTGCCAGCGGTTGGATTGACGCTGTGGTTTCTCAGCAGTCTGCACAGTTCGCCCGACGCCATGAACGCGATAATCAAGCAAGCCTTGGGCTTTGTGCTGTTCGCCACCGCCCTGGCGATTCTGTTCAAGAAACGCCTCCTGCAATTTGCCCATGATCGTGCGGGCGGTCACTACAATCCCACCGGCTCGCGGCTCAATGTACTCACCGTCGTCACTGGCCTGATATTGGGCGTCATGGTCGCACTGACCTCCATTGGCGCTGGCGCGCTGGGCACCGTCGCACTGTTCATTCTCTATCCATTCCTGGTCACCAAGCGCCTGGTGGGCACTGAAATCGCCCACGCCGTACCGCTGACCCTGGTCGCTGGCCTGGGTCACGCCAGCATGGGCAACATGGACTGGCACATCCTGGGTTACCTGCTGGTCGGCTCGTTGCCGGGCATCTACCTGGGCAGTCACTTGTCGGGGCGCATTTCCGATGAGGTGCTGCGCCCATGCCTGGCAGTGATGCTGGCGATGATCGGGTTCAAGTTGGCGTTCTAACTCACCTCCGCACCAATCAATGTGGGAGCGAGCCTGCTCGCGATGAGGCCGGTACAGCAGAACATCTGCTTGATTGACTGTGCGCCATCGCGAGCAGGCTCGCTCCCACATAAGTTGTGCCCGACTCCTGTAACGAAATTGTTCATCTCCTGCGCCACGGTTGCGCAATGACCCCTCTGGCCTAAGCTTCAAGGCAGGCAGACGCGGTAATGGGCGACTGTCGCGGAACAATCGCCGCCATGCGCAATCAGTACAGCGTAGATATCAAAAGGAGAGGCGCATGCTCATTCGGTCGTTGACCTTCGCTACCTTGCTGGCCATTGCTGGTCCCTTGTTCGCTGCGGATGGCGACTCACCCTTGGCCGCGGACAAGGGCAAATCCCGCCCCTTGATTGTCATCGCGCCGAGCACCGTCGATCCTGCATGGGTCAGCTTGAAAAAAGCACTGGAGGAACCGGCCGGCAAACAGGGTTTTTCCGAGCGCAACCTGGTGCTTTACACCGTGCTCAACACGATGGGGCAGCGTGACGGCAAAGACCTGGACCCGCAAAGCACCATGGCGCTGATCCGTTCACTCAAGTTGGGGGCCGGTGCCCAGACCAAGATCATCCTGGTGGGCAAGGACGGAGAAAAGAAGCTTGAGCACTCAGGAGCGATTGAGCTGAAGGACATCTTCGACACGGTCGATAAACTGCCTCCAGCAGAAAAGGAAGCGGCGGCGCCAGCCCCGACTCCCGCGCCTGAAGCCGCGCCTGCCCAGGAAGGCAAGGGTGCCAAGGCTGGCAAGACGGGCAAGCCGGTGACTGCGCCGAAGCCGCTGGAGGATTGACCGGGCAGGCGATGGTGGCGCCTATTGTTTCTCCAGCGCCGTCAGGATCTTGTGCGCGGCCTTCACCCGTTCCTCGATCGGGTAGTTTTTGTTTGCCAGTATCACGATCCCCATATCCTTCCCAGGGACGAATGCCGCGTAGGCACCGAAGCCACCGGTCGATCCCGTCTTGTTGATCCAGCTGTCAGCCGGCGCGGGCAAGGGTGGGTCGAGCGGTGCCACTTTTTGTGGCATCAGGGCCATCTGCGCTGTATTGCCGGCTAATAACGCGTCAAGCGTGACGGGGTAGGGATAGAACTCCCAACCCAACCCCTGGGTCATGCCACTGACCTTGTAGAACCCGGTGTGTGTCGTGGCAATGGCCTGCCGCAAATCGGCGTCGAGCTTTTCAGGCCGCAGGTTAGCCTCGATGAAGCGGATCAGGTCCGATGAACTGGTTTTCACGCCATAGGCTTCGGAGTCCAGCGCTCCAGGTCCGACCCGCACAGGCTTGCCGTCCTTTGCGTAGCCTTGGGCGTATCGGCTGAGTTGATCCT
Organism: Pseudomonas tehranensis; assembly: GCF_014268615.1. Lineage (GTDB taxonomy): Bacteria > Pseudomonadota > Gammaproteobacteria > Pseudomonadales > Pseudomonadaceae > Aquipseudomonas > Aquipseudomonas tehranensis. The sequence continues at coordinate 6,894 of NZ_JABWQV010000050.1, read as the reverse complement.
TGGGCACCCGCACATAGCTGTGCTTGAGGCCCAATCCCGGCATCAGCGTCTGTTCCATCACCTCATCAAACGGTCGTCCCAGGCTGCGGGCCGCCAGGTAGCCGAACAGGCCGATGCTCGGGTTTGAATAGAGCCGCTGGGTACCGGCCGGGTAGAGTGGTTTCCAGGTCTTGTAGTAACTGAACATCCGGTCCGGATGGTCCGCTTCGCCAGGAAACTGCAACGGCAGGCCACCCGGCGTGTAGGTGGCAAGGTTGAGCAGGCTGATGCCTTGCAGCGCGCTGCCGCTCAGCTCGGGGGCGAAGCGACCGGCCGGGTCCGACAGGGACAGCTTGCCTTGGGCCTGGGCGTAGGCACCGAGGGTGGCGGTGAAGGTCTTGCTGACCGAGCCGATCTCGAACAGCGTCTGATCGGTCACTGCCTGCTTCGTGTCCTTGGAGGCCACCCCGTAATTGAAGTACTGACGTTCACCGTTGTGAGTGATTGCCACGGCCATGCCGGCGATGTCCTGTTGTTTCATCAAGGGCTGGATCACGGCATTGACAGTGTCTTCAACGCGTTCCTGGGCAAAGCCCGTTGTCGTTCCACAGGCCAGGAAAAAAACGCCCGTGAGTATCGATTTGGCGATGTGCATGTCTGACCGTTCTCCATGAGTCCTGAGGATGCCAGCCGCTCTGCCAGCAGCTTTGAGGGCACTCAATCTAGGGCGTTTTCGGTTGTCCGGCAATCGGGAGTCTGCCGATCCGAACCGGGTTGCGAGTCATCTGACCGGGTTGAAAGAGACTTCCTACAAAAATCTTTGGCTTCCGGGCTTCGACAGCCCCATGGCGAACCACACAAACCACCGGTCGCCGGGTAAACTTGCGCTCTTTCTAAAGGAGTCCACATGAGCTACTACCAGCCCGGCATTCTCGCCACCCCTGTTCCGCCTCAGGCCCGTCACTTGTTTTTTGCCCTGGAATCGGTCGAGGCGCTGCCGGCTGCGATCGATAAGCTTTTGTTGCAAGTCGACGATCGAGTGGTGATCGGTTTTGGCGAGTCACTGGTCCAGGCGCTGGGCGCGCAGGTCGAAGGTCTGCGGGCGTTTCCGGCCCTGGCCGGCGTAGGCGTGGACAACCCTTCGACCCAGCACGCGCTGTGGTGCTGGCTACACGGCGAAGACCGTGGCGAGCTGCTGCACCGCAGCCGTGCCATCGAGGCTGCTCTGGCCCCGGCGTTGCGCCTGGTGCAGATGAATGAAACCTTCCGCCACATGACCGGCCATGACCTGACCGGTTATGAAGATGGCACCGAGAACCCTCACGATGAAGCGGCCATCGCTGCGGCCCTGGCCCAGGGTGTCGATGGGGTGCGCGGCGGCAGTTTCGCGGCGATCCAGCAATGGCAACACGACCTGGATGGTTTCGCCGCCATGCAGCCCCATGAGCGCGACAACATCATGGGCCGGCGCCTGAGCGACAACGAAGAAATCGACGATGCCCCGGCGTCGGCCCACGTCAAACGCACCGCTCAGGAAAGCTTCGCCCCAGAAGCCTTCGTCGTACGCCGCTCCATGCCGTGGATTGAAGGGGATCGCGCCGGTCTGATGTTCCTGGCGTTCGGTTTCTCCCTCGACGCTTTCGAGGCTCAACTGCGGCGCATGAGCGGCCTGGAGGACGGCATCACCGACGGCCTGTATCGCATGAGCCGGCCGATTACGGGGGGCTACTACTGGTGCCCGCCGTTGTTGGATGGACGTCTGGATCTACGGGCTTTGGCCCGCTGAGCCAAGCGCAAGCACAACGGCTTGTGCAAAAGCGCAGCGTGAACGCTATTCTTGGGCCGCACGTCTATCCGTGAATGGGGAGAGCAAACGTGGATAAAGTCATCGTCATCACCGGTGGCGGGCGCGGGATCGGGGCAGCCACGGCGCTGTTGGCTGCCGACCTGGGCTATCGGATCTGCATCAATTACCAGTCCGATGAAGGCGCCGCGCAGGATGTGCTCGGACAGGTTCGGGCCAAGGGCGCCCAGGCGATTGCCGTGCGCGCGGATGTCAGTATCGAAGACGAAGTGGTCGCGCTGTTCGACCGTGTGGACGCTGAGTTGGGCCGCGTCACCGCTTTGGTGAACAACGCCGGCACGGTCGCCCACAAGTCCCGGCTTGACGAAATGTCCGAGTTTCGCATTCAAAAGATCATGAAGACCAACGTCCTGGGACCGATCCTGTGCGCCAAGCACGCGGTGCTGCGCATGTCGCCCAGGCATGGCGGGCAGGGTGGCAGTATTGTGAATGTCTCCTCGGTGGCTGCCCGCCTGGGCGCGCCGGGCGAATATGTCGACTACGCGGCCTCCAAGGGCGCGTTGGACACATTCACCATTGGCCTGTCCAAGGAAGTGGCCGGGGAAGGAATCCGCGTCAATGCGGTTCGCCCAGGTTATATCTATACCGATTTCCATGCCCTCAGCGGCGACCCGGACCGGGTCAGCAAGCTGGAGTCGGCAATCCCCATGGCCCGTGGCGGCCGTCCCGATGAAGTGGCTGAAGCGATTATCTGGTTGCTGTCGGATAAGGCTTCCTATGCGACGGGGACGTTTGTGGATTTGGGGGGCGGGCGCTGAGCTTTGAAATATAAGTTGTCTGTCCTACCGCCATCGCGAGCAGGCTCGCTCCCACAGTGGGTTTGCGGCGAGACGAATCTCTCAGCTACTCAGCAGATCTCATGTGGGAGCGAGCCTGCTCGCGATGGGGCAATAACAGACAACCCCATATCAAAACGACCGAATAATCCGCCCCAACGTCTCCATGGCTTTCTCCGACACTTCGGTCCACGGGCTGCCGTAGTTCAAACGGATACAATTGCCGAAACGCCGGGTCGGTGAAAAGATCGGCCCCGGAGCGATGCTGATGCCTTGGGCCAAGGCCATCTGGAACAGTTTCAGCGAGTCCATCTGCTCTGGCAGTTCCAGCCACAGGAAATACCCACCCGCCGGCTGGCTGACGCGGGTCTGGGCGGGGAAATAGCGGGCGATGGCGGCGAGCATGGCGCTTTGCTGTTCTTCCAGGGCGTAGCGCAGTTTGCGCAGATGGCGATCATAACCACCGTGTTGCAGGTAATCGGCGATGGCCGCCTGGGCTGGCATCGAGGCGCACAGCGACGTCATGAGTTTGAGCCGTTCGATCTTCTGTGCGTAACGCCCGGCGGCGACCCAGCCGATGCGATAGCCCGGCGCCAGGCTCTTGGCGAACGAACCGCAATGCATCACCAGCCCTTCGGTGTCGAACGCCTTGGCCGGCTTGGGTGCCTGCTGGCCGTAATAGAGTTCTGCGTACACGTCGTCCTCGATCAGCGGCACCTGATGACGGCGTAACAACTGCACCAACGCCTGTTTTCTTTCCTCGGGCATGGTGGCGCCCATGGGGTTCTGGAAACTGGTCATGCACCAGCATGCTTTGATCGGGTGGCGCTCCAGCGTCTGCTCCAATACATCCAGGTCGATGCCGTCGCGCGGGTGCACCGGAATTTCCACTGCCTTGAGCTTGAGCCGCTCCAGCACTTGCAGGCTGGCGTAGAACGCCGGCGCCTCGATGGCCACCAGGTCGCCGGGCTCGGTGACGGCTTGCAGGCACAGGTTCAAGGCTTCCAGGGCGCCATTGGTGACCAGCAGTTCTTCCATGGGCAGCATCAGCCCGCCGACCATGTAGCGCAGGGCGATCTGTCGGCGCAATTGCGGATTGCCCGGTGACATGTCCGTAACCACCATTCGGGGGTCCATATCCCGGGTTGCGCTGGACAGCGAGCGGGACAGTCGTTGCAGGGGAAACAGGGTCGGGCTGGGGAACGCGGAACCGAACGGTACGGTGGCCGGATCCTTGATCGAGTCCAGCACCGAAAATACCAGCTCGCTGACGTCGACTTCGGTGCTGTCATGCACCTGGGGGCTGATCACCGGCTCGGCGAACGGATTGGGGGCATGGGCGTTGACGAAGTAGCCGGAGCGCGGACGAGCCCGGATCAGGCCACGACGCTCCAGCAGGTAGTAGGCCTGGAACACCGTGGACGGGCTGACGCCGTAGGTCTGGCTGGCATAACGCACCGATGGCACACGCTGCCCTGGGCCCAGCACGCCGGAGCGGATCAGTTCAGCGATGTCATCGGCGAATTTCTCGTAGCGTTTCATGGTGGGCCTAGTCTTAAGTGACACATGATTTGCGTTTTTTCAAACCGTGGGAGCAAAGCTTGCTCGCGATGCAGGCGACACGGATCAACAGTAAGGTCGCGTCATCGTTCTTCGCGAGCAAGCTTTGCTCCCACAAGCCCGCGGCATCTTAAGCCTCAACGATTTATCGGCGCCACAAAGCGGCTCGTGGCCTCACTGAAAGTCCCAGGCTCGTCACTGTCGGCCACCTTGAAGATCATCTCCCGGGAGCCGCTACGGGGCCGTTCGCTGAGCATTGCCACCGACACCGGTACGTCGAGGATTTCCCCCGGCGCCAGGCTCAAGTGCGTTCTGCCCTGCAGGACAAAACCTTCGGCGTCCGCCAGGGACAGCTGATAATCCTGGCGCTGCTGGGTCTTGTTGATGATTTTCAGGCTGTAGATGTTCTCGATCTGGCCCAGGCTGTTTTCGCGGAACAGCCCGCGGTCCTTGGTCACGTCCAGCGAAACCATGGGGCGTTCTGCCAGCGCCACGGCCAATGCGCCGATCATCACCAGCAGCACGGCCGTGTAGCCAACCAGTCGGGGCCGCAACAGGTGAGTCTTGCCGCCTTGCAACTGATGTTCAGAGGTGTACTTGATCAGGCCACGGGCGTAACCCATCTTGTCCATGATCGAGTCGCAGGCGTCGATGCAGGCGGCGCAGCCGATGCACTCCATTTGCAGGCCGTCGCGAATGTCGATGCCGGTGGGGCAAACCTGCACGCACATCTGACAATCGATGCAATCGCCCAAGCCGACATTGGCCGGGTTCACTTCGCGCTTGCGCGGGCCACGGATTTCGCCACGGGCCGTGTCATAGGAAATGGTCAGGGTGTCTTTGTCGAACATCACGCTCTGAAACCGTGCATAGGGGCACATGTGCATGCACACCGCCTCACGCAGCCAACCGGCGTTGAGGTAGGTAGCACCGGTAAAGAACAGCACCCAGAACAGGCTGACACCGGCCATTTGCAGGGTCAGAAGTTCTTCGGCCAGGGGGCGGATCGGCGTGAAATAGCCGACAAAGGTCAATCCGGTGAGCAGGCTGATTGCCAGCCACAATGTATGTTTGGCTGAGCGACGCAGCAGCTTGTTCAACGTCCAAGGCGCCGCCTGCAGCTTGATCCGCTGGTGCCGTTCGCCTTCGGTGATCTTCTCGCACCACATGAAGATCCAGGTCCAGGAACTCTGCGGACAGGTGTAGCCGCACCACACCCGACCGGCAAATACGGTGATTGCGAACAGGCCGAAGGCGGCAATGATCAGCAGTGCCGACAGCAGGATGAAATCCTGGGGCCAGAAGGTCGCGCCGAAAATGTGGAATTTGCTGTCGGCGAGGTCCCAGAGCACCGCCTGACGGTCGCCCCAGTTCAGCCATACGGTGCCGAAAAACAACAGGAACAGAACCCCCGCACCGCCGATGCGCAAGCTGCGAAACAAACCGGTAAAGCTGCGGGTGTGGATCTGGTTATCGGTGGTCCGGGTCTTTATCTTCGTCGGCGCGGGGTCGAAGTGCTGTATCAACTGGACGGGGATTCTTTCGCTCATGGTCGGTCGTTCCTCAGCCTGTAACTGGCTGACGCACTATGACCACCGAACTGTTTACATAACAGACTCAGGTATCTCGATAAAAACCGGATCAGATGCCGTGAGGCCCCGGCCCTGCGACACTTTGATGCAGTTGGGATCAGACGAATAAATCTTTATGGCGAGGATCTCAGTGGGAGCAAAGCTTGCTCGCGATACAGGCTCCTAGGTGCAAGCCTTGCTCCCACAGATCACTCAGATAACCGAATCGCTGTCGGTGGCTTTGAGGTTCTTACGCCCGTCGGCTGCCCCGGCCACGGTCAGGGCATCGGCTTCGGCCTCGGTGATGTAGACCCGACCGCCATTGAGTTCAACCGCCGACATGGCTTTGTCCGGGACAGTGATAACGGTCAGCTCGCTGGCGGGCCGTTGTTCCTGGAACTCGTCGGTGTCGAAAGAGCAGATTTGGTTGCTATCGATACTTACACTCATGGTCAAGCTTCCTTCTGGATGTCCTGAACGTTAGGCGCTGGTCCGCGGCCGGGGTTCGTTACGTCTGATCAGCGGTCGAGCGCACCTCTGGCCAGGCTTGCGGTCCATCGTTTATCGACTGGAAAGAGGACCGTCCATGGACGCTTGGTGGCATGAAGTCTGGATCACCCTGCAATCGGAGTTCGCCGATATCACCGATGCACAGCAGATGACGCGAGTCACCGTGCGCCTGCTGATGGCTGCGTTGTTGGGCGGCATCCTGGGTTTCGAGCGCGAACACAAGGGCAAGGCCGCCGGGGTGCGGACCCATATGCTGGTGGCCTTGGGGGCGGCGCTGTTTGTGCTGGTGCCGCAGATGTCCGGTTCCGAGGCTGATGCCATGAGCCGTGTGGTGCAAGGCGTCATCGCCGGCATCGGCTTTCTTGGCGCGGGCACTATCCTCAAGGGCAACGATGGTGATGAAAGCCACGTAAAAGGCCTGACCACTGCCGCCGGCCTTTGGATGACCGCCGCCATCGGTGTCGCCGCTGGATTGGGGCGGGAATCGACGGCAGTGCTCAGTACGGTGTTGGCGCTGGCGATCTTCAGCGTGATGCCGCTGATTGTCCGGGCGCTGGAGAAGGAGGAAAAACCGTGACCGCGATCGCCAGCCAGAACACATAACCCAGTGTGGGAGCGGGCTTGCTCGCGAAAG
>NZ_JABWQV010000005.1 GCF_014268615.1 Pseudomonas tehranensis | reverse complement strand
GCAGATCGCCCTGCCCCCCCGACGGCGGCTGGGCCGCCGTGGCTGTTGCTGCGAGACTTACAGTCATGGCGTGGGCCTATTCGTCGTCGTCCGACTGGGCTTCGTTGAGGATTTCCTGGGCACGCGGCATGATGATGAACTGACCCCCGATAGTGACGGCCTGAGTGATCAGGGCCTCGGTGAGTTCTGCATCGCTCAGTTCGCTCTTGGCGTTGTCCACAGCGGCATTGAACCGCGCTTCGGAGGGGGCAGTAACAGCGTTGTTGTCGCTGATGGGGGTGACTGACATGGTGACTCTCCTTTACTGGGCTGATGAAACATCGAACGGATAATTGAGCCTATAGGCGCGTGCTTTCATTCTTGTGTCACTGCACCGCCCCTGAATACACGCACGCCGCGCTCGCGGGTCGCCGCCATCGGCGTCGAGGTCAGCTGCTGGTCGTGGTACTGCCCGATCATCGCCAGCCAGGCCGGCGGTCCGGAGATGAACAACTCATCGCCATCGGGCCCGACACGCACTGACATAGGCTTGCCATAGACATCCCGGCTGGCGACGTAATCCTGTAATTGCTCCAGTTGCCGACCCTGGACCTTGAATATTCGCGTATCGGTTTCGGCGTCGGAGGAGAGATAAAGCACATTGCCGTCGAAGTACCAGGACAGGCCATTGAAGTCGCACAGCGCCGTGAGAAAATCCCCGGCAGTCTCAGCACGTATCCGGCTACGCGACTGGCCGCGCACCTTGTCCGACATGACCACCGTCAGGCCCATGTTGTGGCCGAACTCTTCCAGCGCGTCGCGCACGTCCTGCGCGACCAGCACATACGCATAGGGCCGAGTGAACCAACTTGGCTGCTGGCCGGCGGGATCCGCGTCAGTTGGACTGGCGGCCAGCGAGTTAAGCGCCGCCAGCACCAGCGCCAGACCGATAGCAGCCCGTTTCAGGTTACCCATGCAATTGCTCCCCGCGACCGGCCGGATGGCACGAACCAACAGAAAAACGTGCATGTTTACGGATCATGTCAAGAAGATGACTTAAACGTCGGGCAACCTGTCGGATCTGAGAGGTCAACACTCCTTGGTTTTGGCCCCTGCAAAATCCGCCGAAAGAGCTCTGTTCATGCCAAATCGTTTTGCCTACACATCGTTGTTGCTTGCCAGCGTCATTCTTGCTTCCTGCGCCAACCAGCCGAACTCCGATGGTAGCTACCAGCGCTACATGCAACTGGCCGGCGACTTGCAACAACGTGGTGATGCAGGATCTGCCGCGGCCTTGTACGAAAAAGCCAGCCAGGAACCGGACGCCCAGATCGAGGCCTGGTTGAAGCTGGGCGAGGCGCGCCTGGCCAACGGCGATGCACGTGCCGCCGAGCGCGCCTACCAGCAAGCGCTGGAACGCGACCCCGAGAGCGCCGCGGCACTGCTCGGCATCGGCACTGCCCAACTGCACCAAGGCAAACTGGAGCGGGCAATCACCTCCCTGACCCAGGCCAGCGCGGGCAACGCTTCCCCCGAAGCATTCAACCGCCAGGGCGTGGCGCAGATGCTGCGTGGCCAGCCAGCGGCGGCCCAGGTGGCGTTCGCCCAAAGCCTGGCCCTGGCCCCCGCCAACCTGGATACCCAATGCAACCTGGCCCTCGCCTACGCCTTGGGCGGCCAGCCGCAACGGGCGCTGCAAACCATCAAGGCGGTACACGAGTCGCCCCGCGCCCAGCCCAGCCACCAACGCAACGCCCTGCTGGTCATGGTGTTGAGCGGCCGCGAAAAGGACCTCAAGACCCAGGATCTGGAAGACATCACGCCCCAGCAATACACCCGGTTGCTGACCGAGGCCCGGCGCCTCAAAGCCATCCAAGACCCGGTGATCCAGGCCCGTGAGCTGGGACTGGTCGGCAGCCGCTGAGCCAGAATGCTTCATTGACCCTCCTGCTTGTCGGCTTTGGCCTGTTGCTCGGCCAACCGCCGACGCAGTTCCTCCCGATCGTAGCCTTCGATGTAGACCTGGGCTGCCCGGCCAACCGGCGCGGCCATGGTGGGGCCAGTCGCCCGGCCCTCGATCAGATCCGAAGGCTGCTCGACCATCTGCAACAGCATCAGGTTATTCGCACAACCCGGCGGCAGCAGGCGCGAGTAGGTCCCAGCATCGGTATAGAAACTGTCTTCGACCGGTGGTTCGAGGCACGCCACCGGCACCCGCTCAATGCGGCCATCGGCACGGATGAAGGCCTGGTAGTCCGGCGAATAGCTCACCGGATCAAGCTGGGTTTTGCAGGCAGTCAGTAGCCAGAGCACGCCGAACAGCAGAGCGGCCAGGGACAGGTGAGACGATTGAGGGTTCATGCTCGCTCCTGGCTCAATTGATGTAGAAACCAAACATGTCGCTGCTGCGCGGTCCGCCAGACGTGTGGCTCGCGCCCGTGAGCTGGCCATCAAGGGGCGTGGCCAGGGCGCGTGTGCGAACCGGCTCTACCAAGTACGGAGTGATCAGGATCACCAATTCGGTTTCGTTGCGCTGAAAGCGCTTGGAGCGGAATAGATTGCCGAGGATCGGCATCTCGCCCAACATCGGCACTTTCTCGATGTCCTGGGTGCTCTCGCGCTGGAACAATCCGGCAATCGCGAAGGTCTGGCCGCTGCCAACCTCGACACGGGTATCGGCACGCCGCACCCGGAATGACGGGACCTGATAGCCACCGACAGACACGCTGCTGGAGCCCATCAGGCTGCTGACTTCCGGGCGCACTTGCAGGGCGATGCGACCGTTGGGCAGCAGGGTCGGGTTGAACATCAGTGAAACACCGTAGGGCTTGTATTCGATCCCTACCGTGTCGCGGTTGACCGGCACCGGCACCGCGACCTCGCCTCCGGCCAGGAAGCTGGCGGTCTGGCCGGTCATGGCGGTGATGTTGGGTTCGGCGAGGATTTCCAGGATGCCATTGCTTTGCAACGCTTCGAGCATCGCATCGATGTTGACGTTGCCCGAAGCCAACCCGGCGCTGACCACATTGGAGGCCCCAGCAGCCGCGCCGGACGCGAGGGCACCGCCCGTCAACAGGCCAAAGGAAAAGGTGCCGTTGTCGAACAAGGCATTCCAATTCACACCGTAGCGCAGCAATTCCGAGCGCGAGACTTCGGCGAAGCGCACCCGCAGGTTGACCTGGGCCGAGCCTGAGTAGGAGGTCGTGTTGAGGGTTGAGCCAACGTCCTGGCCTTCAGTGTCGAGCAGGCTGTTGAGGTCGGTTGCTTCGCCGACGCTGTTGACCATGCCGCGGGTCACCATGCGATTGCCGACGGCGCTCACCTGGACATTGCTCCCGGGGTGCAGGTCCCGCAACGGCCGGGTCACTGCCTGGGTGCCACGGTTGACCGCCAGACTCAGGCTGGTCAGCTCTTCACCCTCGGCGCCCAGGGCAATCAGGCTGGTTTGCCCAGGCGTCTTGCCAAACACATAGATCACACCAGGCGAAACCACCTGCAGATCAGCAATGCCAGGTTCTGCAACCAGCACCGACTCGACCGGATCCTGGAAATGCAGGATGCGACCTTCGCCCTGAGCCAGATCCAGGGTGGCCCTGCTGCCCGAGGCGATGGCTTGCGCCCGCGCCAATTGCGGCAGCAGTACGACTGACGCGACAGCGATCCAGAAACCGAAATACACAGACACACGCAACAGCGCAAAACACATCATTAAGCAGTCGCCATTGAAGTAAGGGAAGCACCACCGGCTGCCCGGCGATCGGTAATTTCAGTCAAGCTGATGGAGCCGATGGCCTGCAGGTTGTATTCACCGGCCAGCTCGCGGAACGACAGCACCGCCAACTCCAGCTCGCCACGCACCACCAGCCGACGCAGGCTGCGACGCAAATCGGGGTGGACCAACAGGACGCTGCGATCACCCTCGGCCAGTTGCCCGCAAACGGTGCGCAATTGGGTCAGCAATGAACGGCTAGCATGCTCGTTGAGCAACTCGCGCGGGTTGTCGGCTCGACGCAGATAAGCGCGCAACTGCTCTTCAACCGCGGGGGTCAGCACAAAGGCGGTGATGACACGGTTACGGTCGGCGTACTGATGGCTGATCTGCCGCGCCAGACTGGCGCGCAGGTGATCGGCCAGGCGCGCGGCATCCGGCTCGCGGGCGCCCCACTCGACCATGGCTTCGAGCAAGGCGCGCTGGTTGCGGATCGACACACCCTCGGCGATCAACAGACGCAGGGTTTCCGCCAGGCGCTGCAAGGGCACATTGCGCAATACTTCCTTGATCAACTCGTCATAGCTGGCTTCCATGCGCTCCAGAATCCTGCGGGTTTCCTGAATGCCCAGGAAGCTCGCGGCATTACGGCGCAGGCTGCGCTCGAGGATGGCTCGCAGGACTTCAGCGACACTGAGAAAACCGATACCGGCCTCCTCCAGTAGCCCCTGATGAGCGCGCTCGATCCATTGCGCCGGGCGACTGTGCAACGGCGACGGTGCCTCCAACGCTTGGATTTCCAGCAGTTGTACGTGCACCAGGTCGTCCTTGAGCAGCAAGCAGCCGACCGGTATCTCGCCCTCGCTGATCGGCACGCCCTCGAGCTCGACCACGAAGCCATTGGCGCGCAGATTGCGATCGATGTAGAGGTCCGGCACCGGCACCTCGATACCCAGGTCGCCGCGAAGCTCATGACACAAGGCTTCGATACGCTGGCGCAGCGGCAGTTCGGGCGCCACCTGCGCCACTTCCAGGCCGATGCTCAGCAGCACCCGACAGTCCAATGGCTTGGCCAGGGGCGCGTACGGCTCGATCGGTTCTTCTGCAAGCACCGCGACGTCGCTGGCCCCTTCGGCAATCTCGGGCTGGGGCGCTTTGTCGCGGCGGTAGATCGTGAATGCAGCAGCCCCCAGCAACGCCGACAAGCCGATAAATACCAGGGCGGGAAAACCTGGCAGCAACGCCACGCCCAGCAGGATCAAAGCAGTCAAGCCCAGGGCCTGGGCGCTGTAACCCAACTGGTGAAGGATCTCGCTGCCCAGGTTGCCTTCGGTAGTGCCACTGTTGACCCGGGTCACCACCATGCCGGCCGCGACCGAGATCAACAGCGCCGGGATCTGGGCGATCAGGCCATCGCCGACGGTCAGCAGCGAATAGGTGTGCGCCGCATCGGCGAACGACATATTCCGTTCGACCATGCCGATCATCATGCCGCCCAGCAGGTTGACCGCCAGGATCACCAGGCTGGCAATTGCATCGCCCTTGACGAACTTCATAGCGCCATCCATCGCACCGAACATCTGGCTTTCACGCTCCAGGCGCGAGCGTCGACGGCGCGCTTCATGCTGATCGATATCGCCGTTGCGCAAGTCGTTGTCGATGCTCATCTGCTTGCCTGGCATGGCATCCAAGGTGAAGCGCGCCGCCACTTCGGCCACGCGCTCGGCACCTTTGGTGATCACCACGAACTGGGCCACGGTGATGATCAGGAATACCACCAACCCCACCACCACCTGCCCTGCGATGACAAAATCGCCAAACGCCTTGACGATGTGCCCGGCGTCGCCGTCGAGCAGGATCAGACGCGTGGTGGTGATCGACAGGGACAGACGAAACAGCGTGCTTAACAGGATCAGCGGCGGCAGTGCCGAGAACTCCACCGAGTGTTTGATGTAGAAGGCGACGATAAGGATCAGGATGCTCAGCGAGATGTTCAGGCCGATTAACGTATCCACCAGCCAGGTTGGCAGCGGAATAATCATCATCACGATAGCCATCAGCATGAAGGCGACGACGATCACGTCGCTGCGCTGGGCGGCGATGCGAGCCAATGCGTTGAGGCGGTCGAGGAACATCATTGCGCAGCTCTGCGAGCGGTCAGATAACGTTTGAAGCACTGGCGCGCCTCATCCTTGCGCCCGCCGCTCCACAACGCACGGCTGCGCAACAGCCAGAGACCAGAGGACTCACCGTCCAGTTCGACCAGGCGGTCTAGCGCCGTCAGGGCGCGCTCGGCCTGGCCGCTGTCGGTAAAGGCCATGACCAGATTGCGCAGCAACGCAGTGTCGCCGGGCGCCATCTGCACGGCGATCAACAGCAGCACCAAGGCACGCTGCGACTGGCCGCTACGGCGATACAACTCGCCCATGCCCTTGAGCAGATCGACGCAGTCCTGTTCTTGACGATTCATGACTCGATCACCTCGGCGCGTTGCTCTTCGAGCAAGCGGCGCAAGGCGATTTCTTCGCTGATCAGTTCATGGGCCAACACCTTGATGTCGGGCTCGGCATCCAGGGTGGGAATCACGTTGTCCAAGACGTATTCGAGAATCTCCATCGAGCGGCGACTGCCGAACAGCTCGGCCGTCATGCCCTCAACGATGCCCGACTGCTCAATCTCGGCACGCAACGAACGGCGTGCCAACACCGCGCGCTGGCCCAGCACCGCCTCGAAGCGTCCACCTTGGCGCGCCTTGGCCGGCTGGACGCTGTCTACCGCCGGGGTTCTTTCGGCGGTTGTCGGTAAGGGCGCACCCGGATCAATTCTCATAAGGTGAGCGTGAACCGTTCTTCACCACGGGCGAGAATCACCCGATGGTTCTCGATGCGTTCGAGTATCCAGTTATCGGCCAGCGCAGCCCCTGGAAACAGGCGTTCGCCGTCGTTGTTGATCACATACGGGTTATCGCCAAACCAAACCGCCTGAAAACGCACACGGGGCTTGGCGATTTCGTTGCGGGCCACCACGCCGGGAAGCAACATCACCTGTTGGCCGAAGTGACTATCAAAAGCTTGCTGCACGTCAAGCCACTGGCTTTTCTGGGTGGGGCCATAAGTCCCCTGGGCACTGAGCTGGCCATCGACTTCGCTGACCTTGATCTGGTGCAGGCCTGACCTGGCAAGCTGCTGTTCGAGCCAAGCCCTGGCCTGCGCGATGGTCTGCGTCGGTTCATCGAGCACGGCCAGCGCAGCGGCCTCGTCAGCGCTGTTCAATGCCTGCGGCGAGACCGGCTCGCCCCGGAAGGCAAAGGCGCCCACACACAAGAACATCAGCAGCAAGGCAATGATCCACTGCGGCTTGCGCTGCCAGGCAGGTGTTACAGCTGGAGCCGCTATCGGCGCCAGGCATGCGGTGTCGCGACTGAGGGTCAGGCGGGCTTCGCCGATGCGAATATCCACGGGCAAAGGCGCACGATGCCCCTTGCCGGAAGGAATCAGCATTTCCCGGGCATGGGGGGCGCACACAAACACGTCGCCACCAATCGCTTCGACGGCCACCTGACCAGCGCTGAAACGCAGCGCCATATGACGTTCGGCAATGCCTGCGTCGCTGAGCAACAGATCAACACTTGCGGCACAACCAAGAATGTAGACGGGCTTGTCCAAGGGCAGGCAAACCCCCTGATGCAGACCGTGGGTGATACCAAGCACCGGCAGCCCTTTGCCCGTAGCGGCTACGACTGGGACCGCGGCGAAGAAAGTCAAGGCCGTCATGGTTGTATTACCGGAATAAGACCTGCGGACAAATACCTATGAGGCGCAGATAACGCTGTCAGCGGCAACGAACAGACATGCAGGCAGCCATGAGGCTGCCTGCATGACGACATCAGTTCTGAGGCCGTTGTTTGGTAGCGTCAAGCTCAGCTTTCTTAGCGGTGGACAGCTCGGTGATCTTGGCCGACTTTTCGATCGCCATGTTGAAAGTGGCTTCCATTTTAGCGATAGCCGAATCAGCGTTGCCGGAACTTACTGGGGGAGTCGTGCTCATGGTGATTCTCCTAATCGATGAGAGATACTTGCGCCGCCAAGCGGCCCACTAATGTTGCCAATCGAAGAATAGGGACCGAACATTACAGTTCAACATCTAACAAGTGTTTTAATTCTCAAAGCCAACTATTGTCTTGATCGGACCAGCACCCTAAACACCGGCCACCAAGATGCTTTGCAGCTGAAATCAGTGTATCGGACCAACTATTTCCCACAGGTAAGAGACAAATAGAAAGAACAAATAACCTATAAATCCCGATGGATCTTTTCTGGATAGAGCATCCATTTTTCATCAACTAAAAACTGATGGCCAGTTACAATCAGCTCTACCTAGGCTTATTGGATTCCACCTGCAAAAACGGGCATAACTGAAACAGTTACGCCCGTCTTTGCAAGCTCGCTATCTGCGCGTGCCCGACTCAGGAAGCGATGGTGCTCTCTTCCCCCGGCCACTCCTCGTAAGGGATATCCCAGATATCGCCATGCGGTACACCGTCGATCTCGTACTGGGTCAGGTAATCGCTCAGGGCGTCCGCGAACTTACCCACCCGCTTCTCCTGCTTGACTTCCTCGATCAGGCCAGGGACCAGCAATGCCAGCGCAGCCACCCCCGCCGCCGCGAAGCCCAGGCCACCCGCCACCATCGCGATCCGCGAAGCGGCAACCGCCGAGACGCTCATCGCGCTGGCGCCCACTTCAGCCACCGAAGCCAAACCCGCCATGATACCCAGCGAACCGGCCGTGATGTTCATGCCACCGGCGACCGTATCCCCTTTCCTGAGCGCCTTGACGCCATCGAAAATGCCGTAGGCGCCAGCCGTAATGGCCGCGATGCCACCGATCCCCTTCGCCGCGTTTTCCATACCTTTGAGGTTGGCGGTCACGCTTTTGAGCGGATCGTCCATCTTTTTGCCCAGGTCGCCAAGGCGGTCACCGGTCAGCTTGCCTTTCACATCCTTGAGGTAGTCCTGATAGTTCTTAAGCCCCCCTTCAGCCAGGAGCGTGGCGGACTGTACCGAACCGGTGGCGATGTCGACGATCTGCCGCTCAGTCAGCTTCCCGGCGTTGTTGGCGCCCTTGGCGATGGTCACGCCAGCCATGAACAGCCCGCTCACGCCGTGCAGGACGCCTTTGTTGGAAGCATCCTTGATCGACGAATCCTTACTGAAGACATCCAGCGCATCCAGGGTCTTGGTGCCCTGGCGAAGCAGGTCCCAGTCGCCCCTGAAGTTAGCCAGGATCTGGTCTGGTGTCGCGACGGTGCCGTCGGCATTGACGAGCATCTGCGGGTTTTCCTCGCTGATCTGCTCGATGATTTTCTTGACCTTCTCCTCATCCAGCTCATTGCCGCCATCGACGCCGAAGGCCGCCTTCATATCGTCGAAGGACGCATCCTTGAAGACGTTGTCCTTGGCGATGCTGGTGAAGTTATCGTTGAGCTTTGTGTCGAGCTTGCCGGTGAACTCGGGGTCCAGCGCCGAGTTGTACAGCGCGACTTCGAGGCTGAAGGAACTCATGGCTTCGTCAGGGGTATGGTCCTTGAGCAGTTCATTCAAGCGATCACCTGAAACCAGTGACTTCTCGTAATAGCTTTCCAACTCGGCATTGGCCTTGGAGCCTTTGACCGCGGCCTGGATCTCTCCGGCATTATTGATGCCCAGCGCGCCCTGGAGGATCTGCGCCGTACCAAAGAACTCGGCAAGAATTTCCGTGTGGGTAGTCTTGCCATCCTTGGACTTGGCCTCCCACAGTGTATCGAGTGACTTGCCGGACTTGATTTCGTCGTCGTAGGTTTTTTGCAGGGACTCCTTGAGCCCCTTGTTGTCTTCCACCAGCTTGGTCAACTCGCTGGAGCCGTGCTCGCTCATGTACTTACTGACCTCAGGGTCGCTCTGCAGGATCTCGATGTGTGTGTTGACATCGTCAAGCAGCTTCTGGGCATCGGGATGGCTGCGCACCTTGTTGGCAATCGTGACCTGCGACTTGTCGTCCTTCCACATACCGGCGGCGCTGCCCTGGATGATCAGTTGCTGGGCAGCCTGGAGATCCTGCAGGACCGCAGCTTTTTCCTCTGGTGAATATTTGTCCGGGTTATCGAACACGTCCTTGTTCAAGCCTGCGGTATCGACCCTGGCCAAGGCATTGTTGCCGGCAATCCCCGAGAGCAGCATGGTAACGGAGGTCGCATCCTTGGGTACGTTGGTGCTCTTGAGCCAGCTCTGGACATCGCCCCTGCTCAGTTCGCCATCAGGATTCTTGTCCAGTGGGTTCTTGGCGTTGTCGATAATCTTGAAAGCACCTGGCTGAGACCAGAAATCCAGTGCCTGCTTGGTCTCTTCGCTCAGCTGTGAATTCTGATTCTTGTACTCCTTGATGTCGTCGGCAGTCAGGTACTTGCCCGCCCCGGTCTTGCCCTTGATCGCCTCGAAGTTCTCATCGAGGATCGCTGCGTACTTGGCGATCTGCTGCGATGCTGGATCAGCATCCGGGTTGGTCTTGAGGTAATCCTTGTAGCTGGCGATATCATCGGTTTTCTTAAGCTCGGGCAGGGTCGAAAAGCCTTCCTTGCCGAAGTCCTGCAGACGACCCGCTTCGGTGCCGTGCTTGGCTTCGCCGCTCTTGGTGAAACCGTCCACGCTGCTGTTGAACACATCCCCACCGGACTGGGCATTGCCCTTGTCATCGAACATCGTGATGCGGTCCATGACCTGCGCGGCCCGGTAGGCGGCGTCAGCGTCGCTCTCGTAATCGCCGACCTGGTCCTTGAGCATGTCCTTGACGCCACTCTGGTTGCCCAAGTGCTTGAGCAGCGGGTTGTCTTCGATGATGTCTTGGGCCGAACGCTTGTCCTCTTCCGGGCGATTCCATACGATGCCGACCTTTTCGGCTTGCTCGCGGGCTTCCTTGTTGTCGCCCGCCGACGAAGCGTGCTGGATCTCACCCTTGAGGGCAGAGAAACCCTGCTTGCCGAAGTCCTGCAGGCGACCGGCTTCGGTGCCATTTTTCGCTTCGCCGCTTTTGGTGAAACCATCGACCCTGCCGTTACCGACGTCTTTGCCGGCAATCTTGTCGCCCTCGCCATTGAGGGTCTCGATGTGCTCAAGCACCTGGGTCGCACGATAGGCGGCGTCCGGGTCATTTTCGAAATCGCCGACCCGCTCCTTGAGCATGTCCCTGACGCTGCTCTGGTTGCCCAGATTCTTGAGCAAGGCATTGTCATCGATAATGTCCTGCGCAGAGCGATCATCCCCTTCAGGGCGCTCCCACTTGATACCCAGAGCCTCGGCCTGTTCACGTGCCTGGGGATCATCGCCGGGCTTGGACAGGTCCTTGAGCTCGCCTTTAAGGTGCGAGAACCCTTGCCGGCCAAAGTCCTGCAGGCGACCCGCTTCGGTGCCATGCTTGGCATCACCGCCCTTTGTGAAACCATCGACCCGGCCATTGTCGATGTCCTTGCTGGCGATCCGTTCACCACCCTCATCATATTTTTCCACGTGCTCAAGCACCTGCTTGGCGCGGTAGGCCGCATCGGGGTCAGTCTCGAAATCGCCGACACGGTCCTTGAGGTTATCCTTCACATCGCTCTGGTTGCCCAGGTTCTTGAGTACCGGCGTGTCGTCAATGATGTCCTGGGCCGAACGGTTGTCGCCTTCTGGCCGCTCCCATTCAATGCCCGCCTCCTTGGCCTGCTTGATCGCCTGGTCCCAGGCTTCGGCGAGCTTGGGGTCTTGTGGCTTGGACGTTACGCCTACAAAACTGACATCTTGAACGGACATTGATGACTCCTTTTTCTAGAGCATAAATGAGTGCAACGCCGGTGCGAGCCCGTACGGGAGGCACCATTCGCGACAGATCAGCCAGCGTGAATACGCCTAAACCTGCCATCAGCAGGGTCTTAACCGGATGATCGAATCTACATGCGCCAACAGGGTGAAAAATGAGTATCGCCGCAGAGTGTTACAACCTAACGTATGCGCCAGTCACCCGTTCATCAGGGCCGGATGCACAGTCCAAGAGTCAGGCGGATATACGGAGGGATCAGCCTGGTGGCCGCAGGCTGATGGGGAGAAGGGATCAGTTCTGAGGACGCTGTTTGGACGAGTCCAGCACGGTCTTGGCAACGGTGGTCAACTCAGTGATTTGAGCAGACTTGGTAATGGCGGAGTCGAACACATCGCTCATATTGGCCAGCGCTTCGGTGGCAGTGCCCTTGAGGCCCCCCTCTGCTGCCCATTCGAAGTTCCACGCGCCGCTGTAATTGTCGGCACCGGCCACATCGTGAGTTTCGATGGCGGTGAAGACGTCCGAATGGCGCGTCATGTACTCTGCGGCTGCCGACACTTCGGCAGACACCTCCTTGGACGAAGCGTTGGCCAGCGACGAGAGTTCATTACCGCTGATCGCGCCCTTACCTTTTTCTTTCATGTAATCGGCCAGAATCCGACTGGATTTGGCGATGTCCAATTTAGCATCGAATGCAGAGGCGGAACTGTTCTGTGATGAAGGCGTTGCGCCGCTTGAAGGCGTGACGGTAGTCATGGAAAGGCTCCTTGGCAGTGATTCAGGTATTCAATAGTTGCTTAATGCCATGACATTCATATTAACGGCTTGGAACAACATGCGACTTCAAGCCATCAGTCACCCAGGTCTTACGAAAGCCGTTAGCCAACCTCGGCCGCTCGGCCCTGACAAGAGCCGGTTCGGTATTCATCACTTAATCTGCGGACCATCGAGGGGAACATCGAGGATGAAGGTTGCCCCCTGTCCCGCCCCGTCGCTGTGCACGGTCAAGCTGCCCCCCATTTCCTGCGCGGCCAGCGCGCAGCTGTGCAGGCCGAAACCGTGACCGTCTTTGCGAGTAGTGAAGCCATGGGAAAAGAGCCGCGCCAGGTGCTCCGGCGCGATCCCATTGCCGTTGTCGGTCACCTTGATACGCAACGCTGGCCCGTCAGCCAGGAAGGCGCTGAACGTGATGCACGGGCGGCGATCGGTCACGCCGTTCATTGCTTGCTTGGCATTGCGGATCAGGTTCACCAGAATCAGCAGCACCCGATGCCGGTCCAGCGACAGCAAGGGCAAGTCGGCAATGTCCTTGACCACCGTCACCTCCTGACGCGCCAGTGATCCAGCACTCATGCGCAAGGCATCATCGATCAATTCCGGGACCGGTACTGTCTCGACGATACTGACGGCAACGGCATAGGATTGCTGGGCAGCGACAATAGTCTTGATGTGGTCAATGCCCTTGGTGAGTTGCCCGAGTTCTTCGATGATGCCTTGTTGCTCTGTCGCCACCACCTCCGCCAGCTTGAGCAGATAGCCGGGCAGCAACTTTCCTTTGTGGTCTGTGGTGAGGAAATCGCTCAAGTCATGGACGTGTTCGTTCATCATCTGAGCCACCTTGCCCAGCCCTTGGGCTTTGGAGGTGCGCATCAGGCTGCTGACCAGTTCTGCCGATACGTTCACGCTGTTGAGGACGTTGCCGACGTTGTGCAGCACAGTCGTAGCGATTTCGGCCATGCCCGCCTGACGGGATTTTGCATGCAGTTCGGTTTGCACTTGGCTCATGCGTAGCGCCGCGCGTACGCGAGCCATGAGTTCCAGCGGTGAGAAGGGTTTGGCGATATAGTCATCGGCGCCACTCTCCAGCCCGGAGACGCAGGCCTCGCTACCGCCACGGGCGGTCACCAGAATCACCGGTAAGTGGGCAAAACCGGCGCTGGCTTTGATTCTGGCGGTCAGGCCAAAGCCATCGAGTTTCGGCATCATTACATCCGAAACGACCACATCGATGGGGCGACGCTGCAGGAGTGCCCAGGCCTGCTCTCCATCAACTGCGGTGGCGACGATGTAATCGTTTTGCAAAAGTTCTCTGAGATAGCTGAGCATTTCCGGGCTGTCGTCGACCACCAGCACTCTGGATCGCAAGGCGTGTTCCGGGTGCTGCTCGTCGCCCGCGCCTTGCGTCGCGACTTGGTCGATGCGACTGCCTTGGTGGCCGTCGTCGAAACGCAGGAGGCGCTGCTCAATAGTGCTTGTTGTGCTCGATGACGATCGCTCCTGCATATTGCTGGCTTCGGTCAGCACGGTGTTTGGCTCGGCCCCCAGCGGAAGTCGAACAAAGAAGCACGAACCCCGTCCAGGCTCACTGTTGACGCCGACTTCGCCCCCCATCAGTTCGGCTAGATCCTTGACCAGGGCCAGACCGATGCCTGTACCGCTGTAGTGGCGCGTAGCGGAATTGTCGATCTGGGAAAAACGCTGGAACAGCAACGGCAGCTTGTCAGGCGCAATGCCGATCCCCGAGTCTTGCACCGCGAGTTCAAAACGCTCGCCATCAATCAGCGTCACTGCCAGGTGCACGGTGCCGCCAGCGGGCGTGAACTTGATGGCATTGCTCACCAGGTTGAGAAGAATTTTCTCGAAGTGTCGGGGGTCCAGGAACACCGTGCCGAGCGCAGGATCGATGCTGCTGGTTAAGGTGCAGCCTTTGCCCTCGGCCACCATGGCGGCATCCTCGGCCAGCACTCCCACCATCTTGTTCAAATCAACTGGCGAGGCACACAACTCGAACTTGCCCGCCTCGGCCTTGGAAAAATCGAGGATGTCGTTCACCCGGTTCATCAAGCGCAGCGCATTGCGTTGGGCGCGGTCGATTTGCACATGCCAGTCCGCCGGCGGGATGGTCGCTGCCGAGAGCTGCTCCAGGGGGGCGAGAATGAGGGTCAGGGGGGTGCGCAGTTCGTGGCTGACCGTGGCGACGAAATCGCTCTTTGCCTGGTTAGCCGTCTCGGCCTGGTTGCGCGCCAGAATGAGCTCGACGGCCTGTGCCTCCAGCACCTCGGTCTGTTGGTGCAGTGTGTCGGTCCGTTCGGCGACCATTCTCTCCAAGGACGCCTGGACTTGCTGTCGTTCGGCTTCGGCCTCAGCCTCCAGCACCCGGATGCGCAGGGCATTCTCCTGGAACACCCGTACGGCGCGGGTCATGATTCCAATCTCGTCACCGCGTCCGGCGCTGGCG
Source organism: Pseudomonas tehranensis (assembly GCF_014268615.1). Lineage (GTDB taxonomy): Bacteria > Pseudomonadota > Gammaproteobacteria > Pseudomonadales > Pseudomonadaceae > Aquipseudomonas > Aquipseudomonas tehranensis. The sequence continues at coordinate 55,184 of NZ_JABWQV010000005.1, read as the reverse complement.
ATCTCGGCGTTCAGGTCGCCGGCCGCAAGCCTGCGCATGACCGAGGCCAGGGCCACGATGGGCTGTGCGACAAATCGCGACGTGCTCCAGGCGATGGCGCCGGCTAGCAGGATGGCGATGGTACCGGCAACTATCGTTGCAAGCATGCCGCGATCATTGTGGACCAAGGCGTCGGAACGCGCTTGACCCGCGAAGCGCGCAACCAACTGGCCGGCGCTGCGTGCCTCGTCGCGAACCTGGTCGCGCGCGTCGCTCAAGGCGTTGCTCGCCAGATGGAACCTGGCGAATGCCGCCCGGTAGCCGGCAATCTGTTCGCTGACCGTCAGGGGCGTAGCCTTGGCTTGTAGCCCCACGGACGAAGGGAGAACGCGCGCGAGACGGGAGAGTTCATCAAGGATGTGGCCGACAGAGCTGGCGACCTCGGCTGACGGTGAGAGGCGAAACGACAAGGTCTGCGCCTCAAGGGTGGCTACACGCTCGGCGAAACGCTTGGACAACGCGGCGGCATTGTTCAGCAAACCGGTGGCTGCCTGAATGTCGCTTGCGTCATGAGCAACGCGTCCATCCACCTCACTCAACATTGCCTCGAGGTGCTCGACCACATCCCCGACGACGGCGAGCTGCCGCAACGCCTCGCCTTCCCGCACCTTGGGCGCCTCACCAAGGTGCTCCACCGTCACACAGGTAGCAACGACCGCCGTCGCCAACTGGTCCAGGGTCTCTCTTTCCTGCGGTTCCCCCATCACCTCGCGCAATTGCTCGACCACGGGCGGGAGTGCCGCGCAGGCGTTGCGCGCCGCGGCCGCCCCATCACCGGTCACCAGCATCTTGGCCACATTGGCGATGATGATCCGTTCGCCGTTGCGTAGGATATCCAGGATGCGATGGGCGCTTTCAATGTTGCTCACCTGCGCCTGGTGCTCAGCGGTGCGGGCGTCAAGCCCCTTCAGCCCATCGGCAATGCCCTGTTCGACCAGGATCGTCGCTTCTCGCATCCGGCCGTAGTGGGCTGTCATGTTCTCCGTTTCGCCATCCATGGTCAGGGTCGCCGCCCGCAAAGCGGCGATCGCCGCGGCGAGCCTGTCCAGTCCACCCTTGAGCGATTGCGCCTCTGCCACGGCAATGGCGGTAAGGCCAGCGATAGCCGTCGCCACCATGCCTTCGGCCTGGGAGAGGCTTTCCTGGTCGCGGGTGGCGATGAAGTTTTCCACCCGCTCGGTGGCCCCGTTGACCGAGGCCAGTATTTCTGCGGAATGGCTGGCCGAATCCACCGAACGAACCATGCCTCGCAGGCCATAAAGGTTCACTAGCGATACCGCCAGCATCAGAAACACCAGTGCGGCGACCGCCAGCCCGATCCTGACGGCAATAGGCCTGTCCGTGGTGGGCCTGAATGTCAGCACGTCGCCTCGCCTCCTCGCTCCCCGCCCACCACTACTGCTTCGTCACCTCCGGCAAAGGCGCCGGCGGCGCCGTATGGTTGACCGCCGCGTCGATCATCGCCGCAACGGAAGCCTGGCTGTAGAAAGGATTGGCGGCGCCGCCCACCGGCATAGTGGCGAGCCAGGCGTCCAGGTCTTTCGCATCGATGCGTACCAGCGGCACCTCGACGAACTTCGGCACCTGCTTGCCCGCCAGAATCTGCTGGGCCACCCAGAAGCCCACCTGGGAGACGCTTGGGGAGGCCGAGACCGAGACGGTCTCGTAGCCATTGGCATCGCGCTCCTGTTTCCACAGGGCAAGTTCGTCCTGACGGTTCCCCATCACAATGATCGGCAAAGGGCGCCCCGCCGCCTTGAACGCCATGGCCGCGCCATAACCGTCGCCCCCCTGAGTCGCGACGGCATCAATGTTGGGCAGCGACGGCAAGGCCAGCGCCACCTCTTTGCGTGCGACGGACGCTGTCCAGTTCCCGTACACGGTCTTGGCGAATTTCAGGCCCGGATAGTCGCTGGCGGCCTTGCGAATGCCGTCGCTGATGTTCTTGTCGGTGGCATCACCGGCAATGCCGCGGATCTCCAGCAGCGTGCCGTTCCCCTTGAGGCGCTCGGCGATGTAATCCATTTCCACGCGGCCCATGGCGGACCAGTCGTAATCCACGGTATAGACGCAGCCTTCGCTGACCAGGCTGGCCATGACGACCACCACGATGCCGGCGTTGCACGCATCGCGGATCACCCCGTTGAGTGCGGTGTCGGACGCGGCCAGGATGACGATGGCGTTCACGCCTTTGACGATCAGGTCCTGGATATGGGCCGCCTGTTCCGCCGCCGAGTTATTGGCGCTGACCACCGAAGCCTCGCGGATCAAGCCATCCTTTTGTGCTTGGGCCGCAACCTCCTGCCAGTTGCGCACCATCACTTTGCGGAAATCACTGCCAGCGTAGGAGTTACTGAAAGCAATGCTATAGCTTGAGGTAGGGCCGCCGGCGATGCCGCCGTCGGCAGCTTGGGCTGGATTGGCAGCAACCATCGCCAGCCCGGTCACGCAGCCGGCGAGTCGCCACAAGACTTTGTGGATCCGTTTAGTGCTCATACTGCTCTCCACGTCCTTGGGATGTACCAAAAGTCATCCACCTGCCCCGCCGACAGCCTGGATCGACTGTTCTATCTGATTGCAGAAACCGGTGTGCAGATTGGAGATCGTCGTCAGGCTTCCTCTAGCGGCCCAATCGAGTGTCTCGCGCAAATGCTAATGAAGTGGCTATCAGCATAGTCTCAACATGCCCGTTGCGCTCACACCATGGTGTTGGCTCAACTGTTCCCTGCCTCAAGCGCACGGTAATGGTCAATCTTGACTTGTAGTGCAGCAACGGCCTTTTGCATGGCAGCAACTTCGGCCTGTACATCCTGTAAATGGCTCTCCAGCATCTGGCGGCGTTCGGCGATCGTTGAATCCCCGGCGCTGCGCAGTTTGGCGAATGTTTGCATTTTGCCGATGGTCATGTGAGTGGTGCGTAAACGCAGCAGAAACTCCAGCCACGCCATATCAGTCGGCGCATAAAGCCGTTTCCCGCCGGCCGCACGGGCGACTGGTGCCAACAGGCCGATGCGTTCGTAGTAGCGCAGGGTATAGGCCGTGAGGCCAGTGCGCTTGGCGACTTGGTCAATCGTCTGGTAGGCGTTCATAAGCACAATCCTTGACCATCGGTGTTCGGTAATGCACCAGTCCCGCTCACTCAGGAGATGCGGCAACCATTTTGATGCCTCGTTTGGCAAACACTTCCCGCGCTGCGCTGATGCCATTCAACGCGCTTGGAAAACCAGCATACACCGCCATCTGGATGATGATTTCAACGATTTCCTCAGGTTTGCAACCCACATTCAGCGCCCCTTCTATATGCACTTTGAGTTGAGGTTGCGCATTCCCCAATGCGGTGAGGGCCGCGATGGTTGCCAGCTCGCGTGTGCACAGAGCAACACCAGGTCTGGAAAACACATCACCATAGGCGAAATCGACTATCCATTCACCCAACTCGGGCGAGATATCGCTAAGCGATTTGACCACGTTGTTGCCGGCGGTCCCGGTGATTCTTTCCAGGGTTTCGGCCCCTTTCACTCGTCGACTATCCGGTTCAGCTGCCGACGCCGGAATTGCGATTGCTGAAAGCACGAGCCCGGTTACAGCGCTCAGTTTTTTTAATGTCATGACCTGTCTCCTTGTTTAAGCCGCGCAACGGACCTGGCCGTTTTGGCGGTGCAACAAGGAGGCTATTGGTTAGAGCGCGCTCTAAGTCAAGCGCCAGTTGCTTTCAGCTAAAGGGGCCCGCAGTTAAAGGGGGACAAGCCTGTTTTCTGTACGCCAACCCCTGCTTCTGGCCGTTTCGCGGATTGGGGGAGCATGTTGAGCATTCGCGAATGGCTGCGATGGGCGCTAGCCGTCACTGATCAATGGACACTCACAGCCCCCTCACTTCATCGTCACACCACCGCAGTTGCAATCGTTCTGGAACGCCAGGCAAAAGCCAACACCATCAACAGCCCCAGACCCGCCATTGCCGCTCCAGCCAGGGAAATCGCCGGATAACCCAGCCCGGCATTGATCACCGCTCCGCCCAGCGCCGCACCAATGGCGTTGCCGAGGTTGAAGGCGCCGATATTCACCGCCGAGGCCAGATTGGGTGCGTCCTTGGCAGCTTCCATGACGCGCATCTGTAGCGGCGGCACCAGGGCGAAGCTGGCGATACCCCATATCAGGATGGCAACGGCGGCCGGCAGCGGCCAACGCATCAGTACGGTGAACGCCAGCAAGACGAGAATCAGCACGCTCAGCGAAACGATCAGGGTGCGATCTATCGAGCGGTCGGCGGCCTTGCCGCCCCACATGTTGCCCAGCGTCAACCCCACACCGAACAGCACCAGCATGGCGGTAATGTAGGCGGTGGACGCATGGGTCTCACTGCTGAGGATCGGCGCAATGTAGGTGAAGACGGTAAACATTGCACCCGAGCCGACTACGGTCAGGGCCAATGCCCCCAGCACCGGTCCACGACCCAGCACCCGAATTTCGGCCAGTACACCGACGCCTTTCGGCGCCTGCAGGTTGGGCAGGGCGAACCACAACGCGATCATGGTCGCCACGCCGAGGCCGGTGATCCCCCAGAATGCCGTGCGCCAGCCGAACAGTTCGCCAAACCAGGTGGCCAGCGGCACACCGCCGATGGTCGCCAGGGTCAGGCCCATGAACATGGCTGCAACCGCCCCGGCCCGCTTCTCTGGGGCGACCACGCTGGCGGCGACGATGGAGCCGACGCCAAAGAATGCACCGTGGTTCAGCGAGGTCACTACCCTGGCGACCATGAGGCTGTAGTAATCGGTGGCCAAGGCTGACATCAGATTACCCAGGGTGAAAATCGCCATGAGTCCGATCAGCAGGTAGCGCCGGGGAATCCTGCCGGTGGTCAGGGTCATCAGTGGCGCGCCGAGCAGTACGCCCAGGGCGTAGGCACTGACCAACAAACCGGCGGCGGGGATGGAAACGCCGAGATCCGCAGCGATGCCCGGCAACATGCCCATGGGGGCGAACTCGGTAACGCCGATGCCAAAGGCACCTATGGCGAGTGCGACAAGCGGTGGATTGATACGCATGGAAGGCTCCTTATCTATGCCGCCAATGCTACGATCCGGTCTTTTCAGGCGGTAGATAGTATTTTTGGCAATCACCTTTGCGTAAGAGGCACAAATGGATTTCAACGGCAGGTCGGGTGAAATGAGTGTGTTCGCCACCGTGGCGCAGGAAGGCAGCCTGTCAGCCGCCGCGCGTGCATTGGGGCTGACACCCTCGGCGGTCAGTCGGATCATCGCGCGTACCGAACAACGTCTTGGCACTCGCCTGTTGTTGCGCACCACCCGAGCGATCACCTTCACCGCCGAGGGCGAGGCTTTCCTGCGCGGCGCCCGGCGTATCCTGGCCGACATGGACGAGGTCGAAGAAGCCATCGCCGACCAGGGCGTGCCCAGGGGCCGCTTGCGGGTGAGCGCCGCCCTCGGCCATGGGCGGCAGACCATCGTTCCCTTGGTGGCAGCATTCAGCGCCCGCTACCCGAACATCGTCGTCGACCTCACCCTCGGCGACGAAGTGGTCGACATTCTCGGCGGCCAGGCCGACGTGGCGGTACGCTTTGGCCATCTGCCCGACAGCCCGCTGACCGCACGAAGGATCGGCGACACCGGCCAGGTCGTGGTGGCATCGCCCGAGTATCTGCAGCGCCACGGCATCCCCCAGGAACCGGAAGACCTGCTACGCCACAACTGCCTGCGCTTCAACTTCCGGCGTGCCGAACCCAACTGGCCGTTCATCCGCGACGCCAGGGAGTTTTCCCTGAAGGTCAGCGGCAACATCGAATGCAGCAGTGGTGAAGCATTGGCACAACTCGCGCGAGTCGGTGCCGGCATTGCGCGTATCGGCGAATTCACCGTGAGCGAAGATCTGCAACGCGGTGACCTGATACCGCTGCTGGAAGCCTGGAACCCAGGCGACCGAGAACCCATCCATGCGGTGTTCGCAGGGGGTTCGGCAATGCCGGCGCGGGTGCGGTTGTTCGTGGACTTCCTGCTGGAACATCACCGGATGTAGTCAGTTCGCAAAGCTGCCCCCCTCAATATGATAGACCGTCGGTTCTTCCGAAAAATATTCCTCTAAACCTGTCATGAACACCTGATGGTCTTCACTCGCTTCGAAGCCCTTGTGGTCTTCGAGCGAGCGCCAGCGCACGATGAGGTTAAGTACCTGGGGCGTTTCGATGCCTTGCGCAAGCATGTGGCCGCCGTAACCCGTTGCGCGTTTGAGCAACGGTTCGACATCAGCAAATGCACGTTTGAAACGCTCAATGCGTTCTTTGTGAACGGGGAGCAAAGCGATTTCATAGATCATGACGTCCTCCAAAAAAGACTTAAACGGTTAAGGACTGTTACGGGATGAGCGATGGCTCGACTGCAATCGCAATTTTCCCTTGAAGGCCGTTGTTGGGGCTCTCCAACCGGGCATGGGCGAGTGCAAGGTCGGCCAGCGAATAGACCGCGCCAACGTGCGGGCGCAGTTGACCGCGCTCTACCAATGCGCTCAGCTCATCCAGTTTGCCGCGGTTTTGTCGGGTAAAAACGAAGTGATAACTGGCGTTCTTGCCCCAGGCTTGAACAAGGTTTTGCGGCTTTGCAATGTCCACAATCGAGACCACGCGACCGAGTTGGGCGAGCACGTCGGGGCTACGCGTCAGGGTGTCGCCGCCGATGGTGTCGAACACCACATCCACGCCGTGGCCGTCGGTTTCCCGCAGGATGGCGTCGACGTAATCCTCCTTTTCGTAGTCGATGAGCACATCAGCACCCATGCGGCGTGCGAACTCAAAGTTTGCTTCGCGCACGGTCGTGAAGACCCGCGCTCCAATGGCTTTTGCCACCTGGATCGCGACATGCCCTACGCCTCCCGCGCCGCCGTGGATCAGAATGCTCTCCCCCACTCTGAGCGCCGCTCGCACGGTCAGTGCTTCCCACACCGTCCCGCCAACCAGGGTCAGACTGGCTGCCTCAAGGTGGCTCAGTGATTTCGGCTTACGCCCGATGATGCTTTCGGCCGCCACGTGGTACTCGGCATAACTGCCTGGGCCGTCGAAAATTTGCGGGGTGTACCAGACTTCGTCTCCTGGAGCGAAGCTCGTCACACCCGGCCCGACTTCTTCGACAACGCCCGATACGTCGTGGCCGGTAATGGCCGGCAGTGGCACCAGGTCGGCATAGTCGCCACGTCGAACCTGATAATCCAACGGGTTGATAGAGGTGGCGTGTACACGCACCAGGACCTGTCCCGCACCCGGCACGGGCTTGGGCACGTCGCTGAGTTCGAACGACTCCGGGCCGCCAAATGATTTCAGTATCATCGCTTTCATGGTAAATCCTCGCATCGACAAAAAGGGATATCGAGATATTTCGATATCTTACGGTAAAAAAATTACAGATCTTTCCCTATGATCTCGGCCAGCGCACTGATGGTCGCTTCATTGCGCTTGTAGTAGGTCCACTGACCGATGCGCCTGACTTCAACCAGGCCCACTCGTTGCAACGTAGCAAGATAACCGGACACCGTAGACTGCGACAGCCCGATGCCTTCTTGAATGCTACTGACGCAGACGCCGACCGTGAGAACGTCACCTTCATCCTGCGGAGGGAAGTTCTTTGCCGGATCCTTCAAACCTTTCAGGATTGCAAGACGCGTAGGGTTTGAGAGTGCTTTGAATATTTCGATCAGTTCCATGCGCCTAGAATATCGAGATTTACCGATATGTCAATACAAGAGATTAAAGTAATTTTTGGGATCTGAATTGCCAACGGTTTCGTCGGCCAGACCGAGCGGCGGGTTCTGGCGCAATAATCGCAGCATCGACGACAGAGGCCGCGAATGCAGCCTCTCAGAGCATCTGGTGAGATCGCCTTTAGCGTGTTCACACGGCTTGCAACGGCGCCCTCTTTATCCTGGGTAACTTCAGAAATCTACGGTGGCCGACACTTTTAGCGTGCGCGGCGCACCTTGGGTCAGATAGCCACCGTTGGCAGAGGCCCAGTAGTTCTCGTCGGCGACGTTCTCCAGCATCGCGTTGAAGGTCAGCCCGCGGCCCTCCAGTTGCGTCCGATAGCGCGCGCCGAGGTCGACACGGGTCCAGGCGGGGATGCTGTATTCGTTAGCGCTGTCAACGAACTGACCGCCGGTGCGCAGTAGCAGGCCGTTCAGGCTCACTCCGGGCAAGCCGGGCACATCCCAGTCGGCACCCAGATTGAACTGGAATTTCGGCACACCCACCGCCTGGTTGCCATCGTCGCGACCGCCGGCGGTGCCGCTAAGTTCGGCTTTGGTCCAGGTGGCGCCACTCAGCAGACGCAGGCCGTCCAGCGGCTCGCCGAACAGGCTCAGCTCTACGCCGCGATTGCGCTGCTCGGCATCCACCCGGTAGTAGCCATCGCCGCCGAGCACGCCCTGCGGCTGCTCGATGCGGAACAGGCTGAGGCTGCCGCCGAAGGTACCCCAATCGAGCTTGGCGCCCACCTCGGTCTGCTTGGAGCGATAGGGCGCGAACATCTCGCCGTTGTTGAGCGCGGCGACTGGTGCGGTCGGCCCCTGCTGCAGAGACTCGACGCGGTTGGCATAGAGCGACAGAAACTCGGTGGGCTTGATCACAAGGCCATAGGCCGGCGTGGTGATACTTTCTTGATAGTTGGAGGTGCGGGCACCGCTGGCCGCGCTCCAGGCATCGGAGCTGATGGACTGGCGACGCACGCCCAGGGTCAACAGCACGCGGTCGTCGAGCAAGCCCAGGGTGTCGGACAGCGCCAGGCTGCGGTTCTGCACTTTGGCGGTGGTGTCCGGGTCGTGAATATCGCCGGAGATGCTGGTGGCCGGCGGCTCGGCGATGGGTTGGCCCTGATACAGATTGCCGAAGCCGCGACTGCCCGCCGCAGTGGACTCGAACGCGTTGCGCTTTTCCTGCCAGATGCCGTTGGCGGCCAGGTTGAGGCGGTGGCTGACCGGCCCGGTGGTGAGTTCACCGCGCAGCCCCGTGACGGCGCTCAGGGTCTCCTGGTCCAGCGGCGAATAGAGGCGGCCGATGCGGGCGTCGCCGTTCGCGGCGTAGACGTAGTTGGAGGCGTAGACACCGTTCTCCCGCGTGTATTTGCCGCCTGCGCTCAGGTAGGCGGTCCACGTGGGCGACAGGTCGTACTCGGCGCTGAACATGCCATAGGTGTCTTCGAGCTGCGACCAGCTCCACGGTTGTGCATAGTTGTGGTCGGAGTCTGGTGCCGACGGCGTCTTGCCGTTGAGTGTGCTGGTCGGCCCCGTCGTGGTCAGATAGACCACCGTGCGCCCCTCATTGACCCGTTGCTTCTGGTAACCGAGGTCCGCAGACAGGCGTAGACGGTCGCCGCGGTAGTCCAGGCCGAGGGTGGCCAGACTGAAGCGCGAGTGCTCATCGTCCACCGCGGTCTCGCCCTCGCGCTGGGCCAGGTTCACCCGCACGCCGAAGCGGTTGTCCTCGCCGAAGCGCTGGCCCAGGTCGAGGTGCCCTCCTACTCGGCTGTCGCTGGCATAGTCCAGGGTGGCGCTGCGCGTGGGGGTGTCCTCGCCACGCTTGGAGACCACGTTGATCGCCCCGCCGACACCGCTGCCCGACGGCGATACGCCATTGACAAAGGCGTTGGCCCCCTTGAACACCTCGACCCGCTCGACCGACTCGGTGGAGATGATCTGTCGCGGCAAAATGCCGTACAGCCCGTTGAAGGCAATATCGTCGCTGAACAGTTGGAACCCGCGCACGACGAACACCTGGGAGAAGTTGCCGAAGCCGAACGACTGACGCACGCCCGGATCGCTGGCCAGCACATCGGCCAGGGTCTGCGCCTGGCGCTTCTCAATCAGCTCGGAGGTGTAGCTGGAGAAGGCGAAGGGCACATCTTGCATGTCCTGATTGCCCAGCACGCCGATGCGGGCACCTCGCGCCGCCTCCCCACCGGCGTACTCGGCCGGCAGGTCGACACGGCCTTCGGCGAGCCCGCTGATGGTGGTCGAGCCCAGCTCCAACACGCCCTGTTCGGGCAGCGGCACCAGCGTGATGGTGCCGTCGTCGCCGGTCTGGAATGACAGGCCACTGCCCTCCAACAACCGCTGCAGGCCGTCGACCACCGAATAGTCGCCCTTGAGCGCCTGCACCACGCCGCTGCCACGGGTCAGGCCGGCGTCATAGAGCAGACGCACGTCGGCCTGCTCGGCGAAATCCACGAGCGCCGCGTCAAGCCGCTGGGCGGGCACGTCGAGCTCGACGGCTTGCGCCTGTGCGGCAGCCATGGCCAGGGGGAAAGCGGCTAGCGCCGCAAGGAAGGGGGTCGACCGCATGCTGATGTCCTTGGCTGTCAATACGAAGAAGTCGCATTTGCAGGAACAGAAGACGAAGGCGCCGATGATTTCTGAACCATCGCCGCCTAAATATTTTCTGTTTTCTTGAAGACCCAGGCGCGGTGCGAGTCTCAGCGGCGTGACGCAACCAGAATCAATCCCGGCAGACGCACCAGACGCACAGGCAAAGTGGTTTCGACAGCACTTAACACCGCCTGCGGGTCGTCAAGGGCGAACACGCCGGTCACCTGTAGCCTGCGAGCGGCTTCGTCGACAAACAGCACGCGCGCAGACTGGCTGCGTTCGAGCTCGGCAAACACTTGCTCCAGTGGCCGGTCGCGGAATATCAGCTTGCCGCGCTGCCAGCCCAAGCGCTGGCGCGCATCCAAAGCCTGCGGCGCCTGCAGCTCCCCGTCCCGCCACTGCACCTGCTGCCCGCCGACCACCGGCAGCGGTTCATGCCCCTCGCTGGAGGCCAACACTCGGCCCTCGCTGACCGCGAGGTCGACACCGCCCTCCTCCAGACGCACATCAAAGCGCGTGCCGGTGACGCGTATGCGCGCCTCGCCGGCACTGACAATGAACGGCCGAGCCGGGTCATGGGCTACCTGGAAATCCGCCTCGCCGCGGTACAACCTCACCTCGCGGCGACCGTCGACAAACTGCCAGTCCAGCGCCGAATCACCGTTGAGGGTCAACAGCGAACCATCTGCCAGACGCAACTCGCGCACCTCGCCCGGCTGGGTGCTGATATCGGCATACAGGCCAATCCAGGTGCCGCGCGGTAGCCACAGGGCAAGCAACAGCATCGCGGCGCAGGCCAGCGGAGGCGCCCAACGTCGATGGCGCCGCATCACGCGCACCTGAGGCTGCTCGGCCGGACGTTCTATCTGGCCGAGCAACGACCACAGCTCTTCCACCTCTCGCAATGCTTGCTCGTGCTCGGGCGCCGCCTGGCGCCAGGCCTGCGCGGCATCGCGATCGGCAGCGGTGGCGCGACCAGAATGCAGCAGCACCTGCCATTGCCGGGCCTGATCGAGAAGCGAAGGATGAGTCACGGCTGCGGGTCCATCTGCTGCTGGCAGTGTTCGAGGGCCTTCAGGATATAGCGTCCGGCCATGCTTTCCGAGACCCCCAGGCGCTCGCCGATCTCACGCTGGGTCAGCCCGTCCAGGCGATTCCACAACAACGCCTGACGCAGATGCGGTGGCAAACCCTGGACTGCGCGCTGCAGTAGCTCCAGGCGCTGGGCGTCGCTTGCCGCTCGCTCCGGACCCGGCTGGGCACTGACCAATTCGATGGATATCTCCTCCTCCACAGGGCGCGACTTTTGCTGACGGCGGTAGTCAATGATCAGGTTGCGCGCGATGCGGTAGAGGAAAGCGCGAAGATTGCCGATCTCCTTTCCGGACTCGCGCCGGCGAAAGCGCAACCACGTCTCCTGGCGCAGGTCGGCCGCCAGTTCTGCGCACTTCACCTGCCGTGTGAGGAAGCGCAGGAGCTCGCTCGAATGGCTCTCGAACTCGCCGTCAGCAGAATGAGGATCGGGTGGCCAGGACACGCAAAACGACTCAAGCGAGGAGGAATCGCGAGAGTATATCAAATGATAATGACTTTCAATTAGTGCGACACCTGCAACATTTCGCTAAACCGTTGGCACTGTTCCGCCGTCGATCACAAACTCACTTCCCGTGATAGATGCCGCTCGCGGCGAAGCCAGAAAACCGATCAGGTCAGCAACTTCAGAAGGCGTCGATGGGCGGCCGAGCGGGATACCTCCAAGTGCTTTCATGATGATCTCTTTACCACCTTGATAGTCAGTACCGGCCTCCTGCGCGAGTCGCTCGGCTAATGCCACCGACGCTTCGGTTTCAACCCAGCCCGGCGAAACCCGAACCACGCGGATGCCTCTGGGCGAAACCTCTTTCGATAAACTTTTACTGTACGTCGACAGCGCGGCCTTGGCCGCCGCGTAAGCGGTTGTAGCTTCCGGCAGTGGCAGCCGACTCTGGATGGAGGTGACGTGGATGACGACCCCTTCCTTGCGCTCCAGCATACCCGGGAGCAAGGCGCGATCGAGACGCACCGCCGGCAACAGGTTCAGGCTGAGCTCTCGTTGCCACTGTTCCTCATCCAGCGCAGCAAAACCGCCGCCGGGTGCCGACGAACCACCCAGGACGTGGATCATTATGTCCACGCCACCCAGCCGCTGTTGGATCGCGGCGATCAGCACGTCACAACCTTCCCGGGTGGAAAGATCAGCCGCAATCAGAAGAGCGCCCGGCATTTCCACGTCCACCTGCCTGGCCGAGGTAATGACCTTCGCGCCCTCGGCCAGTAACAACTCGACGACAGCCTTGCCGATGCCTTTGGTGCCTCCGGTGACGAGGACCCGCTTGCCAGTCAAACCTAGATTCAGCATGGCGTGCTGACCGCAAAGTACGTCTGCACGACGTCGGGAAGCTGAAGGTTCATTCGCTAATCTCCTGGATGGATTTCCTGAAGCAATCTTGCTGCCTGACAGATAGTTTGTTCAACTGGGACAAACCTTTATGACCAATCCCGTAATTCAGGACAATCCATGCATCAAGATCGTTTCGCCCTCAGTGAGCTGGACGCTGTTATAGCGGTCGCACGCAGGGGTTCGTTTCGGCAAGCCGCCATCGATCTCGACATCTCCACCACCGCGTTGAGCAACACCATTGCCCAACTGGAAGCCCGCCTCGAATCGCGGCTGTTCAATCGCACGACCCGTAGCGTGGCCATCACTGAAGCGGGCAGGATATTTCTGGAGCAGGTGGGGCCAGCCTTGCAGGATTTGCGTGCGGCACTCGATGCCGTGCGATCGCATAACGCCGGGCCCTCGGGCACGCTGCGTATCAATGCGTTCGCCAGCGCTGCCCGATCGGCGCTCCTGCCACTGGTGATGGAGTTCCTGCAGCAGCATCCGAAAGTACACATCGACCTCGTCACCGAAGGCCGTCTGGTGGATATCGTGGCTGACGGCTTCGATTTCGGCGTGCGCTCAGCAAGCCTCGTTCCGAACGACGCGATTGTGATCCCTCTCGGGCAGCCGCAACGCTACGCGGTGGTCGGTTCGCCGGCCTACTTCGAAAAACACGGCAAACCGCGAACGCCAGCCGAGCTGCTCCAGCATCAATGCATCCGCGTTCGACTACCCAATGGGGCGATTTTCCCGTGGCATTTCGAGCGGGACGGGGAAGTGACGCGTCTCGATGTGAACGGGCCGCTTACGCTGGATGAATCCAGCGTGGTCAAGGTGGTGGTGCAGGAAGGCATGGGGCTCGGCTTTTTCATGGAGCAGGACGTTCAAGACGAAATCCGCGCCGGTCGGTTCGTGCGGATTCTCGAAGACTGGACACCGCCCAGAGACAAGCTGTGCCTGTACTACCCGAACCGCCGCAACCCCAGCGCGGCAGCCAAGGCATTCATCGACCTGGCACGCGCCAGTCAAGCCGATCAGGATGGGCTCGCCTGATTCAGGCTTAACCCAGGCCTGGCTCAGGCAATCAATCCCAGTGTCAGCCCCTTCAAGGTAGCGGCTGCCCGGGTCGAGCATTCCAGTTTGCGAAAGATGCTTTCCATGTGCGTGCGAACTGTGCTCGGACTGATGTCCAGCAGCCGCGCCACCTGCTTGTTGCTGGCGCCACGGCTGATTTCCAGCAGGATGCGGCACTCGCGAGTCGTGAGCAACGAAGCCTTCGGTTGCCGCATTCGACGCTCGCCACCTGCGGCGGCAATGACTGCGTCGCAAACATCGTTGTCGAACAAGCCATTGCCAGCATCCTGTTTGAGCAGCCTGGCGGCATCCGCTTCGCCGTGGGCCGATCGCCATGGCCTGGCTTCCCTTAGCGCGACCCAGGCTACCGAGGCGGCGAACAGGCGATGCTCGGCACACAGCGCATCACCCGCCACGCCTCGAAAATAGCCACTGCCATTGAGCCGCTCATAGGCATGGGCTGCAATCGTTGCGGGCACGGCCAGTTCAGTGATAGGCCTAAGCGCCTGTTGCGTCCAGTAAGGGACAAGGCGCACCCGCTCCGCAGCGCCATATGGCAGCGTCCCTGCGGTATTCCAAAGGTGGTTCGAAACGGCTGCCCGGCCGAGACCGTAGATGAGCGCGGACTTGCCAATGTTTGTCAAGGTGGGTTCACGCAGCCCCCACAGGCGTGCAGCTTCCACGGCGACATGCGCCACCTGCCGCGAATGCCCTGCCAACCACGGGAGCTTCAAGTCGATGATGTCTCCCACCAACGTCAGTGAGACGCAACGTTGCTCATGCCCGTGCTCAACGGTTTTCGAAAGCGTTTCCAGATCCGCCAGCCAGTCCTTTGCGTTGCCCAGAAGCAACGATACCAGCGACGCTGGATAGCGCCGATCCGACTGCTCCCCGATCCAGCGTAGCGCCGCGTCCAGGCCGTGTGCACGACTGAGAATATCCAGATCACCCGCAAGCACTACCTGATAGGCGACCTCCGGAATGTGCTCATGGGTCAGGCCCAGCGGCCGGCCAGTGCCGTCGTAGGTTTCGAACACGCGACACAAGCCCGCCTCGACGGCGGCACCGAGCTGGAGAGTTTTGGCGATGGCTCCAGACACCTCACAGTGCACGACGGCAAGCGGGGTGGCCTGATGCACCGCGTTCATTTGCTCATTGCCCAGCGTCAAATCGAGCATCGCGCGGCGGCCATCGACGTCGTCGCCCAGCAGATCCGCAAAGCCTTCGGCATTGGCGGTGCAACCGGACCAGCGCAGCAAGGCAACCTGTTCCGCTACCCTCAGGTGCTCACCGTCGCCGTGCTGGGCCTGCGCCAACATCCGCGCCAGTGCGGCAACGCGCCGGGAATGACCGAGGGGTTGTCCCATGCTGAGGTCACCAACCTGGGCGATCGTCGCCAGTGCCCCATCCAGGGAGATGTCCAGTTGCAACGCACTATCCATGAAAAATATCCCGGGGTCGGATAATTGACCGATGCCCACATCGCAGGCCAGTCCGCAGAATTTGAACTCCCGAACAGGAGCTCATCCAATGAAAACATTCAAATCGAAAATCGCTACCGTCGCCTTTGCCCTGGCCGGTGCCTTCATCGCAAGCGCCAGTCACGCGCAGGATACAACGCCCTCCGTGGTGATCGTACACGGCGCGTTCGCCGACGGCTCCGATTGGGCCAAAGTGGTGCCGCTGCTCCAAGCCCAAGGGGTGGCCGTTACGGTTGTGCAGAACCCGCTCACCTCGCTTGCCGACGATGTTGCCGCGACGCGCCGCGCGTTGAACAACCAGCAGGGCAAAGTGGTTCTCGTCGGGCATTCTTGGGGCGGCACCGTGATTACCGAAGCCGGTAGCGACCCGAAGGTCAGCGCGCTGGTGTATGTCGCCGCCTTCGCGCCAGAGGCCGGGCAAACCAGCGGCGAACAAGGTAAAGGCGCCCCCACGCCCCCTGGCATCAGTCAGATCAAGGCCGACGGCAACGGTTTCCTCTATTTGACGCCAGAAGGCATGGCCAAGGACTTCGCCCAGGATCTCCCGGCAGCGCAGACCGCCGTCATGACCGCCACGCAAGGTCCCATCAAGGCATCTGCCTTCGAAGATAAAACGACCGTGTCGGCCTGGAAGACCAAACCATCCTGGTATCTGCTCGCCACAGAAGACCGGATGATCCACCCCGACGTCCAGCGCTCTGCCGCCAAGCGTATCGGTGCCACCCTTGCAGAGGTGCACACCAGCCATGTTCCTCAGCAGTCAAAGCCGGCCGAGGTCGCCTCAGTGATCCTTAAGGCAGTGCACAGCGTTGGCGAGCAGTGATTGCAGGGAAACACCGCCACTGGTCACCGCAAACTCAATCGCTGCATCGATACGGAGCGTCCTGCATGAATCATCTGCGTGATCAACACTATGACTTCATTGTGTGCGGAGCAGGTACGGCGGGCTGCGTGGTCGCTGCCCGTCTTGCCGATCAGAGCAGCGCACGCGTCTTGCTGATTGAGGCTGGCGAGGGGTACTCGGGCCCCGAGGTTACCGAACCGGCGCAATGGCCGATGAACCTTGGTTCAACGCGCGACTGGGCATTCGAGGGGCAACCCAATCCACACCTCAATGGTCGACGGCTATCCCTGAACATGGGTAAGGGCCTCGGCGGTGGCTCCAGCATCAATGTGATGGTCTGGTCGCGCGGGCACCGTTCCGATTGGGACCATTTCGCTGCCGAGTCCGGCGACCCGGCCTGGGGCTACGATTCGGTACTCGATTACTACCGCAGGATCGAGAACTGGCAAGGCAGCCCTGATGCCACGCGGCGTGGTTCAGGTGGCCCCGTGCATGTCGAACAGCCGGCCACGCCTCAACCCCTCGCGTGGGCCACGTTGGAGGCGGCCAGCCGGTTGGGTATCCCCCGATTCGACAGTCCCAATGGCGCGATGATGGAAGGCCCGGGCGGGGTCGCTATTACCGATCTGCGCATTAATCAGGGCAAGCGCGAATCCGTTTACGACTCCTACATCCGGCCACGGTTGCACTATCCGAACTTGACGGTTCTGCCAGGGGCATTGGTGACTCGCGTATTGCTTGTCGGTACACGAGCTATCGGTGTCGAAGTGGTGATCGCAGGCGAACGTCAGTGCTTCTATGCCGCAGCCGAGGTCATCCTGTCCATGGGCGCGGTGCAAACACCCAAGGTGCTCATGCAATCGGGAATCGGCCCGGAAGATGAACTGCGACACCACGGCATCGCCCCGATCAATCACCTTCCTGGCGTAGGCGAGAACCTTCAGGATCACCTCGCCTTTGGCTGCACATGGGAGTACCTGCAACCCCAGGCAGTCGGTGGCAGCGGGTGCGAAACCACCTTGTACTGGAAAAGCGACAGTCGCCTGGATGTCCCGGACCTGTTGCAGTGTCAGCTGGCGTTTGCGGTACCCTCTCCGCCCGAAGTCGCGATTGAGCCGCCACAGCATGGCTGGACGATGTTCGCAGGGCTGGCCAGGCCTGCCAGTCGAGGACGCTTGCGCCTGTCGGGTGCCGGGCCACTGGATGCCCCACTGATTGAGCCGAACTCGCTGAGCGCGCCCGAGGATATGACTGCGGCGTATGCGTCGATCGACCTGTGCAGGGCGCTAGGTAACAGCGACGCCTTCAACGGGCTGGTCAAACGCGAAGTTGTGCCCGGGCCGAAAGAACATCGCGCTATGGAGCAGTTCATCCGCCGCTCTGCCGTGACTTACTGGCACCAGTCCTGCACCGCGAAAATGGGCCGAGATACGATGTCGGTGGTCGACCATCAACTGCGCGTATATGGCATCGATAAACTGCGCATCGCTGATGCTTCCATCATGCCGCGAATTACCGTTGGCAACACGATGGCGCCGTGTGTCGTCATCGGCGAACGAGCAGCCGATCTTGTCCTCGCTGCGCAGGGTGGGACAGCTGCGGCTACAGCGCTGCACCGGTAATTCATAAGAAAACTGATTGCACAGGCTCACTGCTTCGACGTGTCTGTCTACTCGCCCCTGGCGGCTGGCCAATGATGCGCTTGAATGCACGGCTGAACGCTGCTTGCGAGGTATAGCCCAAGCGTTGTGCGACGGCATCGATCGACAGGTTGTCCTGCGTCAGCCATTGGCTTGCGATCCGCATCCGCAACTCGGTGGCGTATCGCAAGGGAGGCACGCCAATGGTGGCTTGGAACCGCTGCGCGAACACGGAGCGTGACACGTGAGATTCGGCTGCCAGTTCGGCAACCGTCCACTCGCGCCCGGGTTGGCGATGCAGGGCGAGGATAGAACGCGCCAGGCGGGGATCTCGCAGCGCCGCCATGAGACCTTGCGCGCTTTCAGAGCCACACTCGACCCAACCCCGTACGAATAAGGATGCAGCGACCTCCGCAAGCCGAGCCATGATCCCGGCATACCCTATACGTCCGGCGCAGATCTCATATTTGATTGAATCGAGTATCGACCCCAACCCTGGATAACTCTGACCACCGGTGTCCGCCACCATGACATTCGGCATCAGCTTGCCTAACGCCCGCATGCCCCCAAGATCGAACTCCATGCAGCCATAGAACAGGATCGCACTTGGCGTAGAAAGTGTGCTGGGACAGGTGTTCACACCACTGACGGCCTCGCCTAAGGGGGCTGCATCAAGTTGGTCGATATTCTGAACGGTGGCATCCAGCGCTGATAGCAATTCGTGCCCATGACCTTGCGGCACCAATACCGCGTCACCTGCCGAGAGATGATGTATCGCGCCATCTCCCGTACGCAGGATGGCCGTACCCACCGCCAGATAATGAAAGTAGGCATGCGCCGATCTGTGTTCAAAACCCAAGCCAAAGCTCGGCCCCGTTTGAACGCGGCGGTACTGAACACCGCGCAGCCGCATACCCGTTAACAGTTCGCTAATCAGTTCAGAAGACAGCGCAAATTGTCCTGACTCAGTCATATTAGGCGTTTTGATCAAAACAATAGGGGTTTGCATCATAGATCATCCTGACACTCAACTCTAGACTGCCGATCACGATCACTTCCCAAGGATTCTTGAGATGAGTAGCAATGTGCTTGATGCTGCACCTGGCAGCGCTGCTGGAGTAGAGCCGGCAACCCCGGCCTGGACGGCGGTTTTCTCTCTGGCCATGGGTGTCTTTGGCCTACTGACGGCTGAATACCTTCCGGCGAGTCTGCTAACGCCGATGGCCTCGGACTTGAGCGTGTCCGAAGCGATGGCCGGTCAGGCCGTGACCGTCACCGCCGTGGTTGCGTTGTTTGCTGGACTCTTGGTGCCAGGGCTTACCCGCAAGCTTGACCGCCGTACCGTCTTGCTGGGTTTCTCCTTGCTGATGATTGCATCCAACTTGCTCGTTGCCATGTCATCGAATCTGACGGTCCTGTTGTTGATGCGAGTGCTTCTTGGCATTGCGTTGGGTGGATTCTGGAGCATGGCGGCTGCCGTGGCCATGCGCCTGGTACCGGCGAAATGGGTGCCACGCGCGCTGTCCATCATCTTCAGCGGCATCGCCGTTGGAACCGTGGTCTCCGTTCCGCTGGGCAGCTACTTGGGCGGCCTCTTCGGCTGGCGCAGCGCCTTTTATGCGGCAGCGGCGGTCGGCGTGCTGACGTTGCTCTTCCAGTGGTTCACGCTACCCAGCATGGCGCCTCGGAAAATGGCACGCACAGCAACCGTGCTGGAATTGCTCCGGCGCCCTGGCATTGCCATCGGCATGGTCGGATGCGTGCTCGCACACACAGGTCAATACGCACTTTTCACCTACATCCGTCCCGCACTTGAAAGCGTCGTGCACATCGACATCGATGGCCTGGCTTTAATGCTATTGGGCTTCGGCGCCGCCAATTTCGTCGGCACACTCGTGGCGGGTTGGCTGATGGAGCGTAGCTTGCGCCTGACATTGATCCTTATGCCTGCCTTGGTAGCCGTGGCCGCGTTTGCCATGATCTCGCTGCCTCTCCAGGAGCCGGGGCTGGCACTCGTAGTCGCGCTATGGGGCCTGGCTTTCGGCGGGGTACCGGTTGCCTGGTCAAATTGGGTGGCACGCACGGTTCCGGATCAAGCCGAAACCGCAGGCGGGATGGTCGTCGCCGCGGTGCAATCGTCAATCGCCGCGGGAGCTGCACTCGGTGGGTTGGTCTTCGGCTTTGGCGGTGTAGAGGGAGTCTTCATCATCGCGGGCGCAGTGATGCTGCTGGCGGCGCTGATGATTGCTCTTCGTGTTCGGGTGGAATTGCCGAAGCAGGGTGACGCGTTAGATCAGGCTGTACATATCTGAACAGACCGACCAGACCAGTTTGGTTCAGGGTGGCTCCGGCCTTCTGGAGATCTTTGCGGTATTGAACGCAGTGATTTATGGTCAGAGTTGGAACCGAAGCCTGGCAACAGCGTACCCGAACATTATATGACCGACACCTTTGGACGCCGCCCCTTGCCATCAAAAACATAACCCTCAAAAGGAATTGAATTGTCATGACCGCACTGGATAACGCATTTCACAATCTGCATCAGAACGGACTACTGGTCTTGGCCAATGTGGCCGATGCGGGCGGTGCGCGTATCGTCGAACGCTTGGGCGGCAAGGCGGTAGCGACCAGCAGCGCGGCCATGGCCTGGTCCCATGGTTATCAGGATGGCAACAAGCTGCCTCTCGACCTGCTGAACACCACCGTCAAGTCGATGGCACGGGTGCTCAGCGTACCGCTCACGGTGGACATCGAAGGCGGCTACTCGGATGACTTGGAGCAGGTCGGCCAGGTGATCAACGCCGTCCTTGCCGCCGGGGCGGTCGGGATCAACATCGAAGACGGCGTGGGCTCTCCAGAGTTACTGGTTCGCAAGATTGACGTCGCGAGAAAAGTGGCGAACCAGGCGGGCGTCAAACTGTTCATCAACGTACGGACCGACGTCTACCTGAAAAACCTGTTCCCTGCCGAACAACGCCTAGAGGAACTCCTCAAACGCGCCGCACTGTATGCCAGCGCCGGGGCGGATGGTCTGTTTGCCGCTGGCGTGGTCGATTCGAACGACATTGCCACCGTCTGCCGGGACACCAAACTGCCAGTCAACCTGCTGTCCCGGGACGGACTGCCCTCCCCCGACGAATTGAAGCGTCTGGGCGTTAGACGACTCAGTGCGGGCTCCAGCATCGCCGAGTTTCTGCACGGTGCCATGGGAGCAATGGTTCGCAGCTTCTTGGACAACGGCCAACTCGACACCCACGCCTTGAAAGCCCATACATACGGCGAATTGAATGCCTTGATGGCGGTGAAGACCGAGTAATGCCTGATCCCGGACGAGACCAAGCGCCACGTTGAACAGAAGGTGTCTAGTTCTGAAACAGGTTGACTCCAGTTTCAGGAATTGCCTGTCGGGAGATTGAAGCGCGGTGCTCCTCTCCAGGAACATAAGATCGTAATTTTACCGATCGATGACACAACACCAATATGTCTGGAACGAGGTTCACAGCCGCTTCAGACTCGGAACAGCAATACGTTCGGGTACGGGTTACCCAGAAGCGGGTCGATGCTGGCTTCTGCCTTACTTCAACCTGGATGAAGTCCCTGTGCAGACTATTGAACGCGCCCCAAGCGGCCACGCAGGACGTAGCCGTTCCTGCGCCTAGGCCGATATCGTTTACACCGGTGGCGCCGGCGGCATCCAGTGGCTGATCGATGGCTCGGGCCTGCCGTCCGCGCCGTGGATCAGCTCGTAGTTGAGGGCATATACGTTCCGGTCCAGGCTCACCGTGAGCTTGCCGGCTGCAACGCCTTGCGTTGACACCAGGAGGTCACCCTTAGGTGTGTAGATATCCATGTAGTAGTGGTCCGGCGAGCTGCCGTCGCCAGTATAGGAAAGCACATAGACATACCCCTTGGCCTCCACGTCCAGATCGAGGTACGTCGACTGGTCGCGGGTTTTTATCGTCAGCGGCAGCATCGACGAAGTCTTGTTCTGGAAGTACTTGACCGGATTACCGTGGATGTCGAACGCCTGCACCCGTGCGTTATCGGATTCGAGCACCATCACCACCCCATCCAGGCCAATCGCGATCGCCACCGGCCCCGACACCAGCCCCTCCCGCAAGCCCGCGCCGGAAAACAAGCAGGCGTCGGGGGCCTCCCCCTCCGCGACGGGGACGCTCGACAGCTCGCATCGGAGCAGTTTGCTTCGCCCGGTGCTGATGGCAAACACGTAACCTTGCGGATGCAGGACGAAATCGTCCAGCGGGACATCCGCCGGGAACCGACCATAGCTCTGTCCCGTCCCGGAGTGGAGGGGAGCGCATTTCGATCCGTTGTCGTAGCTCAGCTCCACCTTGCGAAGATGAACGTACGACGGTGCGTCATAGTCGCTGCTGGTTGCAACTGGGTAGCTGTCGAGGAAGAAGTTGCGCGCGGAGCCGTCCGACCGGCTCATCAAGTCGTAGCAAATACCTGATTTACTGCTATAGCCGACGTCGAGCGGCTGGTAAGCCTGCTCCGGTGGTACGAGAAGCGACACGTTCTGCAGCGTGTACATGGGGTCGATGGACCGCGGGTTGGTCGAGATGTTCTCCGGAATGTTCAGGTTGGAGGCCTGCCAGCTGTAGCCGATCGACGCCGGCCCCTGCGCCAGGGTGATGCTCGTCAGACTAATGAGGTCCGAGCTTGACGTACCGAGCGTAACCGCTGGGGGCGGCGCTGCCTTGTCCCACACGTGCGCACCGCCCTGGTAGACCAGCTTCTCCACGTGCTCGTAGACCGAGCTCGTAGTGAGCGGAGGCAGATTGTTTTTGATCTCGAGGCTCGGAATCTCAAGCGTACTGCCGTTCGTGCCCAGCGCAGGCGTCCAGTCGGTGGACCCCTTCCCCGCGACCCATCCATTGTCGGCATAAAAGATCGCGGTCACCTTCAGCTTCCCCCCACCCGGGACACCCTTGAAGCTGATCTGAATGGGAGTGGTGTCCGTCCCCTTTGGCAGCGCAAACTCCTTGGAAGGCACCGTCACTTGGCTGTCGTACGTCACGGTAACCACGTAGTGCGTCGCCTGCATCGGAAAATAATGGTACTGCGAGTCAGGGACGAGTTTTATATCCAGATCGATCGTCCTCGTCACCGTCGACGTGTAAATCGGCGGCGCCTCGAACACCTCGACCGTCGTCTGACTGAGCTGTGCGAAGGTGACAACCGCGTTGGTCGCCTCCAGGGCGATGTCCACGAACGGGATTGCCTCCTCCAGAGCCCCTTGCGCGATGAACTCCAGCAACACCGTCTTCAAGCCCGTCTTCCATAGCAAGGGGGCGATGATGTTGGCCAGCTTGAGGAGGACCTCCTTGATTCCGCCCGTCAATGCATAGTCGAGGATCGCGGCGTCGATCGTCGCCAGGACGGCCAGAATGCCGACGTACACCTTGTTATCCTTCAGGAGGTTGGTGACGAACTCGGTCTTCATGAGGGCCGCGCCCACGGCGAGGGCGATAACCGGAATCGCATACTCGAAGGTTGCCGTCATGAAGATGCCGAGCAGGCAGATGTGCCTGTCGGTGTGCCCCGGGCCGAAAACGCCGAGCCCTGCTAGATGGATGTTCACCGCACTGGCCGTATCAGGTACCGGGAACGTCAGCGTCATGTCCGTGACGTCGATGGGGATGCCGGCGATCTCATCAATGGGCCCGACCCGGTCGAGGTATTTCGAAGTGGCGGTGCCGTTGAACATGCTCGGGATCGAAGCCGCCGGCCATGAATCCGGCGGCGCGACGGGGGTGCCGCTGGCATCCAGAAACTCGATGTAGGCCCCCAGGTGCCTGAGCCACTGGTTCTCCACCGTCACGGACATGTTGTTCCCTTCGCATGTCACGCTGGCGGGGTCGACCACGACGCCCTTGCCCGGAGTGAGATTTTTCAATTGCCACTGAGCGTTCTGGTCTCGCTGCTGGGCGCGCGGCTCCACGGCTTTGGAGCCCGCCGTCCCCTGGTATTCGCTCGATACGACGCCATCGAGCACTTTCCACAGCGCGCCGCGCAGGTACTCGTCCTGCCTCGAGAGCTGGATCGCCAGGGGCAAGGTGCTCGTCATGGCCATATTCACGCCCTCTTCGAGCTTGGCCGTATAGATGGGCTTTTTGTTGTCGTCGTATACCTTGTCGTTGTTCCAGTCGAGGAGGAGTACCTTTTTTTGCCATCCATCGCCTACGTCGTTGATCGCGTCCACCAGGGTGCCACTATCGTTCTGGATCGCGGCTGTTATGCAGTTCTCCTTGATGTATGCAGGGATGGCACCGCCTTTATCTCCACTCAGGTTCAGGAGGCTCGGATGGTGGAAAAGTATAGCGACCGCTATCTCCATGGGGTCGTTGTAATCGTCCACGTGATCCGGGAAATCGGAGTCCAGGACCAGGGGCTTGAGATCGTCCGACGTGATGCCGTATCTCGCGAGCTTGTAGTGAGCCGAGGCGAACACATCCTTGCCGCGTTTCTTCATCTCTTCGCGCGCGGCGGCTCTGCCGGCCTTGGGGACGTGCAAGTGCATGGCGATGGTGTTGCCAGGCGCCCCGTCACCCGTCCCGGTGGACACGGTGATCAGTGCCGGGCGGTTCGAGGGAACGGGGAGGTCCTCGATGTAATGAGTGACGTGTTCCTGCGGGAGCAGCTTCAAGAACGGCGTGTTCTGGCTCGCGCGTGCGAGGGTCTGCGGCGTATGACGCTTGAGCCGATATTTCCTCAAGTTCGCGTGCAGAAGCACGTCGTCCGGGTTCTTGCAATGCTTCAGGTTGAAGTGCAGCGTGCGTGTCTCGGTCGGTCCGGGCAGCTTGTTCGAACGCTGGTTGGTCACCCCATCATTCCGTTGATTCATCGCTCTCTTCCTGTGAGTGGTTGTACTGATTGAGCTTGTTTACGCGGGAGCGGGCCGCGCCTCACGGCCCGTAGTGCCAGTCGGTCATGGGCGCGTCGTCGGCGTTCCACATCGTGCCGGTGCAAGGCCCGGTCTGGCCGCTCGGGCACGTTGCGCCAGCGGTGTTCGTCGGCTTGTGCGTGACAAGGTACTGGACCTTGTGCTTGTCCTCCCGGCCGCCATGGACGATCAACGTACCGTTGTCCGTGCTGACGGCCGCTCCTGTGAAATTGACCCCACCCACACTCGCACCGGAGAAATTGGCGCCTTGGAGGCAAGCCTTCGCGAATGAGGTCGCGCGCTCCGAATTCACCAGCGACAACACGGTGCCGGTGAAATTGGCGTTGATCAGGCAAGCGCCGTCGAAGTTGACGCCCGCCGCGTTTTTATCCTTGATGCCAGAGAAATCAGCTGCGACGAGATACGCACCGCTGAAATCCGCCTGCATGATGTTCGCGCCGACCAGCGCCGCGCCGTTGCCGTACAGGTAGCAAAACGGCATCTGGGCGTACGACATGTCTGCCTTGACGAACGTGGCCCCCATCAGGTTCGCCTCGCTCAGGTTGCAACGGAGCAGACCGTCTGACGTCGAGAGGGTGGCGTTGTCAAACGTGGCGTACGCCAGGTCCGCTTGCGCCAGGGCGGCGCCCCCGAGCTCGGCGTAGGACAGATCGGCGTAGCGAAGGCTCGGTTTTTCCACGGCGGAGAACTGCACCCCGGTCAGAACGGCGTACTGTGCGACCAGATGATTGAGCGTCCCATCGAGGATCGCCTTCCCCGGGTTTTTGGGATCAGGCGTCATAAATTTAACGCCGTCCATCTGTGCGTAGCTCCAGATGTAGATGTCGTTATCCTTGTCGTCGATCGCGTGCGTGAGGATCTTGTTCACGCGGGCATTCGAAAAAATGGTGCGTTTTTTTTTGTCTCGGGTGATGCGGATGGGCTTGGCAAGATCCGAGAGGGTCGCCAGGGCCAGATCGGCGCTTTCCAGATCAGCGCTTTCGAAGTTGCAGTTGTCGAGCACCGCGCCCGTGAAGTCGCTCCCTTTCAGGCTGGCGTTGCTAAGGTCGACGTCCTTCAGCGATGCATTGCGAAAGTTCGCGCCATCCAACATGCAACCGGAGAGGTTGCTGCCATCGAGCACTGTGCCCGAGAAATTCGCGATGCCCGAGAACGTCACATTGCTCAGATTGCTGTTCGTCACCCGAGTGCCGGAGAAATCCACGTTGTGCAGGAACAGATACCAGAAATCGGCCTGGTCGTACGATTGCTTGTTCAGCTCCGACGCCCCGGGGAGCAACTGTTGCGTAGTGACAGGCACGGATGGGTTGGCAGAGACCAGGGCGAGTTCAACATCTTTCCAGGTGACCGTATCGGCGATGATATCGATATCGAGCACGGATATAACCGACCGGCCTCGAATGAGCTCCATCCAGATGGCATTGTCTGCCGGCGGGATGCCATACGGAGCATGGGTCGCCAGAGCAAGCGTCGCTGGTGTGTCCGGAGAGGTGAGTGCGACAAAGAAATCATGACAGTCGCCGCCCGTCATCGGGCTGCCACAGTCCAACCAAACCCCGTCACGTACTGATTGAACCTGAAGCCAGTTGTGGGTGTCCTGGTTGACAGCGTTGTCGGGGGTGAATGTATCTCCCAGATAGAAGGCGAACAAGGTAGAGTCTTTCTCGGTGTCGTCGTCCAATAATTCGCATGCCAGTGAATCACCGTTGCGGTATGCGAACCAGGTATTGGAACCTATCCCCCCATAATTGACGGTTATGGTGAGGTAATAGCAGCCGATGTAAGTTTTCACGGCATTCGGGTCAGTCATAGGGGCTCCCTGGGATTGAATAGCCGATTGATGAGCGCGAAAAAACTGCGATTCCTGGCAAAGATGAACTCACCGCCCCCATCGCGTCAGCCTAAGTACTACTGGGCAAAAGGCTTCCGGATAAGTGAATTGCAGCTGCGTCGACTTCTCCAAGGAAACCTCGGCAACTGCAACTCAAACATCTGGACGGCGAGACTGCCCCGCTAGCTGCCGAACGGCGGCATCGGTATATCGGCGGGCTGCAGGCCCAACAGTGTCATGTACTCATAGATGTGCTGATAGCCGGATTGAGACCTGTAGTTTGCGCAGTCGGATTGAGGTTTCCCGCAGAGCCGCAACTCCATGTTCACGCTGCCCATTCCCCATTGCGTATAGTTCAGGTTGTTATTCACAACCTTGTCTATGCTGGACCAAACCGCGTTCCTCGTGTCTTCATCGATGGGATCATCCTCATACACGGTCAGGGAGTAATCGAGAGACGTTGCGCACCACGCCATCGGAACAATATCCAGGGTGTTGTAGATGCGAAGCGCATTACCGGCCATTTGCTTATTGAAATAACTGGCGAAAAAACCATCTCCCGCCGTGGGCGCAGCGAAGGTTTCGCAAAAGAAGTTAAAGCCCGGGAACCTGTCTTTCAGATAAAGCGCGAGCACCGACATGAGCGCACCGCCAAGGCTATGTCCAACCAGTCGGATCGTCGCCCCACTTTGCTGCCTCCCAAGAAAATCGCACAGTGTGCCCGTGGCACCGATAGTCGAGGCTGTGGTCAGTATCGCGTTCACACCATCGGCCGTTCCCTGGGCGATACTCGCCGATCCCTGGTAACCCGGAATAACGCTCTGCAACGGCACCATTGGAAAAATATCAAGATCGTCCAACTGATCCTTTAAGGAATACTGGAGTGTCCCACTCGTCACCACGACGATGTCGTTCCCACTTCTCCCGCCGATCAGCACCACGGTGATGTGCGCCGTGAACTCGCCATCCGGTACCAGCGCGGGGCCCCAGGCTACGGCATAGCCGCCACCTACCTTCGAGCCATTGAGACGCGTAAGAATATTGTCTTTGACCTGGCTCGGCGTGGGGTTCTTGATGTTTTCCCAGGACTGTGAATACAACGTCGCGTTATTGACCACGAACGCGTGGGTGAGGCTGATTTGTCTTTGCACAAGTGTGTCTGGGGTAGTCATGACTGCTCCTTGTCTCGAAGAAAGTTTTCAAAGGATCCACGAAAACCTGTGGCAGCCGTCGATCCTTCTTGGGCCTGCAAGACCGAGTGTAGTCGCAGTTTTGGAAGCGACAACTGTGCTGAACCACCAACATTCCCTTGCTCAGCGCCATGGGCGCCTTGGTGATCCAGACGCTGCATCCATGGAGCGTGGCGGCGGGTGACGATCAGGATGGCTGGCGAGAAGAGACGTTCAACGGGGTCCAGGGTCACGGGCATCCCATGCCCTGGTATTTTCGAACCTTGTCCAGCTGGCTTAACGCGTTGGACAGGGCCGGTTTTCAACTGGCGTGCCTGCAGGAACCGCAACATCCGCAGAGCCCCGCGCCGCAGTCGTTGCTGCTGGTGGCCGAGCGACGGAACGACCCGCACACCGCGCCTGGAGAGGATGCCGTGTGAGCTTCTGGCTCAAACGATTGGGATCATGTTGCTGATGATCTCGCGCGTGTGGCTCGCCAGGTCCTTGCTATTCATGCTTGCCACGACATCCGCCTCGATGGGCGGGTGGGCGACGATGCTGACGTCAGTGGCGCGCAATGAATTGTAGGCAACGTCCCTGACAGCGGAGCAGATCGTCACGGGAACGATCCCCACCCCCATGTCCTTGGCGAGCCGGAACGCGCCGCTCTTGAAAGGCAACATGTTCCCGCCGTTGTTCCGGGTGCCTTCAGGGAAAATCCAGAGGGACGTATTGTTGGCCACGACATTCTTGGCCACCTTGCGCATGCTCTGGATCGAGGCCCGCGGATTGCTTCGGTCAATGAACAGGCTGCCGGTCAGCCAATACAGTTGCCCCACCAGGGGCAACCACTTGAGCGATTCCTTCCCGACAATGACCGTGCCTGGCTTGAGCGCCTCGGCAACGATCATCACGTCATAGTTGCATTGATGGTTGGCCACGTAGATATATGACTTACCCTCGGCAATCGTGTTGAAGCCCCTGACAGCGACACGAACCGAAAATATTCGATTGATCACCGAATAGGCGCGGCAGGCGACGTGCAGGTTCCGGTTCTTCTTCGGATTGACCAACATGAACACACATAAAAATGGGAAGCTCAGGACGATGAACAGCCCGACCAACAGCCATCTCACTACCAGAATCATACGTCACCCCACCTTGCCTGAATCACTTGAACCCTTGGCAGCACCGGCCTGGACTTCGCTACCCCCCACCAATGCGATGCCATAGAAGCCTTCCTCATCGACACACGCCATTACCCCAACATCGCCGGCCTTGACCGACTGCGCCAAGTCGGCGAGTTGGTAGGCACCGACCAGGGACAGGCTCAATGCTTTTGTCCGTTGCAGGACAGCGAGTTTCTCCCCGAATGCCTGGCCGAGATCGTCCAGGGCGGCCCGCCACGAATCCGCTACCGACACGCTGACCCGACCCAGTCTGTCAGGCTCCACCCCATTACCTGCCGCGAACGTGAGTAGCAGGTCGCCCAGGCTGGCCCCGCTCGCGGGGAACAAGCGCCCGGTCACGCAGGACCTGACCACCGGCCCCGGCGTTTGCGGATCGGAACAGGTTCGGAAACTGAAAATCGCGGCGGTATCGATTCGTTCTGCCGCGTCCAGCCCATGGCTGTCGGCATAAAGAGTGCCGAATTCGCCGCTGAAGGTTTCCATGGCTGTCGCGTAGATCCGCTCGCAGTCCCCGCGCCTGGCGAATCTGAGCCCTTGCACCATCGCGCTGTAGAAGCTCAGCTCCTTGGCGCAGAGCGAAACGTTGGCACCCTTGATGCCGTACTTGATCGCCAACTGCCCCACCGAGGAGTTTATGACGGTATTGGGGATCTGCGCCGGATTGACCTGGAATGCAAAACGACTTTCGTTCGACTCCTTGATCAACTGGATGACGGTATCGATCGAACCGTTGGACGTGCCACCAATGACGGCCGCGCGCGCCAGGGATTCCCCCTGGTTGGCATCCTCGATCAACGACATCGCCGCCAACAGCAACAGGGACTGTCGATCGAAGTTCTTCAACTCCCGGCTAGGCACCAGTTCGCCCGCCGTCAGATCCCACCGGGGCGTTAGCCCATGATGCAACTCCGTGCCCCCTTGCTCAAATGCGCCGGGCATCCGCAACATGACCCAATCGTTTACGGCCAGTGCAACGATAGCGTCATTGCTCATTTGAGATTACCGAATACCAGGATTGAATTATTTCCGCCAAAAGCGAAGGCATTGTTGATGACCACGTCGACTTTTCCGGCCCTGAAACCCTCGCAAACCACGTCGATGGGTATTTCAGGATCCTGCTCGCTCACGTTGATCGTCGGCGGCAACCCTTCGCTGAGGGCAAGCATGCAGGCGATGGCACCGAAACCCGCCGCCGCGCCCATGCTATGCCCCATCATGGACTTGATCGAACTGACCGGTGGCGGTGAGTGGCCAAAGACCGCCTCGATGGCCTTGTACTCGTTACTGTCATTGGCTGCCGTACCGGTGCCGTGGGCACAGATATAACCCACCGTCCCGGGCGGGACGCAGGCGTTTGCAAGTGCCGCCTTCATGCAGTCGCCAACGCTGTGGTGATTGAGCCTCACCATGTGGTCCGCATCGCAATTCATCGCGAAGCCCAGCACTTCTGCATAAATGTGTGCTCCACGGCGAATGGCCCGTTCGTAACTTTCGAGCACCAGCGCGCTGCCGCCTTCGGAGGTCAGGACACCCTTGCGACCGGCGTTGAACGGCGTGCAGTCCTTGTCGGTCATGCTGCCCAGGCGATGGAAGGTCGCGAAGGTCGCCTTGTACACTGCATCGCTTCCACCGCAGATGGCCAGCTCGCAGTCACCCGCCTGAATGGCCTCGTAGCCGAAGATCAACGCGGCATTACTGGCCGAGCAGGCATTGCCAATCGTCACGGCCTCGCCGGTGGAACCTATCGATCTCGCCACGTCTCGACTGATCTCGGAGGCAAACGTGCGCCCCAGCGACGCATGCCGGCCTGGCTGGGACTGCGCCATGGCCGTGACCATGTCGTCGATCAGGTTGGATTCACCATAAGTCGTGCCGAAGTAACAATTGACCCGCTTGCCAGCAATCGCTGCCCGCTCGATCCCGGCATCGGCAAGGGCGAGCCCGGTGGCGGCCAGGGCAAAATGACTCGGCGTACCCGATTCGGCGAACGCATCGAAATCAGCGACCCATTCAGCGATGGTGCCTTTCACCTCGCAGCCGTACTTTCTTTCGAAGCGCTGTGTGTCGATTTTCGACAGCGGCACGGTGCCGTTCACCCCTGTTTTCAAGGCATGGAAAAAGGCCTCTTTTCCGATCCCGATCGGGCTGACCGGCCCCAGGCCCGTCACCACCACCCTTGTGCCCTTACCGGAGCTGTTCATGCACACTCAGCCTCAAGGGTCTTGTCGATAAACGAGAGTATCGAATCCACACTGGTGATCCTGGGGATATAGGCTTCATCGACCCGCACCTGGAACGCACCTTCGATGCCGGCGAGAATTTCTATTCCCGACATCGAGTCGGCGCCATAAGCTTCGATGAAGTCCTTGTGGTTCTGAATTTCTTCGGCGTTGACCCCCAAGACCCGGGAAACGATTTCCTTGATTTTTGCTTCGTGAACGTGAGTCATGAGACCTCCTGGAATGACGCAATCAAATAATGAAAGGAATGACCTTGAAGCTGTCGGCCTGATAACGGACGTAGGATTCGCCAAAAAAACCGACCAACATTTTTTCTTCGCCGTCGACCCGTTTAAGAATCAATGCCAGTGCAACGGCGAAGATGATCGCCGCCGCGTATACGCTGGCGTACAAACTGAATCCGGTCACAATGAGCAGCGTGCCGAAATAGGCCGGGTGGCGGATGTAGCGGAAGGCGCCCGCGCGGATCAATTCATGGTCATCCAGCACCCGCAGCGAATGGGAAAAGTGCCGTCCCAATATGATCTTTCCATGGGCTCGAAGGCCGATGCCGCACAGGATCAGCAGCGATCCGCCCAATTGCAGCATCGCATCGCTGCGCGTCAGTAACTGCAGCAGCATGACGATCGCGATGGCGCACGACACCATGAAGCCGCTTTTCAGGCCTTTGTCGAATTGGCTGCCGCTGTCGGTTTCGCGCAGGAAATAAAACTCTGCGGCGAGCAGGATGGCGGCCATGACGACTGACTGGAACAACGCAAACCCCGTGCAGACATACAGCACCCAAGAGGCGCATGCGACCGGCACCAGCAAACTGGCGGCGACATCAATCCTGAACGTTTTCAAAATATGCCCCCACCAATACCGATAACGTTGAACGAGTCATGATCACCCTGACATCCTTTTCGACCCGCCAGGGGTACACGAACAAGTCATTGAAGCGCGCCCAAGGAAACAACTTGCGCTGGCGCCTAAAGGCATCGACGAAAGACAGCACCTTGTAGATCCTGAACAGTGTGCGCACCCTTACTGTGCGTAACCTCGCCCGGCCTTCGGCGCCCTGGAGCCGGCGGTACACCTCGTCGACCAGATCGTTATAGGTAACCGTGTCGTCGCTCAGCAGATAGCAGGTCTGCAAAGTCCGTTCGGGAGGACGTGAGAGCCATTGGAGGATGGATCGGGCAATGCTCTCCACGCCAATGACGTGCAAGGCTGGAAGTTCGCTGGTGACTAATGGCAATAACTTCAATTTGCACATCGAAATCATCGGCAGCAGGTTTTTATCGTGGCGACCCAGTACCGTCGGCACCCGTAGGATCACGCCCTGCACTTTGTGGTCATTGGCACGAATAACCTGCTCGGCCGCCCATTTGTCGTCCGCGTACGCATCCCGCCTTTTCTCCGGGTTATAGGCCTTGACGCTGCTCAGGTGGAACAGGTTTTTCTTATCGAGCGCGCCGACTCGGATGGACGCCATTATCTGTTGGGTCAGTGTCTCGTTATTGGCACGGCTCGTCCCCAGGCGACTGAGGCCGATGCCCGTGCAATTGACAATGAAATCGTGATCTTTGACCAGTTCGATAAACGCTGTAGAGCCGACCTCGCAAACCGCAAAACCCGCCTTTGGCGAACGCGAGTGGCGGGTAACCCGCAGGTCTTGTTCCTGCCTGAGGATTTCGTAGACACCCTGCCCGATAAAACCACTGGCGCCTAAAAGCAGTACCTTCTTCACCTGTCAGTCATCCTTTTCCTGGCGCTAAAGCCTCAACCGTAAAACACCCCGAGCGATACACCGTACGGCACTCCATGCCCTGTCTTTGCAGCGTCTTGCGCACGGTCCTCAGGAACATGCCGTGGGAGACCACGACCGTGGTCTCCCCGGTCGTGGTGCACGCGGTATAAAGCTCATCGGCCACCCCCACGGCACGCAGGTGTTCCGATCTTCGGGATGCGGCCCCCAACGAAATACCCATCAGCCAAAGCACGCGATGCAAGGCGAACCATTGCCTCAAGCCCATCTTCAACAAAGGCACGCGACCCAGCCGCAGGTCGAATTCCTTCAATCGGTTGTCTTGTCGGATACGTTCGGCATCGAACAGCCGGCAGGCCGTGGCATAGGCTCGATTGATCGGCGATGAAATGATGTTCAGCCCTGGCGTCATCAGCGGCCCGGACAACTCCGCACGGCTCAGGAAGTCGGCAATTTCGGCCTCGTCGATCGACGAAGTCTGGTTGTACTCATCCAGCAGCGCTTTGGCCGAGACAGCACCGCAGCGTCCGTAGTCGATCAGGGGGGTGGCGTGGCGTATCAAATAAATCACAGTAAATAGACACCGGTGACAATGGCATTGCCGACCATGAACAAGAACGGCGTATCCCACGTGTGAGGGGACTTCGCTTCGGTCAGGGTCAGCGCGAGAGGAAAAACGGCACACAACAATACGAACTGATGCCCTGCGAAGTAATCCTTGAACAACACGCAAAACAGCATCGACATCACAAACACAGTGGCCGAGCCTTCCAGGGTCCTTTTGAATGTCTTGTCGACAAAAAAACCTTTGGTCGTATATTCATGTTTTCCAAACCTGATACCGACAGGCTCCGCCAGGCCGTCACCAAACGTCGTCGCCAGGATCGTGATGTAGAGCAGTTCCAGCGGGACGCCGATGGCCAGCCAGATATATTGCGTCACCCACAACACCAACAAGCCCGCGACCGTCTGGCTCACCAACCAGGACAGCGTGTTCGGTGCGTCTTCTGGCCGGTCAATACTGGCGAACATGTGTTGCGCGGTCAGCGACCGACGGCGTGACCAGCCACACATGGCAAAGAACAGGATGGCGGTGGACAGCGCCGAGAGCAGCAGCCGCTCATGGGTGTCCTGGATATTGAACAACGCAAAAAACAGACTGGGCAGCATGAACATCGCAAAGTGCCCGACCTTCCTTGTGTAATTGACGCGCACCCCTCGGTTGATGACTAGCAGTCCCAATCCCTTGCACAACATGAAGTAGAAAAGAACGATACCTAACAGCGCCGAACCCACTTGAATCATTTCGTTTTTCGTCCGTTCAAATGATCTGGCGCAGCGCATCGATGCAATAGTCCACATCGCTCTGGGTGTGGTTGTAAGTCAGGCACAACCTGATCCTGGACTGGTGTTTCGGCACGAACGGCGGCACAAACAACGACCCCATGATCCCTTTCTCAACCAACCCGGCGTTGACCCGTGCAGCTTCCATCGGGTCCTTGAACACCACCGGAATCACCGCTGTTTTCGAATAAAGCTTGTCGACCCCGAGCGCGTCGATTTGCTCATGGGTGTAGCGAGTGAGTTCAGCGAGCCCGGCCCGGCGCATGCTTCCTTCCGTGGCATTGATCTCCAACGCGGTGCAGGACGCCGAGGCAACGCCTGGCGAAACCGAGCGCGAAGCATTGTAGGTCGGGCATCGGAACCTGACTTCTTCCGCGAACACCTCGTCTTTGAACACCACGAAGCCGCCCGATGAGCCGAACGCCTTGCTCATGGTGCCGACAATGTAGTCGATGTCCGAGAGCACCCCGGCCGCTTCGCAGGCCCCTTGGCCGCTGTTGCCCAGCATGCCAACGCCGTGCGCGTCGTCGATGTAGATTTCCAGCGCCGGATGGAGCTGCTTCAAGCGGGTGATCTTCTCGAGATCGGCGACATCGCCGTCCGCCGAGAACACCCCGTCGGTCACGATCAGGATTTTCTTGTCCAGGTTCAGCAGGACCAATTGCTCCAACATTTCGACGTTGGCATGACTGTAGGCCCTGAAGGGGCTGCCCGATAACTTCACCCCGTCCCAGATGGAAACGTGGGACAGCTTGTCAAGCAGGATCAAGTCGGCGCGTTCAGCCACCAACGGAATAACGCCGAAGTTCGCCTGGTAAGAGGTGGTGAACATCAACGCGGTACGCCCGGTGTACAGCTCGCTGTAGCGCTGCTGCAAACGCTCGTGGTACTCGGTGAAGCCACTGAAAATCATTGGTCCGCCAATGTTCGAGCCGTACTTCTGGATGGCGGAAATGGCCGACTCTTTCATGCGTGGGTGATTGGAAAGCCCCAGATAGTCGCACGATGCAAAATTCAGCATCGTCCGGCCGTCCAGCAGCGTCATGTCCCGGCCGCACGCCGAGCGCACTTGAGGGAAGTACGTGTAGAAACCCAACTCTTTCGATTTGAACGCGACATCATCAATACGCATAAAACTCTCACTCAACCGATGCGGTGTATCTGAAAATGCGATAGGCCCTTTCGGTGCATATGCCATCGCGGGTGAGGTGGCGCATCGTTCGAAGCACCATGACGTTATCCTCGAGCATCCAGGACAAACTGATTTTGCTGCGGCCTATCTGCTGCAAGGCGATGGCGGACAATTTCAATGTCAGCACAACCGACAGGCCTTTTTTCTGATATTCCGGTGCCACCCCGGTAAAGAACGCGCGGCCATACAACCCCTGCTCGTTCATCGCCGGAGCAAACATGGTGAAGCCAAGGATTTCGCCGTCCTGTTCGGCAATCAGTGCCGACATGTCCTTGATGTTGCGAGCCGCCACTTCAAACTGCTCGGCGGAAGAAGGACTGAAACCCCAGTTCCGTTGCCAGGCGCGGTTGTAGCAGTCAGCCAGCGCTTGACTC
Source organism: Pseudomonas tehranensis (assembly GCF_014268615.1). Classification (GTDB taxonomy): domain Bacteria; phylum Pseudomonadota; class Gammaproteobacteria; order Pseudomonadales; family Pseudomonadaceae; genus Aquipseudomonas; species Aquipseudomonas tehranensis. The sequence continues at coordinate 19,304 of NZ_JABWQV010000005.1, read as the reverse complement.
TTGGCAACCAACTCGTCCTGGCCATAACGATGGAACTGAATACCCGTCAAGCGGCGGGTCAGTTTTTCTTCCAGGTCGTGCTGCTGGTAGCCCTCGGCTGGGGGCTGGAACACAATCTCAATCAGGTCCTTTGCCTTTTCGCAGCCGGCCTCGATAAAGGCGTCGGTTAGCTCAGGGCTGTTGGACGGCAACGAAAACACATTGAAGTCCGACTCGAATGTGCGCAAACCGCGCTCAACCAGGAACGAGCTGTGGAGAGGGCCCACCAGCTCCGTCACCTGTCTGGGCAACAACCCCGTGTTGTTTATGTACTCGACACAGCTGCACAACAGCTGTTTCAGCATGCTCGCCACCGGCAAGGCCATCAGCGTGGAGAAATACGCATTGCCCACGCCATTGACCGTATCCTGCTGATCGAAATGCACGATGCAGAACGCGACGACCTCGCCCTCTTCATCCCTCCACGCCACCGGCACATTGTGCTCGGTCGCAGAGTAGGTGCAGGCCGTGGTGACCCGCTGCTCAAGTTGTTGCCGGGAGCGCCCCACGGCCGAAATACGTTCATCCAGCCGTACCAGGGCATCCCAGTCGCACGCCGCCAAGCCCGAGACTCTACTCATCGATTATTCCAACTATGATTCGCTATGATGACTAGGCGGCCAGAGACAAAGCGCTGGTGGTTTCGTCGTCGATTTCGATCCAGAAAGGCACGACACTTTTATTGTCGATAAGCTGTGGCGCCGAAATCCTACGGGTGTTCACGCCCATTCGCTTCAACAGACGCTCGTTGCCCACGGCTGTAAAGGCAATCAGCCGAAACGCGCCTTTCGAACGTGCGACGTCGATGACTTCCTTGACCAATTTCACTGTATTCCGCCAAGCTTGCTCAGCCGTCAGTACTTGCCCTTTCGGCTTGCTGATGGCGAACCGGGAAAGTTCCCATATCTGCGGCGACGACGGCAGCGGATTGCTTCCCATCAAATACGGGAAAACATCCCCCAGCAGATAAGGCCGATGCGTGGGAATCAATCGAGCACAACCGAAAATCTCCTGATTATCATCACAGGCCAGGACATACACTGTGTCGGAACGATCAAAGGCGTCTAATTCAATTCCTTGTTCACAAGGCAAAGGCCAGCCTAACTCTTTAACGAATACCTGATATCTATATTTAGCCAGCGCAGTTTCCATTCCTGGCAAAAGATCGCTAACAGTCCCTGTTACCGCGGTCAGCATAACTACCTCCTGACGAAAGTTATTCCGCCAGTACAACAAACCGGGCTCTTTGTGGGTAGCTGCCCGAATGGGCAGGTCAGGTAAATCAGCGAGTCGCCAAAAGGTACTTCTTGAAAATACAGAATTGTATCTACGACAAAATAATAATGCCGTCTCTTGCCAGCTCTTCTAGCACTTTCGTACTAAAAAGTGCGCCATTAGCTCTGACCGCTATTACTCTGTCTAGACGCATTGGCGATGCCTAATGCTTGGAAGCGTCGGGCTGCTGGCCTATCGGCTGAAGAATTGCCAGCGGAAGGCCGCTACCTCTCCCGGCAGCGTTTCAATCCTGTATGATGAGCCCCGCTCTTGTCACGAAAGAGCGCTGACCACGGAAGGTAATATTGGTGATTGATTGGCGTGAAGACTTTATAGCGCTTGTGGCTGACTGTACTTACGAAAACGAGCTATTTAACGAGCTCGTCAAACTTACAACAGACTTAGGCTTCGAGTTTTGCTCTTATGGGTTAAGACTTAGTTCGCCGTTAGCTCCGGCGCAATATTTTCTGCTTTCAAATTACCCGGACGCCTGGGAAAAAAAGTACATTGCCGGCGATTATTTCTCCCAAGACCCCACCGTTGAACATGGACTGACCCGTTCGATTCCATTGCGCTGGTCTGCGCAACAGCAAAATCCGGGACGCGAGTTCTGGGAAGAAGCGCAGTATTACAACCTCAACCATGGCTGGTGCCTTTCTTCGCGGCGCGAACATAACTCGATCGGCCTGCTCTCCGTCTCCCGCTCAAGCGAACGCATTTCAATGCAGGAAATGGAAAGCAAAGAGACCAAGCTGATTTGGCTGACTCATCTGGTACATGAGGCCATGGCGCAGTTTTTCTCCGCAAAAACCATGATCGATACTTACAAGCCACTGACCGCCCGGGAGAAGGAAATCCTCAGGTGGACGGCATCGGGAAAAACCTATGTCGAAATCGGGATCATCCTGAACATCGACATACGAACGGTGAAGTTCCATCTGGTGAATGCGATGCGCAAGTTGCGGGCGTCGAACAAGACTGAAGCGGCGGTCAAGGCGTCGTTATCTGGTTTGTTGTCCTGAGACGCAAATGTTCTGAAGCTCGAATGCAGTCCGGCCGTTATCAGAATGCCAGCGAAGTGATGCGCGAAGGTTTGCGACTATTGGAACAGCGCGTCGCCGAAGACACCGCTAAAATTGAGGCCCTGCGTCAGGCGACCTCGATCGGAATCATGGATCTTGAGCACGGGCGCTTTACTCAGTTGAACGAAGGGAATCTGGAGCATTTCCTTGAGGGATTGAGCCAGGAGGCCACCCTCCCCGCGCGTGAGAAACACTGAGCATGCCGCAATATCGGATTTCCAACGCGGCGCGCGCCGACATTGTCGACATCCTCAGGCTCTCGCAAACGCAGTTCGGTGATCAAGCACGCCAGCGCTACCAGACGCTGATCCTCTGCGTATTACAAGCTATCGCCGACACGCCCTATCGCATTGGCAGCCACGACCGCGAAGAGCTTGCACCGGGCCTTCTCAGCTATCACCTCATCTATTCACGCCAGCAGGCCAAACAAACCCATGGAACGGTCCCACATTCAGTAGAACCAGCAATCATCAAGCTATCGAGCTCAACCGCACAGAATTAGAGGGAGATGCCCCACCAGAAAAACGTCTCAACCTACCTCTCCCACCAGTCAGCTCACTACCAACAGATATCGGGGACCACGGGCGGCTCTTCAGGCTGGTATGTCGGACGCTGGGCCGTATGTACACCGCATCAGTCTCAACGTGTGACTCAGCGCTGCGTTCCAAGTCAGAGTCAACATTGACCAACCCGAGAAAGCCATAAGGCCGCTATCGTTACTGTTCTGTAACTCGCCAATAAAAGGTATCTGTGATCCCTGCCCGGGCAAAAACGCAATACAATTGAGATAAGCATGACAATTGATACACCGCAACAGCGGTATTCCAATCTGGACCTCACCCGTTTTATCCACTGATACAGACCATCACCACCAATCCTGCCTAAGATCAGCGCCCCGCCTGACATTCATCCCAAACACCACGCATCAGTTCCTTCAGCATCAACGCCTCGCCCCAGCGATCCGTTATATCGCGCCCATCACTCCCCGTGATCGCATAAGGTGGCGGGCCAAGCTCGCAGGTGAAGGACAGGCTCGCGGGTGTGTTCGGTCGCGCCAGCCAATCCTTGATTCCGTAACGCCACCAGCCTAGAAACCGGTCCAACCAGGGGCGATGCTGGGCAAAGGTCAAGGACACCTGGACCTGCTCACTATTAGCGACTCGCCCGTGAAAACCCCAACTGTGTCGTAGGATGGTGTGAATCTGTTCGTCGTCTTCGGCTGCGGCTGACTCAGGCAATTCGCGGCCCACGACGTAATGGGACAAGTCAGCCAACAACTTGAGGTCGGGCATCTGCACGAGCAAGTCGAGGGTGAACAACAGGTCACTGGTGAGACGATAGCGGTGGGTTTCCAGCAGGATCGGAAAGTCCACCTGCTCGGCCAGACGCTGCCAGCCTTCGATCAGAGTGATCGCTTGTGCCAGCGTGCGCGGCCGGACGTCGGCTTGCAGCGTGAGGTGGTGGCAGCCGTAACGGGAGGCAACCTCAAGTGCTTGCGCCAAGTCATTCACGGTGCGGGGAAACAGTTGACCTTCGATTTGCAGGCCTTGCGCCTTGGCAGCGGCATGCAGACGTTCGGCCTGTGGCGCGATCCAGAAATGGTCGGTGATCCCATCGAAGCCAGCAGCGGCAATCTTCTCCACCTGCGCCTCCAGGGAAAGATCGCATTGACCACGGTGATCTTGCATGGCCCACAGGGACTGAAATACCAGGAACTCACGCATGTCAGAGCCTTAGTAGATGTTTGAGAGGCACATCGGCGTCGGCCAATGCGTCCACAGAGAGCGGGGTCAAGTTGGCAATCAGCCGTTCACACAACTTGATGTCCTTGGCAACGCTGTTGCCCTGCCCCCAACCGCAGGCGCCTTGCAAACGCTGGTCGGTATCCAGGTAGAACAGCAGCAGACCACCGTCTGCCAGGGTGCGAACGGCCGAAGGTGGCGTCGATGAAATCACGCCCACCGTCTGCAAGCCCCAGTCGTACTGATCAGACCAGAAGCCGGGAACCCCCTCGAATGGCAACTCGCCGCCTAACAGATTCAATGCCGCGTGACGGCCCTGGGTCTCGGCATTGCGCCAGGTCTCCTGGCGCTGGAATAACGCGTCGGCGTGCAGGCGAAACTCACACACATCGCCGGCGGCAAAGATGTCTGGCGCGCTGGTGCGCAACTGGGCATCGACTCGAATTCCCTGGCCCACCTCAAGCCCCGCCGCCGCGGCCAATTCGATGTTGGGTTGCATGCCGATACCGACCACCACCCAGTCACAGGGCAGCACCTGGCCGTCCACCAGTTGCACCGCCTCAGCGCGTTCGATGCCTTGTACCATTTCAAGCGCTACGTTCAGCCGCACGTCAACGCCCTGTTGCCGATGCAATTCCAACAAGGCCTGGGACACAGCTTCTGGCAATACTCGCCCGGCCAGTCGTGGCCCGGCTTCCAGCAACGTCACCTGACAGCCTAAGGTCCGGGCCGTTGCCGCGACTTCGAGGCCGATAAAGCCACCGCCGATGATCACCAGGCGCGTGCCGGGCATCAATGCGCTGCGCAGGGCCAGGGCTTCGTCATGGGTGCGCAGGTAAAGCACGTTGGCCAAAGGTTCAGGCACCAGGGACAAGCGACGCGCTCTGCCCCCGGTCGCCAACAGTAATCGGCTGTAGGGCAACCAAAGTCCGTCGGTCAATTGCAGGCGGTGGTGCTGCGGATCCAGGCTTTTTACCGGCTTGCCCGCCAGGTGTTCGATGTTCAGCTCAGTGAGCCGGCTATCGCTCCACAGGCTGCAATCGTCCAGGTCCATCGTGCCCTGCAGCAAGCCCTTGGACAGCGGAGGACGCTCGTACGGCAAATGGAGTTCATCGCCGATCAGGATCAGCCGACCGGTATAACCCTGCTCGCGCAAGGTCAGCGCCGCGCGGCCACCGGCATGGCCGGCGCCAACGATAATCAGTGGAGCATTCATGGCGTGCACTCCTGGTGGTCAAACCGAAATGGCGAGCAGAACCCGCCCCGCGTCGACCCGTACCGGATAGGTCTTGAGATTGACGCACACTGGCGCTCCCAAGGCTTTGCCGGTGCGATAGTCAAAGCGCCCGTTGTGCTTGGGGCACTCGATGACGTGGTCCATCACCAGGCCGTCAGCCAGGTGGATCGACTCGTGAGTACACAGGCCAGCAGTGGCAAAAAACTCGTTGTCAGCAGAGCGGTAGATGGCATAGGTGTACGGACCGTGGTCGAAGCGAATGACGTCTTCTTCATTGATTTCGCCCACGGCGCATACATCGATCCATTGATCGTTCATGGCGTTTTCTCTTGTTCGGGATACAGCCGGAAGGTGTCAGCTCAGGGTGGCTTCAGCCTGTGGATGAGCGTCGGTGGCAGGCCTTGAGCTACCGACGGGGCGTCGCACGAAATACGACGGGTCCTTGCGCTGCTTCAAAAGGGTCGGAATGATTTCCTTGAAGGCCTCACCTATGTTGGCGTAAGGCGGCGGGCAGTCGTGGCGGATCTCTTCATGGAGTTGCGCCAGGGCGTGGTACGGCACCATCGGGTACATGTGGTGCTCAAGGTGATAATTCATGTTCATGTACAGAAAGCGCAGTACCCGGTTCATATAGATGGTGCGGCAGTTGCTACGGTGGTCCAGCACATCTTCCGCCAAGCCTACATGTTGGGTGAGGCCAAACAGGTAGGACAACCAGCCGCCATACAGGATGGGCAGGCCGATATACATCAGTGGCAACCAGCTGTGCAGGTAAAGCGCCGCGCCAAAGACAACGGCATAAATCACGAGCCAGATACGGGCCGCCAGGAACACCTTGGACCATTCGGACTCAGGGATGAACGTCTGTTCCTGGGCATCCATTTTGCCAACCGCGTGCCGGCACACGCCTCCCATCGTCTTCAGCAGCAATGGGATCTGGAACAGGCTCAGCAGCATCATGAACAAGCTCGGTGGACGCGGTTCGACGATTTCCGGATCGCGGCCGACGACGATGGTGTCGGTATGGTGCCGGGCATGGCTCCAGCGCCACACATGGGGCTCGAACATGCACATGAAGCTCGCCACCTGGTAGAGCGCATCATTCATCCAGCGGGTCTTGAAGGCGGTGCCGTGACCGGTTTCATGCCAGCGCGGGTTGGAGGCGGTGGCGTACAAAACCCCATACGCAAGGAAAAACGGCACACAAGCCCAAGTGCCCCAGAACCAGTAGCCGCCGAAGCCGGTGATCAGCAGGGCCAGCAGCCAGATGGCGGTGTCGAGCAAGGCCGGGCCGTCGCGGCGCTGCATCAGTTGCTTCATACGTTGACGGGAGATGGGCGACTGGTACCAACTGGCCGATACAAGGCCTCTTTCAGCCGCGCGGGCGGCCTCAGGGCCGGTCAGGCGATAGTCCCGAGTAGAGGCGGTGTTGTCTTGAGACATTGTTATTGTTCTCCGCAAGCGTGAGATGTCAGGTGCTTTGCGTAAGAAAATATAGAGAGCGTGGAAGACCCCCTCAAGGGCTTGAATACATTCCCTATCAAGCTATCATCCAGCTCCTGCAGGGCTTGATAGTTTTCTATCAAGACGCTTTGAAGGTTCATCATGAATAACAATAAACGCCCCACCATCGCCACGGTCGCCAAACACGCAGGCTTAAGTGTCGCCACCGTCGACCGCGTGCTCAACGCTCGCGCCCCGGTTAATCCAGCCACTGCCGAACAGGTGCTTCAGGCCGCAGAAGCCGTGGGCTATTTTGCCGCCCGGCTGATCGGCCAACGCATTCTCGAACGTCGCCCCACGTACCGTTTCGGCATCCTGCTGCTGGGCACCGCCCAGGCGTTCTACGCCAACCTGGCCCAAGCCATCACCGAGGCCGCGCAACGCCAGGTCGGGGCCAACCTGACCTGCCAATTCGAATACGTTTTTGATCGCACCCCCAGCGCCATCATCGCCCAGATCGAACAGTTGGCGGTGCAGTGCGACGGCCTGGCGGTGGTCAGCTTCGCTCACCCGCAGATCAACGCCGCCCTTGCCCAGATTCGCGAGGCCGGCGTGCCCGTGGTGGCACTGCTGTCGGGCATTCATGAGGCGGCGACCGAGCCCTATGTCGGCCAAGACAATCAGGTAGTCGGGCGCACGATGGGGTGGCTGCTGGCCCGCACCTGTGGCGCGCGCAAAGGCAGCATCGGCATTCTGCTCGGAGGTCATCGCTTTCTTGGCCACCAGGCGCGGGTCGAAGGCTTGCACAGTTACTTGGCCGAACACGCACCTGGGCTGCGCCCGCTGGAGCCGCTGATCAATCTGGACAACTGCGACATTACCGAAGAAGCAACCCTCGACCTGCTGGTCCGGCATGACGATTTGCGCGGGCTATGCGTGGTAGGCGGCGGTGGCGACGGGATTATCAACGCGTTGGCGCAACTGCCCAAGCGCCCGACGCTGTGCTGCATTTTGCAGGAGTCCACCGAGCTGTCACGCCAAGCCCTGGCCCAGGGTTTGGTCGACGTGGTGATCGACTCTCAGCCGCGCCAGACTGCAACGGCGCTGGTGGATCTACTGGTGGAATTGCAGACTGCGGAGCAGTTCGATCCTGTGCGTCACCGGGTGCATATTCCGCTGCAGATTGTGACATCGGAGAATTCCCAAAGCTGATGGGCTGGCGGCACAACCTTAATGGTTGCAGGCACGCTCATTGTACTCGGGCAGGTCCAGCAACGTGTTGATACAGCCCCCCCGATGATCACGACCTCAGCCTCGATATCGCCTTCAAGGTCCCGATAGTGCAGGTCGTATTTACGAGTTTTGGTTGGCATACATGCACCTCTTCAGCATGTTATGCCCGAATACAAAATTTCCCAGATCAATACCAAGCACCACCCCGGCGCACTACGCACGAATCGATGCACAATCTGCATAAGCAGCGGAAATTGGTCCAATTATCCGCGAACCAATCCTCTTTAATCCCCTGAACCAACCCGACGAACCCTGACTTATTGGCCCCCGCCGCCGCCGCTCCTGAGTAATGGCTAAGCACATAGCGCTAATCCTGAGGTGAACCAATTTCAATTGGCATCGCGCTTGCACTTACCCTTTTGCCTCGATCTCCTGCCTACAGTCAGCTCGGAGCCTTTTTTTATACTCTGGCGCGAGCACCACGATGCAAAGGTTCGACCCTGATACACCCATCGACAACACTTCGAAACTAGCGCTGGATGCCTTGCGGCAGATGGTCGCGCAACATGCGGCCTTCCCGCACCGGCCATTGCCGACCGAGCGAGACCTGGCCGCCGATTTTGGCCTCAGTCGCCGGGCCATCCGGCGAGCGCTGTCGGTGCTGGAAGCCGAAGGGCAGATCTGGCGGCGTCAGGGCAAAGGAACCTTCGTCGGCCCTACTCCACCCAGTGCGGCCATGAGCTTTGCCCGGTTGTCCGGGCGGACTAACTTCAGCGAGGTTATGGAAGCGCGCCTGCATCTGGAGCCGGCACTGGCGTCCCTGGCGGCGGTTCGAGCCAACGGCGACCAGATAGCAATTTTGCGCCGCCTCGCCGAACGCACCAGACACCAACAGGCCGCCGAGCCTGCCGATGCCGAGGGCATTGAGCTGTGGGACAGCGCCCTGCATCGCGGGATCGCCGAGGCCGCAGGTAACCGCCTGATGCTGGATATCTTTGAAATGCTCGATGCGATCCGGCTCGACCCGGTCTGGCGTGACCTGCGTCAACGGGCTCGCAACGCCGACCGCCTCGACACCTACAGCCACGACCACAACGACATTGTCGACGCTATCGAAAACCGTGATCCGATCAAGGCCGCCACGGCCATGCGTGGCCATTTGCGCGCGCTGCAACAGGCGCTGGACAACGTCATCAATCAAGATCTGGAGGCAAGTTTATGAGCACCACAACTCAGGCCACCGACACGGTATTGAGTGTCAGCAACTTGACCGTGTGCTTTGCAGGCGCACCCGCCAATGTCGTGGACGGCGTCTCGTTCTCGGTCCAGCGCGGCAAGACCCTTGCCATCGTCGGAGAGTCCGGATGTGGTAAAAGCGTTACGTCCATGGCGCTGATGGGCTTGCTGCCCGACACCGCCAAGATCGCCGCCCGTACGTCCGCCCTGCTCGATGAAGCCTTGCTGGGCATGCCCGACGAGCGCTTGCTGGATGTGCGCGGCAACCGCATGGCGATGATTTTCCAGGAGCCCATGACCTCCTTGAACCCGGTCTTCACCATTGGCGAGCAGATCGCCGAAAGCGTGATCCGCCATCAGGGTCTGTCGGCCAAGGACGCCCGTCAGCGCGCCCTGCAAATGCTCGAAAAGGTCCGCGTGCCTGACGCCGCGCAACGCCTGGACGCCTACCCCCATGAACTGTCCGGCGGCATGCGGCAGCGGGCAATGATTGCCATGGCCCTGGCCAACGATCCGGCGCTGATCATTGCCGACGAACCCACCACCGCTCTGGACGTAACCATTCAGGCGCAGATCCTGTCGCTGATCGCCAATCTGCAGGCTGAAACCGGCACGGCCATGATCCTGATCACCCATGATCTGGGCGTGGTCGCCGAAGTCGCTGACGACGTGATGGTGATGTACGCCGGGCGAGTGGTGGAAAGCGGCTCGGTAAAAACCCTGTTCGATGACCCGCAGCACCCGTACACCATCGGCCTGATGGGTTCGATGCCATCGATTGGCCCGCGTGAAGGTCGTCTGGCAACCATCAATGGTCGCGTCCCGACGCCTGCGCAAATGCCCACCGGCTGCCGATTCGCCGGGCGCTGCCCTTTTGTGATTCAGGCATGTCGCGAGGCGCGCCCGCCGCTGCTCGAGCTTTCCCCCGGACATTTCGCCGCGTGCATTCGTGCGCCACTGGAACAGCATACGGGAGCCAGCGCGTGAGCCTTTCTGAACGCCAAATAATTGAGCGTGCAAGCCCTGAGATCATTCTCGAAAGCATCGACCTGAGCAAACACTTCGGGGTGGAAAGCGGCTTGTTCCAGCGCAAGAAGCCACCGGTGCAAGCGGTCAATCAGGTCAATCTGTCGGTGCGCAAAGGGGAGACCCTGGCGCTGGTGGGCGAGTCCGGCTCGGGCAAATCAACCCTCGGCCGCCTGCTGCTCAACCTGCTCAGACCTACGGCGGGCGACGTCATTTATGAAGGCCGTAACCTGGCCAATCTGACCCCGGAAAAGCTGCGCCAGGTGCGGCGTGATTTGCAGATCATCTTTCAGGATCCGTTTGCCTCGCTCAATCCGCGCATGACTGTGGAATCCATCGTCGGTGAGCCTATCTGGCTGCACAGCGATGCCAGCCGCAGCGACCGCCAGGCCAAAGTCGCCGAGTTGCTGCGCACCGTGGGCCTGGCGCCCGAGCACGGCGGCCGCCACCCTCACGAGTTCTCCGGTGGCCAGCGTCAGCGCATCGGCATTGCGAGGGCCCTGGCGTCTGACCCGCGTTTGATTCTGGGTGACGAACCCGTGTCCGCGCTGGACGTTTCGGTGCAGGCGCAAGTCGTCAACCTGCTGGAAGACCTCAAGCATCAATTCGGTCTGACCCTGGTGATTGTCGCCCACGGCCTGGCCGTGATCCGCCACATGAGCGACCGGGTAGCCGTGATGTACCTGGGGGAAATCGTCGAACTGGCGCCGGTCAACGGCCTGTTTGAAACCCCTCTGCACCCTTACACCCAGGCGCTTATGGCCGCCGTGCCGGTCAGCCACCCGGACCTGCGCCGGCCGCGCCCATTGCTGGGCGGCGACATGCCGAGCCCGAGTCGCCCGCCATCGGGTTGCCGCTTCCATACCCGCTGCCCGCACGCCCGGGCGCTGTGCAAAGAAGTGGTGCCGGTGATGGAAACCGTCGAGGCCGAGCGTCAGGTGGCGTGCCACTTCTGGCGTGAAATCGCCAATGCCGGTGCAGGCACCCTGATTTTGCCGACACCCAGCGCTGCCTACACCCAGCGCCTGAATCTGTTCAAGAACCATCAATCCCTTGCAGTGGAGAGCCAGCCATGAAAATTGCACGCGTCATGACAGGAACCTTGTTATTGCTGGCCGCCAACGCCGCCTTTGCCGAATCCACCCTGCGCATCGGCATTCAGGACGATCCTGATGGGCTCGACCCGCATCGTTCGCGTACCTATTCGGGCCGTCTGGTCTATACCGCACTGTGCGACAAGCTGGTGGATGTGAACCCGGACCTGACCTACGCCCCACAACTGGCCACTGCCTGGAACTGGAGCGAAGGCGGCAAGACCCTGACCATGACTCTGCGCGAAGGCGTGACTTACCACGACGGCGAAGCGTTCGATGCTGCCTCGGTGAAGTTCAACCTGGACCGCGCTCGCACCCTGCCCGACTCCCTGCGCAAGAGCGAGCTGGCCTCGGTGGACAGCGTTGAAGTGATCGACGCCAAAACCGTTGCCATCAAACTCAAGCAAGCGGACGCCACCCTGGTCTCCCAACTCTCGGACCGCGCCGGAATGATGCTTGCGCCGAAGGCCGCCCAGGGTGAGTTCGCCTCCAAACCGGTGTGCTCCGGCCCTTACAAATTCGTCCAGCGCGTGCAGCAGGACCGCATTGTGCTGGAGCGCTTCGACAACTACTGGAACAAGCAGGCTTATCACTTCGACAAGGTGATTTTCCTGCCGATTCCGGACACCTCGGTGCGTCTGGCCAACCTGCGTTCCGGCGACCTGGACATCATCGAACGGGTTGCTCCCACCGACGTGAAAACCGCCAAGGCGGACAGCAAGCTGGCGATCTATAACACGCCAGGGCTTGGCTACATGCAGTTGATGTTCAACATTAACAACGGCGAAAAGGCCAACTCGCCGATGGGCAAAGACAAGCGCGTGCGCAAGGCATTCGAGCTGTCCATCGACCGTGATGCGATCAACCAGGTGGTGTTCGAGGGCCTGTATGCGCCGAGCGCCCAGCCGTTTCCGAAAAACAGCCCGTACTACGACAAGGATCTGCCGATCCCGACCCGCGATGTGGAAAAGAGCAAGGCCTTGCTGGCCGAAGCAGGCGTGAAGCTGCCACTGGCAGTGGACCTGAAAGTCGCCAACAACCCTATCGCACAACAGGTCGGGCAGATCATTCAGGCCATGGCTGAAGAAGCGGGTTTCAAGGTCAATCTGATTGCCACTGAATACGCCACCATGCTAAGCGAACAGCAAAGCGGCAACTTCCAGATCGGCATGAGCGCCTGGTCGGGCCGTCCTGATCCGGATGGCGACATTCACCAGTTCGTGACCTGCAAGGGCGGCCAGAACGACGGCAAATACTGCAACGCCAAACTCGACGAGCTGTTGAACAAGGCCCGCACTGTCAACGATGTTGCCCAGCGCCAGGCCCTGTACAACGAAGCCCTGCGTTTGCTGGCTGACGAAGTGCCGACCGCGTACCTGTATTTCGATCCGCGAATCATGGCCATGCGTAACAACGTGACTGGTTTCGTGCCAAACCCGGATGGCCTGATTCGTCTGAACAACGTCGCGTTCAAGCCATGACTGTGAATGATCGCCGCAAAAACGAGGGGCCGGTATGCTGATGTTTATCCTGCGACGCCTGCTTAGTGCGATCCCGACACTGATCCTGGTTTCGCTCTTCGTCTTCACCCTGCAGAAACTGTTGCCGGGCGACCCGGTACTGGCCATGGCTGGTGAAGAGCGCGATCCGGCGGTGATGGAATACCTGCGCGACAAGTATCGACTCAACGACCCGATCCCCGTGCAGTACCTGAACTGGTTCGGCAATGTGCTGACCGGCGACTTCGGTACTTCGCTGCGCACCGAACAACCGGTGACCACACTGTTGGCGTCCAAGTTGCCGGTGACCCTGGAGCTGGCAGTGCTGGCCTTGTTGATCGCACTGCTGATCGGCATTCCCACTGGAATTATCTCGTCCGTACGCAAAGGCACCGTCGTGGATTACGGGGCCAATGTCATCGCGCTGTCGGGGATCTCGATTCCGCACTTCTGGCTGGGGATCCTGCTGATCATGGTCTTCGCCGTGAAACTGCAATGGCTGCCGGCCTCGGGTTTCGTGCCCATGGGCGAGGACTTCGGGCAAAACCTGAAGACCTTGATCCTGCCGGCCTTCGTGCTCGGTGCAGGGTTGTCGGGGATTCTCATGCGCCATACCCGCAGCGCCATGCTTGAAGTGTTGCGCACCGACTACGTGCGCACCGCTCGGGCCAAGGGCCTGCGCCCGCGCACGGTGATCCTCAAGCATGCCCTGCGCAATGCATTGATGCCTATTGTGACCCTGACAACCCTGCTGTTTGGTGAACTGCTCGGCGGCGCAGTGCTGACCGAGCAAGTCTTCAGCATCCCCGGCTTCGGCAAGATGATTGTCGACGCCGTGTTCAATCGTGATTACGCCGTGGTGCAAGGCGTGGTGCTGTGCATCGCAATTGGCTTCCTGCTGCTGAACCTGCTCGCCGACGTGCTGTACCGGATGATTAATCCGCGTCTGAGGACTGCTTCATGACCGCTATTTTCAGCCTCCCTCATAGCGCGATCGCCCCCCGCAGCCGCTCGCCGTTCGTGAAGAAATTCCTCGCCAACAAAGGCGCGGTACTCGGCGCGGCGGTGTTGCTGCTGTTTATCCTGGCGGCCTTGCTGGCGCCCTGGATTGCGCCCCATGACCCACTGAAAGCCAACTTTCTCGCGGTCCGCAAGGCACCATCGCTGATCTACTGGATGGGCACTGACGAACTGGGTCGCGATCTGTTTTCCCGTCTGCTCTGGGGCGCACGCAGTTCGTTGCTGGCCGGTGGTGTTTCGGTGGTCATCGCCATGGCCATCGGTGTGCCTTTGGGCCTGTTGGGCGGCTATTTCGGCGGCAAACTCGAAGCGGTGATATCCCGTGTCATGGAAGCGCTGTTGTCCTGCCCGTTTCTGGTATTGGCGATTGCGCTGGGCGCCTTCCTCGGCCCGAGCCTGACCAACGCAATGATTGCTATCGGCCTGTCAGCCATGCCGATCTTTGCCCGACTGACCCGTGGTCAGGTGCTGACCATCAAACACGAAGATTACCTGGAAGGTGCTCGTGCCATTGGCTTGCCGGATCGCTGGATCATCCTGCGCTACGTGCTGCCCAACGTGATGTCGCCATTGGTTGTGCAAGCCACCTTGACCATCGCCTCGGCGATTCTGGCTGAAGCCAGTCTGTCGTTCCTCGGTCTGGGCCAGCAACCGCCCTCGCCTTCCTGGGGATCGATGCTCAACACCGCGAAAAACTTTATGGAGCAGGCACCCTGGATGTCGATTGCGCCTGGCGTGGCGATCTACATCACGGTCCTGTGTTTCAACCTGCTGGGGGATGGTTTGCGTGATGCGCTGGACCCCAAGGGCTAACTTTTTCTGCCAAAGAGAAACGCTAATGTTTGATGATCTGGATTACAGCCAACCCTACGCTTCGGCACGCTCGCCAGTGATGGGCAGTAACATGGTCGCCTGCTCCCAGCCATTGGCCGCCCAGGCCGGGCTGGACATGCTGCGCAAAGGCGGCAACGCCGTCGACGCGGCCATCGCAGCCGCCATGGTCCTGACCGTGGTCGAGCCCACCGGTTGCGGGATCGGCAGCGACGCTTTCGCTATCGTCTGGGACGGCAGCAAGTTGCAGGGCCTGAATGCTTCCGGTCGCGCACCGCAAGCCTGGACCCCTGAGTTTTTCGCCGGGCAGAGCAAAATGCCCCAGCGCGGCTGGCCAGCGGTGACGGTGCCGGGCGCGGTTTCGGCCTGGGTCGAGCTGTCCGAGCGTTACGGAAAACTGCCTTTCGCCACCCTGGCTGAACCGGCCATCGGCTATGCTCGGGATGGCTACCAAGTCACCCCGATCATAGCCCAGCTGTGGAAGCTCGGCGCTGAACTGCTCAAGGATCAGCCGGGTTTTGCCGAGTGCTTCCTGCCCGACGGCCAAGCACCACAGGCCGGGGAGAAAATCCGGCTCAAGGATCACGCCCGCACCCTGGAGCTGATCGCCCAAACCAAAGGCGAAGCGTTCTATCGCGGCGAACTGGCCCAAGCCATCATCGCCCATGCCAACGCCAATGGCAGCGTCATGAGCCTCGACGATCTGGCGACCCACACTGTGGACTGGATCGACACCCTGTCGGTGCCCTACGCCGGCGCCGTGGTTCATGAATTGCCACCTAATGGCCAGGGCATCGCTACCTTGTCCGGCCTGACTATGCTCGAAGCATTGGGCGTCGGCGAGCATCCAGTGGACAGCCTGGAAACCGTACACCCAGTGTTGGAAGCCATGAAGCTGGCCCTTGCCGACCTGAACGAACACGTGGCGGATAACGACCACATGCGCGTGCCTTCCGAGCATCTGCTGGACAAAACCTACCTGATGGAGCGCGCCGGTCTCGTCACCAACAAGGCCGCCAATCCGGGGCATGGTTCGCCTAAACCGGGCGGCACCGTTTACCTGTCGGCGGCAGATGAAAGCGGCATGATGATCTCGTTCATCCAGTCCAATTATATGGGCTTCGGCTCAGGTGTCGTGGTGCCTGGCACCGGCATCAGCCTGCAAAACCGTGGCGCGGCCTTCTCCTTGGATCCGCAGCACGTCAACTACGTTACACCGCGCAAACGTCCGTTCCACACCATCATCCCCGGCTTTGTGATGAACGCCGACGGCACGCCGTTGATGTCCTTCGGCCTGATGGGGGGCCCGATGCAGGCACAGGGTCACTTGCAGATGATGATGCGCATCCTGCGCTACAAACAGAACCCACAAGCCGCCGCAAACGCACCGCGCTGGAGGCTCGAATCTGGCCTGAAAGTCGCAGTGGAACGTGCATTCGACCCACAGGTGGTCGAAGCCTTACGTGCCAAAGGCCACGACATAGACGTAGAAGAACCTAACGGCGTATTCGCCTTTGGCGGCGCGCAGATTATCCAGCGCACCACTCATGGTTATGTGGGTGGCACTGATCCCCGGAAGGATGGTCTGGTAGCCGCGTACTGAAAGTCCGAAGATCCTACGCGTAACTTAGTTGCGCGTAGGATCATTCTCTTAAAACCGCTAACTCTCATCCCACCGCAAGCTGTTGCCAACATGCTTTCTCGCCTGGGACTCAGAACTGTGGCGAGCTTGCATTGGGTCTTGCAGCTAACCCTTCTAAGGCACAAAAAAAAGCCACTCATCTGAGTGGCTTTTTTCTGAATCTTGGACCGGGAAACGAGACTCGTATCTGTGTCCGGCTCATTGAAATCTAAGGGGTTTCTTTTCTTACCCAAGCAGGAAAAGACTTAATTCTGGACTTGTTTTTTGAAGGTATCAAGGTACATCGCCGCTCAGTTAATCGTCATGGCAGCGGCGAACCCGACATCAACGACGGGCAGACGATGGGCGGAGTTAAGATCGAGGATTGGAGGGATATTTCTGGGTCACCGTCCAAGGCCTTAGGGGCCAAAGACGGTGAAGTTTTCAAAGACCCGGTTTCCGGCGGATCATAAGGCTGCTCCGCTTAAGTGACCAGCCTTACGCCGATGCGGGGCTTTTTGTTTGGACAGGCTCAATCTTGGGTGAGTGCCGCACTCAAGCCGTATCTGCCCCAGCGTCATCAAACAGCTGCTTGTCGAGATTCAAGACCTTGTCCATCACCTCCTGAGGACTGCCCTTACCCTCAACGGTATGGGTCTTGTAGTTGAAATCGAGTGCTATCCAACCCTGCAGCTTCGCCTCATAACTATTAGGATATTGTGCCTGCTCAATAGCGGGCAAATCCTTGTAATGTTCAAGGGCTGCAGTAAAGAATTTCGTCAGTTTCCCGGTTCCGTTATATTCCGCCATCGCATTGGCAACAACCTTCTGCCGCCAAGCAGATTCCTGATCGAATGACTCTTTCCACGCCGCGCGGCGTTCATTAGTCGTAAAACTTCCACTGTCATCATAGATAATCAATGAGAGCTGATCGCTCGACATACCCGCAAATGGATTTTTACCACTGCCATTGACAAACTGCGTTGCATTGGCCGCACGAGCCAATAACACAGGGTCCTGAGTGTCAGGCACTTCAGCATCATTGGCTTTTTTGTTGGCAAAATAACCGTCACCGGAAATCTGGCTCAAAAGCTCATTCGCTTTAGCACCAAGCTCTTTCCTGCTCAAACTCGAATCCCTTGCCGCCGCACGCGCGGCACTCTCACTCAACTGCAGAGAGAGTGAAGAAAGGCGACTGGTATCTTTCTGACTGCCACCAGCAGAGTTTTCAGTTGTCACCTGACTTTTCGCCGGTGATCCATTTTGGCTGGCCGTCGCATTGGAAACCTGCAAGCCAGAGAATGCATTTGAGTTAATCAAAACGACCAAGATAATGTCTTCCCTGTTATCAGCCATTCCTGAATACGTGGCCAGTCAGTTATTGTCGGCAGCACTCAAAAAAACTGTAATGCTCCACGATGAATGGACAAACAGGACCGGTGCAGGCCAGGTAGGTTCTGCGCAAACAGCGCACCGCTAGGCCCTGCTTTGGCCTTACTTCATGGTGAACTCAACAGCCCAAGCGTAAGTGGAGATATTGCTGCAATCACTCAAGCTTGGGATCGTTGCAGCTACCGGCATCTCGACGGATGTTTTGCATATCTGTGTAGGTCTGGCATTGCTGATCGCTGCCAGCTACATCACCCGAAAAACCCTGGGCTCCTTCAGCAGTTTGCTGGTGGTGTTGGCGGGGGGCGAATCTCGAGCTGTCTGATCTGATGGATGATAAGGCAAGCCTGGGACACCGGCGTGGGCCGGGAGTCTCCATGACATTGCTAATAGCCCCTGAACATTGTCCGCTACAGTGAACCGGCGCATGTCCAAGCGCTCGCAGAGTTGAGCCATAGAGTTTCCATCAGTCGCGTCCCTTTGAGAAATTTGTACGGATTTTGTCGTTGCGAGTAGAAAAATTTCTAATAGGCAGAAGCAAGGCAGGCTCGCAAGACGGTCGTATGGGGTGCCTTAGCCTCGGTCGAGCGGGAGAGCCTTAACCCTTCCTCCGAATCGATAGTCCCCGCTCTTTTCTTTAGGTCTCTCCATATCTCTCGCCTCCTCCCGGGTCCTGATCAGCGTAATGAGGAGGTGACATGAACTGGCCTAATGATTTTGGACACCTCAATCGGGCGCTATGATGCGATGGAGCACCGCCCCGTAGAGCTGAATGGACGGTCACGCTGCTTGTGTTGGAAGAGCACACCACCAGGAGCGCTTTTATCCAAGAAAAACCACAATGCATCCAAGCCCTTCGCGAGAAGCGCCGAACACTTCGTCATAACAGTCGACGTTTAGCAGGATTGGTCGCCCTTGATCCATGAACGAAGCTTGTCCAACGTAGGCGCCTTGACCCCAATCGTGCTCCAGCCCTTGAGGGTGTATAGCTTTATCTCAGCGATACCCTCAGGGGTAGGCTCGATATTGATGATCGCCAAACTGAGCCTCACGTTTTGGGCCACCATACGCTGGGTGATCTGCCCACTACCGAGGTCTGAATCGAACTCGCCTTCTGTGGTGACCGGGGTCCCCAGGGGCGAGTGTTCCAAACAGATTCTGCTTGCTTGACGGATGTTGCGGTAAGCGGATTGAGCAGTAACGTTCGCCTGGATCGAACCATCGTAACCGTCTGGATCAGACATCAGATTTGCGGGTGTATTTGTGCATCCCGCCAGCAATAAAAAGCCGATCGCCCATATAAAATTCAAAACCTTGCTCCCTTTTGTCGACAGAATGAACATGCAAGCAAGGTGTTTTAGGTGATTCAGCCCCCTATTCGCACACTCAATCGCACGACGGTGAGCGTGATGCTGATCTACCCGTATGTTTTTAGTCGTTTGTTATAACGCTCTAGTGATCAAGTATCTAGCGCAGGCTTTTAAACGCTAACTCATTTTTTCAGGCAAAAAAAAAGCCACTCATCTGAGTGGCTTTT
>NZ_JABWQV010000499.1 GCF_014268615.1 Pseudomonas tehranensis | reverse complement strand
ATGCCCACTCCACAATGCCTGCGTTCGGCCTGCGTGGTTAAAGGGGCGCCTAAGATCAAAAGCCGCACGAGGCGGCCTTATAGCCGACCTGTTTATTGATTGATCGCACTTCCCCTGTGGAAGCGGGCTTGCTCACGAAAGCGGTATCACAGTCGATGAAGATGTTGGGTGTGTTGGCCTTTCGCGAACAAGCCCGCTCCCTCAGTGGTTCTGTGTTGGATGTAAATTTGTGTTCACTGAAAGATCGAATGTGGGAGCGAGCCTGCTCGCGATGACGGCAGCCAATTCAATCGCTATGGACTGAACTATCGCAAGGCTGAAAAGGCGGCTACACAGTTGACGAAGATGTTGCATGTGTCGACCTCTTTACGAGCAGGCTCGCTCCCACAGGAAAAACGCGATCATCAAAAAATCAGGTCGGCTATAAGGCCGCCTCGCGGTGGACGTTGATCTTGGACGCCCCGTTAACCACGCTGGCTGAACGCAGGCATTGTGGAGTGGGCAACCCG
>NZ_JABWQV010000498.1 GCF_014268615.1 Pseudomonas tehranensis | reverse complement strand
GGAAGGCTGATAGGTGCCCAGCACCACCGCTCGCGCCGGTGAATCGGCGGAATCAAATCCCTCGCTCGACGCCACGGCCATCAGGCCGTAGAGGCCGCCGGGTTGATCGAACACCACCGTCAGCGACCAGGTGCGGTCTTCCAGCACCGGGCTGCTGCCCAGCACCGTGCGCGCGTCGCCCAGTTTCACCGTGACGGTGTCCCCCGGTACGCCGAAACCGGACACCACCACGCGCCGGCCGATGTGCTCGTCGGTGGCCGGGGTTTCAATGAACGGGGCAGCAGGAACCACGTTGAAGGTCAACGGCGCGGAGTCCTTGGAAGGCCGACCCTCAAAGTATTGCCGGGCCAGAATCGTGGTCTGGCCTACCGGCAGGGTCACTTCAGCTTTCCAGCCATCAGCTCCCACAAACGCCCCCTCGACCAACAGTTCAGTTGCGCCTTGCAGCCAGACATCAACCCGCCCGCCCTGCATGCCTGTGCCCGACAATGTCATGCTGCGCGGCAGATTGCCGCCAGGCTGCGGCACGTCAAACTCC
>NZ_JABWQV010000497.1 GCF_014268615.1 Pseudomonas tehranensis | reverse complement strand
AATTCCTGTGGGAGCGAGCCTGCTCGCGATAGGGGCGACTCGGTTTTAAATCTTAAACCGGCTTGGCTCCCATCAACCCCGCAATGGCGACAAAGCAGACAACACTGAACAGCGCCAAGGCAAAGGTAAATTTCCCGCTACCTCCAGGCGCCTTGCGCAGTTTATTCAACCGCACCAACAGCCAGAAACCCGCCAGCGCCGCCACGGTGTAGAGCACACTGGAAGCCAGCAACCAGGTCTGCCCCAGTGGCCAGCCGATCTGGTGCACCATCCACCACCCCGTGAACGGCAGGCTCGCCAACGCAAGGGCCATCACCAGCCAGACAAACACCCGCGGGCGTTGCAGTGTGCGCGCGGCCGCCGTGGCATCGCCGTTGCGGCGCGTCCTCCAGACCCAGATGGCCAGCCCCAGGGCACCCGCCAAGAGCAATACCGTGGCGACGACATGGGCGATCTTCAGCGCGGTTAACGTTTCCATCGTTGGATTTCCTTAAGTCTTGCTCAATAGCTTAGCCCCTGTGGCGAGGGAGCTTGCTCCCGC
>NZ_JABWQV010000496.1 GCF_014268615.1 Pseudomonas tehranensis | reverse complement strand
GGAAGGCTGATAGGTGCCCAGCACCACCGCGCGCGCCTGTGAATCGGCGGAATCAAACCCCTCGCTCGATGCCACGGCCATCAGGCCGTAGTTTCCGCCGGGTTGATCGAACACCACCGTCAGCGACCAGGTGCGGTCCTCCAGCACCGGACTGCTGCCCAGCACCGTGCGCGCGGCGTCGCCCAGTTTCACCGTCACGGTGTCACCCGGTACGCCGAAACCGGACACCACCACGCGCCGGCCGATATGCTCGTCGGTGGCCGGGGTTTCAATGTACGGGGCAGCAGGAACCACGTTGAAGGTCAGCGGCGCGGTGTCTTTGGAGGGGCGACCTTCGAAGCGTTGCCGAGCCAGAATGGTGGTCTCGCCAACGGGAAGGGTCACTTGCGCTTTCCAGCCATCGGCGCCGACAAAAACATCCTCGATCAACGGTTCACTTGCACCTTGCAGCCAGATATCAACCCGCCCGCCCGACATGCCTGTGCCGGACAACTCCATGGTGCGCGGCAGGTTGCCGCCAGGCTGCGGCACGTCAAACTCC
>NZ_JABWQV010000495.1 GCF_014268615.1 Pseudomonas tehranensis | reverse complement strand
AAGCGGGAGCAAGCTCCCTCGCCACGGGTTAGATAAGCTGGAGCAGTTAATACCCTCCTCCCCGATTACGATCAATCGAGTTGGAGGGTTTTTTATGCTTCAACTCTACGTCTGGCTATCGCCATCGTCGGCATCGGGATCATCGATCGACGAGTCGTCATTGTCCTGATCGCCGGGCGTCTGTTCCTCGTTCGCGGCAAGCATCAACTCGCCCTGCGCCACCTGCCCGTACGCCGCTTGTTTTTCATGCTCATCGCATTCGGCCCAGGCCGCTGACGAACCGAGAGACAGCAACACTAAAACCTTCAGCAAAATCATCGCGCGTAGAAATGTGTTCATAGCCGATTCCTTTTTTCTCTGGTTAAAGCCCAAGCCTGACTGCGTTCAAGAAACGCTGCTTCCGAACGGTCGGTTCCTCAGATAAGACGCCTATGCACAGGGAGAAATGCCATCCGGACACAGATTGCTTTCGAATAAGCTTTATCCCGAACGGTTATGAAGTGAAACCGCTTTTAGCCCAACCCAGCGACCTAATGTGGGAGCGAGCCTGCTCGCGATGACG
>NZ_JABWQV010000494.1 GCF_014268615.1 Pseudomonas tehranensis | reverse complement strand
CCGGACGGGCATCGCGACCCGGCCTACCTCAGCCAGTTGATCCAGCAGGAACGGGTCACCACTCTGCACTTCGTACCGTCGATGCTCCGGGCCTTTGTCGAGGAACCGAGTCTGGTCGACTGCCACAGCCTGCGCCAGGTGTTCGCCAGCGGTGAAGCACTGCCGGTGGATCTGGTGCGGCGCTTCATGGGCCAGCACCCGGCCGCCCTGATCAACCTGTACGGCCCGACCGAAGCGGCCATCGACGTCTCGGTCTGGCGTTGCTCGGCCAACGATGTGGTCGTGCCAATCGGCAAGCCCATCGCCAACCTGCGCTTGTACATCCTCGACGAGGCCATGCAACCGCTGCCGATTGGCAGCATCGGCGAGCTGTACATCGGCGGTGTCGGCGTGGCCCGGGGTTATCTGAAACGCCCGGACCTGACCGAGGAACGCTTCCTCGCCAGCCCATTCATCGAGGGTGACCGCCTGTACCGCACCGGCGACCGTTGCCGCTTCCTGGCCGATGGCAACATCGAGTACCTGGGGCGTCTCGACCATCAGGTGAAGTTGCGCGGCCAGCGCAT
>NZ_JABWQV010000493.1 GCF_014268615.1 Pseudomonas tehranensis | reverse complement strand
GCCGCGCCACCGGCCAGCATGCACGGCAGTTTGCTGAAGAACTTGCCCTTGCCACCCTTGAGCATCAGTAACGCGGTGACCGCCAGCCCCACGCCCGGGGTCTTACCGCTGCGAATCTCACGCACCACCACTGAGCCGCCGCCAATGGTCACGTCCGGGGAAATCAATCCGGCCGACACCACCGTCGCATCGCAGGTGCTGCGGTCGCCGCTGCGCACGGCGGGCTGGCCGTTGATGGTGACTTTGTCCGAGCCTTCGGCCATGAACTGCGGCGGCATCGGTGGGTGCTTGGTGCAGATCACCAGGTCTTCCGGCCGGGTCTCCGTGCCGGGGGCGGGCGAGGCGACGGTGGGGCGCCACATCTGCGAGAAGAAGTTGCCGGCCATGTCCAGGTAGCTGGGCTCGGCTTCTTCTTCCGGCTCGGGCATGTCCAGTTCGGTGCCGGCCGGCGCGACATGGGAAACAACCGCCCCGGCGGCGCGGGCCGAGGGGATGTTGTTGGTGAAGGTGTCCTTGGAGCTGGTGAGGATGTTGGCCTGCACCGTGGGCGGGAAGAGCGCGTTGCC
>NZ_JABWQV010000492.1 GCF_014268615.1 Pseudomonas tehranensis | reverse complement strand
CTGGTGGACACCGACGCCGCCGGCCACAGCTGGAAATACCGCTACGATCAACGCGGCAACTGCACCGCCGAAACCGATCCCCTGGGCCACGTCACCCGCTACCGCTACGACGCCCACGGTCAGGTGGTGGAAATCATCGACGCCATCGGCAAGCTTAAAAAGCTGCGCTGGAATCCGTTCGGGCAGTTGGTGGAGCACATCGATTGCTCGGGTTATCCGACACGGTTCAGCTACGACCAGCGCGGCTACCTGCAGACCATCACCGACGCCCTCGGCGAGCGCACCCAGTTCAGCTACGACGCCCAAGGCCGCTTGCTCAGCAGCCAATTGCCGGACGGCCGCACCGAACAGTACCAGCGCGACCTCGCCGGCCAGTTGACCGGCTACACCGACCCGGCCGGGCACACCACGCACTACCAGCACAACCGTCGCGGTCAGGTTCGCCAACGCACCGACGCCCACGGTCGGCAGGTGCAGTTCGCCTACGACAGCTACGGACGGCTGCAAGCGCTGGTCAATGAGAACGGTGAGAGTTATCGGTTTGCCTGGGATGCCGGGGATCGGCTGA
>NZ_JABWQV010000491.1 GCF_014268615.1 Pseudomonas tehranensis | reverse complement strand
GAAGGTGATGGTCACCAGCGAAGTCTCGCCGGCGGCAATGGCGGTATCGGCCACGACGATGGTCGCCGTTGGGCGCACGGTGTCGATGGCGTAGTTGTTGGAGTCCGTGGTGCCGACGCCGGCATTGCCCGCGCCGTTGGTCAGACCGGTATTGTCCAGGGTGATCAGATTGCTGGTATCGGCAATGCTCGCGCTTGGCGTGAACGTGGCCGTCCAGGTGACGCCGCCGTCGGTGGACGAAACGTTGCTCAATGTCCCGTTGCTGATGGTCAGATCGCTGTTGTCGAATCCGCTCACGGCTTCGTTGAAGGTGATGGTCACCAGCGACGTTTCGCCAATGTTCAGGGCCGTATCCGCCACCACTATGGTCGCCGTCGGCACCTGCGTATCGATGGCGTAGTTGCCGGAGCTGGTCGTACCCGTGCCGGTATTGCCCGCCGCATCGCTCACGCCAGTGTTGTCCAGGATGATGAGGTTGGTCGCATCCCGCACGCCGAGGGTCGGAGTGAAGACCGCGGTCCAGGTCAGGCCGCCGTCGCTGCTGCTGACAGCACTCAGAGTGCCGTTGGCAACGCTCAGGTCC
>NZ_JABWQV010000490.1 GCF_014268615.1 Pseudomonas tehranensis | reverse complement strand
CACCGCCATCGCGAGCAGGCTCGCTCCCACGGGGATCTTCTATGCCCAGGGCACCGCGAAACCGTAGAGACCACAAGAAAAAGACCGTGACAACATGTCAGAACCGACCTTACTGAACAACGAAATCCGCGACTGGCTGATGGACTGCGGCCTGTTCGACCAATTGCAGCCTGTCGACTTCGCCGCGGCGTCGGGCTACTTCAGCATCAGCGCCATTTCCCAAGGGGAAGCGATTTTCCGCGAAGGCGATGCCGGCAGCTTCATGTGCATCATCCATTCAGGGCAAGTGGCCGTGCAGAAAACCGGCCCCGACGGCCAACCCGTCACCATCGCCACGCTGCGTAGCGGCCGGGCATTCGGGGAAATGGCAGTGCTTGACGGTGAACGGCGCTCGGCCAGTTGCATCGCCGCCAGTGATTGCCAATTGCTGAACCTGGGCAAGGATTCCCTGGAAAAAATGCTCAACGATGCACCGAAAATCGCCGCCAAAATCATTCGAGCCCTCGCCGTCTCCCTGTCCAAGCGCCTGCGCATGGCCGATGGGCAGTTGCTGGCGCAACAGGTCTGACCTTAGCGCCACAGCACCTGTGGGAGCGAGCCTGCTCGCGATA
>NZ_JABWQV010000049.1 GCF_014268615.1 Pseudomonas tehranensis | reverse complement strand
TCGCAGGCTTCGCCAGCTCCTACAGGGCCTAGCGGTCCCTCGCCACAGCAGTCATTGCACGCGTCAGGAAATCTCCCGGCGGAACGGCGGCAGGGCGTTGAGGATCGCCTTGCCGTAGCGCTGGGTCACCAGTCGGCGGTCGAGCAAGGTGATGGTGCCGCGGTCTTCTTCGGTGCGCAGCAATCGACCACAGGCCTGGACCAGTTTCAGCGAGGCGTCCGGCACGGAGATTTCCATGAACGGGTTACCGCCGCGGGCTTCGATCCATTCGGCCAACGCGGCTTCCACCGGGTCGTCCGGAACCGAAAACGGGATCTTGGCGATCACCACGTGCTCACAGTAGGCACCGGGCAAATCCACGCCTTCGGCAAAACTCGCCAGGCCGAACAGCACGCTGGAATCCCCGCCGTCGACCCGCGCCTTGTGCTTGTTCAGGGTTTCCTGCTTGGACAGGTTGCCCTGGATAAACACTTGCTTGCGCCAGTCACGGTCGAGGCCGTCGAAGACGTCCTGCATCTGTTTACGCGAGGAAAACAGCACCAGGGTACCCCGCGAGCCTTCCACCAGTTCCGGCAGGTCGCGAATGATCGCCGCCGTGTGGGCGGCGGCATCCCGCGGATCGGCCTTGAGGTCCGGGACCCGCAGCACGCCGGCGTCGGCATGATGGAAGGGGCTCGGAACCACGGCGGTCACGGCTTTTTTCGGCAGGCCGGCGCGCATGCGGAAACGGTCGAACGTGCCCAGGGCTGTCAGCGTGGCGGAAGTCACCAGCGCGCCGTAGGCCACATTCCACAGGTTGCGACGCAGCATTTCCGCCGCCAGGATCGGGCTGGCATTGACCTCGATGTCGAACAGCGAGCCGCTTTCGGCCAGGGTCAACCAGCGCGCCATCGGCGGGTTGTCTTCCGGGTCTTCAGTGGTGAACGCGGTCCACAACTCCCAGTTTCCCTGGGAGCGGGACAGCAGACTGCCAAACAGCGGGTACCACTCCTCGGCCTGGTTGCTGGCGATACCGATATTGACCTCGCCATCCATGCCTTCCTTGAGCAGGTCGGTCAGACGGGTGAACAGGTCGGTCAGGCGGGCGAAGCCTTTCTTGAGCTCGACGCCCATCTCGCGCATGTGCTCGGGAATGACGCCGCCGACAAAGCGATGGCGAGGTCGATCACGACCCTCGACGTCTTCGCCGGGCTTGAAATCCGCCACTTGCTCGCAGGCACTGAACATGAACTGCTGGTTCGTCTTGATCTCACGGGCCAGCTCGGGCACCTGTTCGATGAACTTGCCCAGGTCACCCGGCAGCGGGTGTTGAGCCAACAGCTTGGTGAGGTTCTTGGCGGTGGTTTCCAGCCAGTCAGCGGTGGAGCGCAGCCGGGTGTAATGGGCGAAATGGCCGATAGCCTTGTCCGGCAGGTGGTGACCTTCGTCGAACACATAGATCGTGTCACGCGGATCCGGTAGCACCGCGCCCCCGCCCAGGGCCAGGTCGGCCAGGACCATGTCGTGGTTGGTGACAATGACGTCGACCTTGCCCATGCCTTCGCGGGCCTTGTAGAAGGCGCACTGGCCGAAGTTCGGGCAATGACGGTTGGTGCACTGGCTATGATCAGTCGTCAGGCGTGACCAGTCGGCGTCTTCCAGGGCGGTGGACCAGCTGTCGCGGTCGCCGTCCCATTTATTGCCGGCCAGTTTTTCGATCATGCTGGTAAACAGCTTCTGACTGGCCTCATCGACTTCGATCTTGAAGCCTTCTTCTTCGAACAACTGGGCCGTGGCGGTCTGCGCCTGGCCTTCCTGGAGCAACATGTCGAGCTTGGACAGGCACATGTAGCGCCCACGGCCCTTGGCCAGGGCGAAGCTGAAATTCAGCCCGCTGTTGCGCATAAGGTCAGGCAGGTCCTTGAAAACGATCTGCTCCTGCAAGGCAATCGTGGCCGTGGCGATCACCAGGCGTTTGCCGGCGGCCTTGGCGGTGGGGATTGCCGCCAGGCTGTAGGCCACGGTCTTGCCGGTGCCGGTGCCAGCCTCCACCGCCACGACGGCAGGCTCGCCACTGCGCCGGCCTTCGTCGTCGGTGTCGATGTCACCCAGGACTTTTGCCACCTCGGCAATCATCAGGCGCTGGCCATATCGCGGTTTGAGGCTCTTGGCTTCGAGAAAACGCGAATAGGCGCCCTGGATCGTGGTTTTGAGTTCGGTGCTGATCATGAATGGTCGGGCGCTAAAAACGCTGGATAAATTTTCAGTGGTTCGGATCGGCGGCTATCATACCCCGCTAATGAATCCTGCGCAGAACGGAGTAACTCAATGACACCCTTTGCCCTCGTCTACACCCTGCATTTACTGGCGGCCCTGATCTGGGTCGGCGGCATGTTCTTCGCTTGGATGATCCTGCGCCCCGCCGCAATTGCGGCCCTTGAGGGCCCGGCCCGACTCAAGTTATGGGTAGAAGTGTTTCAGCGTTTTTTCGTTTGGGTCTGGGTGGCGGTGGTGCTTTTGCCGATCAGCGGTGTGGGCCTGATCCACATGCGCTTCGCCGGCTTTGAAACCGCGCCACGTTATGTGCAGATCATGATGGGCTTGTATGTGGTGATGACGGCGTTGTTTATTCGCATCCAGGGGTTGCAGTTGCCAGCACTGCGCAACGCCGTAGCAGCCCAGGACTGGCCGACTGGCGCGGCGGTGCTGGGGAAAATCCGGCAACTGGTGGGGATCAATCTGTTGATCGGGTTGCTGGTGGTGGCGATTGGCGCGGCGCGGCCGATGTTCTGACGCGCCGTGTAGGAGCTGTCGAGTGCAACGAGGCTGCGATCTTTCCCCAGACAATTGAATCGTGAGCAAACGCCTCACAGATCAAGATCAAGATCAAGATCAAGATCAAGATCAAAAGATCGCAGCCTTCGGCAGCTCCTACAGGGTATTCGCAGATCGATGCTTCAGAACCGCTGCACCGTCACCGCCCCCGCTGCTCCGGCGGGTCCTGGCTGGCCATCGGCACCCGGGCGACCGCTTTTGCCACCGTCGGCGGTATAGACGAAACACCCCTTGGCCTTGCCGCCAGCGCCGGGTTTACCTCCGGGGCCGGCGGCGCCGCCCGCGCCCCCCTCCACCGTTACCTTGATCTGCTCGGCTGGATAGTCACGGGGCAGTTCCAGACGCACCTGCGCACCGGCCGCACCCGGCTGGCCATCACTGCCATTGCTGCCGTCGGCACCGCGACCGGCTGCTCCCCACGTACAACCCGGCGCCTGGCCGTTGGCGCCGTCGAGGCCCACGTAACCTGGCGCACCGGTTCCACCGCGGGCATCCACCGACAACAACGGCGCATTCAAGGCATTGAAGCGCAGATTGAGATCACGCCCCGGTCGTGCCGCTTTGGTATAGGTTCCGGGCGCGCCCCGAGCCGTGATCTGACTGCCGTCGGCCAGTTCCCCCTCGGCAACTTTTATCTGCAGTGCCTGTTGCGCGGGCACGATGGCGATCCGCGCTTCGCGCCCCAGGCGCAGTTGGCCAATGGACAACTCAGTGACGTTGGCAGGCACCAGCAACGTGCCGTAATCGGCCACCTCCAGACGCTCCAATGTCAGGGCGCTGGTGGTATTGGGCAGGCGCATCAAGGAATGGCTTTCAACCTGGATCACTTGGGCACTGGCCCAGGGGCACACGAGTGCGACAAGCAGACACAATTTACGCATGGGAAGCCTCGGTGGCGATCGGGAGGGTTTGCAGGTGGAAGATGCCGAACAGCAGCACTCGCAGACGATCACGGCCTGAAGCGGGCCGGCCGCGCAAGCTGGCTCGATACAACACCAGTTCCAGCAAATGGATCGCCAGCAACATCGCTGCGCCGAAATTGACCAGCAGATGCAGCGGATGAACGAACGGCATGACCAGGTTGACCAGCACCACCAGCCAGAACAGCAGGGTCAACAAGCGCCCCAGCGCCCATAACAGCTTCATACATCCCCCCGGTAAGTATTATTCTTTGCACGCACAGTAACGGCTTGCGCGCAGAATAAGCCAGAGGCCAGGGCAAATTTAATCTGACGCAAACCTCGGCTCGCCGGGTCGCCCCACTGGCGACCCAACGGCTCTGGCACGCGGCTCAGCGCTGGATATGCAGCTCGACCCGACGATTCTGCGCCCGCCCCTCATCGGTCTCGTTGTCGGCCACCGGCTCGCTTTCACCTTTGCCTTCACTGGTGAGTTTGTCCGGTGAAAGCCCCTGGGTGAGCAGATATTCCACCACGCTGCTTGCTCGGCGCTCGGACAGCCCCTGGTTGTAGGCATCAGTGCCTACGCTGTCGGTGTGCCCCACCACGCGGATACTGGCGACATTGGCATGACTCAATTTGCTCATCAGCCCATCGAGTTGGCTTCGCGCGTCTTGAGTGAGATCGGACTTATCGAAGTCGAACAGCACCTTGCCGGCATCGTTGAGGGTGATTACTTCAGTGGCCGGTGCCTGAGGTTCAACCGGCGGTGCGCTGGCCGGGTATTGCGGCAACGGGCAGCCGTGATGTTCAACCGGGGTATTGGCCGGCGTGTCGGGACAACGGTCACGGCGGTCGAACACGCCGTCATCGTCCTCGTCGCCATCCTGGGCGTAGCAGATCAGGCCACCGGTCAGCAGCCCCAGCGCAGCGCCGCCCGCCGCCCAGCCGCTGCTTTCGAGGGCCCCCAGGCCGCCGCCAACCAGACCGCCGATCAAGCTACAGACTGGCCAGGTGCGTTGATTGAGCGGTGCGCCGCCATCGCTGTGAGTGGCACAACCTGACAATAGACTGCCTGCCAGCATTACCGGTAAGGCGGCCCTGAGTAGCACGTTCATGGTGAATGCTCCTGTGTTACCGGCCCATACCGGTCACACAGGAGTAAAGACCCGCATCCGCGACTGTACAAGCCGCGGCTGACGGGGGCTTCAGCGATTTATCTTGATCTCCGTGCGGCGGTTCATGGCCCGACCATCGGCGGTGCTGTTGTCCGCCACCGGCTGGCTCTCACCGGCACCCTCCACCGAAACGAAGCTGGCACGGGGCACGCCGCTCTCGACCAGGTATTGCACCACCGAGTTGGCCCGTTTATCAGACAGGCGCTGGTTATAGGCATCGCTGCCGACGCTGTCGGTGTGGCCGGTGACGCGCAGTTGCGCGGTGGACGTTTCCTGTTTCAGTCGGGTTGCAATCGTGCTCAGGACCTCCTTGTCTGCCGCGGTCAGCGTGGCCTTGTCGAATTCGAAATGCACGTCACGGATCACAATGGTTTCTTCCTGGACCACCACGGCCTCTTCAACCATCGGTGCCGGTGCCGGTGGCGGGCAGCCGTCGGCATCGACTTGCACGCCCTTAGGCGTGCCCGGACATTTGTCGCGGCTGTCCGGCACGCCATCGCCATCCTCATCGCCGTCGCCATGCACCCAGCAGTAAGCCGCTGCCATGGTGCCGACAAACAATGCACCGCCGCCGGCCCAGGAGGTGCTTTCGATGGCGCCCAATCCAGCGCCCGTCACGCCGCCGACCGCCGCGCAGGTCGGCCAGTCGGTCTTCTGCAAACCTGCGCAACCAGTCAACACACCGGTCAGCAGAACCAAGGGTAACGCTGTGCGAACTATGCTCATTGGGTTTTCTCCTTGAGGGATCGGCTTTGCGCCGATTCAGGGGAGTAAAGACCCGACTCCGCATCCGCGCCAGCATCACGCTATCGAGGTTTTTGCCCCCTATTTGCCGTAGATCGATACGTTTAAGCACAAACCGCTCTAGGCCATGGGGTCCGCGCAGGCTATCGTGGCGGCTCTGACTGAGGAACTTCGATGACCGTTGCCATTTCTTCCCGTACGCCCCAGCAAGCCCTGGCTGCCGTGCTGGACCGTTATGCCCCGCAAAAACTGCTGTTGATCGGTGCCAGCAGCTTCCCTGCCCTTGAAGCGTTCCAACAGGCGCATCCAGATACTGAAGTGGTCCACGCCGCACCTGGCGCCCTTCCGGCGGACGTGGCGGCGCGGCGTTTTGACCTGGCCCTGGCCCTTGATTGCCTGGAGCATTTACCCAAGCGCGACGGTCTGAACCTGTTGGGTGGCATCCGCAATCTCAACGCCAGCCGTATCGCCGTGCTGGCGGACCTCAATGCCTGCGGCTGGCAAGAAACAGATTTCTTTTCCCTGGCCCTGCAGGCCAGCGAGCGATTCCAGCGCGAGGAGCAGGTGCTGACCCTGTTTACCTACGATCTGCTTGAATACAAACAAGTCCCTGACTGGCTCAACTCACGCTTTTGGGCCAACCCGGAAAACTTTGGAAAATACTGGTGGTAGCCGTGAACACAAGCATGCACACAACCATTTGCCCCTGCGGCAGTGGCAACCCACTGGACGCCTGCTGCGGCCATTACCACGATGGCCACCCGGCGCCCTGCGCCGAGGCCTTGATGCGCTCGCGTTACAGCGCCTACGTGCTGGGACTGGTGGACTATCTGGTGGCCACAACCTTGCCTGCTCAGCAGGACGGCCTGGATCGCCAATCCATCAGCGAGTGGAGCGCCAAAAGCACCTGGCTGGGACTGGAGGTGGAAAGCAGCGAAGTCTTCGGTGGCCAACCCGAACACGCCTTTGTCACCTTCACCGCACGCTGGCACGACGGCCAGGGAGAACACAGCCACCGCGAACAGTCATCCTTCGTACAGAACGGCGCACGCTGGTACTTCATCGACCCGACGGTGCCAGTCAAGACCGGACGCAACGACAACTGCCCGTGCGGCAGTGGACATAAATTCAAGAAGTGCTGCGCAGGCTACTTTAATCGCTGATATCGCAATCGTCCGACGCTGTTGCGCACGCCAGCAGGCTAGACTGGGATAAACCAGAGGCACGGACATGACCCTTTCATCACATCTGCTGCGCATCACTTGCCTGCTGCTGTTCGTCGGGCTCGGCAGTTGTGCGTCCTGGCGAGGTGATGAGGCCCCTGAACCGCAGGTGCATCTGACCAAGGTCGAGGTGGTACGGGCCCGGTTGGTGGAGCAGAAGTTCATGCTGCACTTTCGTGTGGACAACCCCGACGACAGCGATTTGACCGTGCGCGGCATAACCTACCGCATTCATCTGGGCGACCTGTTGCTGACCGAAGGCGAGCATGAGCACTGGTTCACGGTGCGTCCCGGGCATAGCCGCTACTTCAGGGTTCCGATCCGCACCAATCTGTGGCCGCAAGTGCGCAAACTGGTGAAAATGCTCGAAAAACCTCGCCAGCAGATCCCCTACCGCCTGGAAGGTGAGCTGGAAACCGGTTTATTCATCGCTCACTACGTGCACCTGAGGCGCAATGGCGTGATAATCGCCGCCGATTTTATTGCGGAGTAACCCCGATGACCCAGCAACCCCACGTTCATGGCCCTGATTGCAACCACGATCATGACCATCACCACGATCATGATCACGGGCATGTCCATGGCCCGAACTGTGGCCACTCCCACCAGGAACCGGTGCGCAACACCCTGAAGGATGTCGGCCGCAACGACCCTTGCCCATGCGGCAATGGCAAGAAATTCAAGAAGTGCCACGGGGCTTGATGGCCAGGGCGAAGATTATCTTCGCCTGTTGAATCGTCCTCGCGAGCAGGCTCGCTCCCACAGGGATTTGGGGTACAGGGAAACCGGAACCACCACAAGACCGCTGTGGGAGCAAAGCTTGCTCGCGATGACCGATGCACATTCAAAATTGATGCAAGCTGACCCACCGCTATCGCGAGCAAGCTTTGCTCCCACAGAAGAAGTTTGGGTGCCGGGAAATCGAAGGCTAAACCCGCCAAGACAGTTGCCCCCACGGTTAATCAACCGACCTCGAGGATGTGCTTCACGCTGACCACCGTCGCATACTCGCCATGCAAGTTGCCCAGCGACATGGCATGCACCTCGCCAGCCGAATGGGCATTACCAAAATAATCAGCCTTGTCGAAGGTAAAACACGCGTCTTCGGCCACCCAGGTGTCGAATCCCAGATTGCCGGCCGTACGCGCCGTGGACTCCACCGAGTTGTTCGTCGCCACGCCCACGATCACCAATTGTCCAATCCCTGCTTCATGCAGGTCCGCCTCCAGGCACGTGCCGCAGAACGCATCTGGCACCTGCTTTTGAACCAGCCTTTCCCCGGCCAATGGCTCGAACCGTTCCTGAACCTCCACTCCCGATTGCCCAGGCCAGAACACTGAGTCTGGCGAGCGGGACAGGTGGTGGACATGAATCACCGGCCGTGCCGATTGTCGCCAGAAATCGAGCAACTCGAGCATGCGCAGCTCCGCACTGGGGTTGTTGCGAGGGCCTAGCCTGGGATGAAGGATGCCTTTTTGTTGATCGATAAGAATCAACGCTGCGTTTTTCTGTAACTCCATACCGGTTTTCTCGTGCTCGATCATTGAATTTTCCACACTTGAGCATCACCTCTTCGTACAGGCAAGCCTTTCGGCAATCAGGACGACCTCCCCCCGTCATTTGTTGTCCATCCATCACGCTGTCTTATCTGGAGCCCTCCATGATCGACCTGTATTACTGGACCACACCCAACGGCCACAAAATTTCGTTGTTCCTCGAAGAAGCCGGCATGCCCTACAAGGTGCACCCGATCAACATCGGCCAGGCCGAGCAGTTCAAGCCCGACTTCCTGAAGATCGCCCCCAACAACCGCATTCCGGCCATCATCGACCACGAACCCGCCGATGGCGGCGAGCCGATTTCGCTGTTCGAGTCGGGCGCGATCCTGCTGTACCTGGCGGAAAAAACCGGCCAGTTCATCCCTGAGGATTTGCGCGGACGGCAAGAAGTGTTGCAGTGGCTGTTCTGGCAAATGGGCGGCCTGGGGCCGATGGCCGGGCAGAATCATCACTTCAGCCGGTTCGCCCCGGAAAAAATTCCCTACGCGATCAAGCGCTATATCGACGAAACCGCTCGTCTGTATGGTGTGCTGGATCGCCGCCTGGCGGACCGTGAATTCGTGGCGGGCAACGCGTACAGCATCGCCGATATGGCGATTTATCCGTGGACCGTTTCACACCAATGGCAAAGCCAGCGGCTGGAAGACTTCCCGAACGTGCAGCGCTGGTTCAATCGCATCCAGGAGCGCCCGGCCACCGCCAAGGCCTATGCCCTGGTGGACAAGGTCAACCCGCCTAAAGCCTAACCCTTCTGAAACACCCAACACCCTGTGGCGAGGGGATTTATCCCCGCTTGGGGCGCGAAGCGGCCCCGTATCCCTGCACCGCGCAATGTCCGGCGGGACGCAGGGGGCTGCTCCGCAGCCCAGCGGGGATAAATCCCCTCGCCACAAAAGCGTGAACATCGTTGATGTGCAGGCTTTCATCGCCCAACCAACAAATAACTCCCGCCCCCGCTTGCGCGCCCTCCTCCTGCTCACTAACGTAGCGCCTTTATCGGTGTCCCCCCTCCCGCAGGAGCTTTGCCATGGCCTCGCCAGCCTCTATTTTTTCCTTCCCCCGGCTCGGCGTTGCCGCCGCAGTGGCCAGTGTGCTCGGTCTGAGCGGTTGCCAGACCTGGAACGCCCAGGACACTGTTCCTCCGACGTCCGGCGTACAACCGCTCAAGGGACTGGCGCAGAACGTCTCGGTTCGACGCAATGCCATGGGTATGCCGCTGATCGAGAGCAACAATTTCCATGACGCCCTGTTCAGCCTCGGCTACGTCCATGCCAGCGACCGCATCAGCCAGATGGTGACCATGCGCCTGCTGGCTCAGGGTCGTCTGGCAGAAATGTCCGGCGCCGAACGACTGGACGTCGATCGCTACATGCGTGCGGTCAACCTGAAGAAAAGCGCCGACGAGCTGTACAAAGCCTCCTCGCCGCGGCTCAAACGCTTCTTCGAAGTCTATGCCCGTGGCGTCAACGCCTATCTGTTCCGCTACCGCGACAAATTGCCGGCAGACCTGGCCGCCACCGGCTACAAACCCGAATACTGGAAACCCGAAGACTCGGCGCTGCTGTTTTGCCTGCTCAATTTCAGCCAGTCGGCCAACCTGCCGGAAGAAATCGCCGCGCTGGTGCTGGCCCAGACCGTTAGCAACGACAAACTGGCCTGGCTGAGCCCGTCCTACCCGGACGAACAACTGCCGATGGCCGAGGCCGATAAGCTCCAGGGCCTGCGGCTCAACGGCCAGGTCCCGGGCCTCAACGAAGTCAGCAAGGCCAGCGCTCAGTTGTCCGAGCTGAACTTGCTGAATATTGCGTCCTCCAGCAACTGGGCCATCGCCCCGCATCGCAGCCGCAACGGCAAGAGTCTGCTGGCCAGCGACAGCCATGGCCCATTGAGCGTGCCGTCACTGTGGGTTCCCGTGCAGATTCGTGCGCCCAAGTATCAGGCAGCCGGGGTTTCCGTGGCGGGCATCCCGATGATTCTGGCGGGGTTCAACGGCAAAGTGGCCTGGAGCATGAGCAGCGTATTGGGCGACAACCAGGACCTGTTCCTGGAAAAAATCCGACGCCAGGGCAATGGTCTGTCCTACGAGGTCAACGGCAAATGGCAACCGGTGATGGTCCGCAACGAGACCTACTTCATCAAAGGCCAGCGGCCGATTCGCGAAGCCGTGTATGAGACCCGCCACGGCCCGCTGCTCAACAGCGTCCAGGGCTCGGCCATGGCCAACGGTCTTGGTCTGGCCTTGCAGACGCCGAGCTTTAGCGACGACAAAACCCTGGACGCGTTCTTCGACTTGTCCCGAGCGCAAAATGTCGAGAAAGCCTCTGATGCCAGCCGTGAAATCCGCGCCATCGCGGTGAACATGATCTTTGCCGACGCCAGCCACATTGGCTGGCAAGTTACCGGGCGCTATCCGAACCGCCGCGAAGGCGAAGGCCTGTTGCCATCGCCCGGTTGGGAAGGTCGCTACGATTGGGATGGCTACGCCGACCCGATGCTGCACCCCTACGATCAGGATCCGACCCAGGGCTGGCTCGGCGCCGCCAACCAACGGGTCATTCCCGACGGCTACGGCATGCAGTTGTCCAATTCCTGGGGCGCACCGGAGCGCGGCGAGCGCATGGCCGAGCTGGCCGGGGCCGGCAAGCACGACAGCCGCAGCCTGACTGCCATGCAATATGACCAGACCACGACCTTTGCCGCCAAGCTCAAGAAAGTCTTCGAAGCCCCGGGCATGGCCCAACCGCTCAAGCAGGCGATCGACGCGCTGCCAGTGGCGGACCGGGCCAAGGCTCGCGAGGCCTATACCCGACTGATGGCTTTCGATGGCCGGCTCAGCCCAGGCTCCGCCGATGCGGCGATTTATGAACTGTTTCTGCAGGAAAGCATGCAGCAGATTTTCCTCGACGAACTTGGCCCGGACAGCAGCCCGGCGTGGAAAGCGCTGCTCGCCAACGGCCAATTGTCCTACTCGGCCCAGGCCGATCACTTGCTCGGTCGCGAAGACAGCCCGTTCTGGGACGACGTGCGCACACCGCAAAAGGAAGACAAATCGGCGATCCTGGCCCGCAGCCTGGCAGCAGCCATCACGGCTGGCGACAGCCAGTTGGGCGGTGACCACAAGGCCTGGCAGTGGGGCAAGCTGCATCGCTACGAATGGAAGAACAGCAGCGGCCAAAGCGTGCGCGGCCCGCTGCCTGCCGGCGGCGATGCCTCCACGCTCAACAGCTCGGCATTCGCCTGGGGCGAGGATTTCAACACCACCCTGGCGCCGGCCATGCGGTTCATCGTCGACTTCGGCCAGCCCGAGCCGTTGATGATCCAAGGCGGCACCGGCCAGTCCGGCAACCCTGCCAGCCCGAACTACGTCAATGGCATTGATCCATGGCTCAAGGGGCACTATCAGAACCTGCCATTGCAGCCGCAGAACTTTGAGCGGGCGTACGGCAAGGCGCGCTTGACCCTGGTGCCTGGCAAATAACCGCAGGGTTTACGGTGGCAAGGGCACTAGCACCGTGTAGGAGCTGTCGAGTGCAACGAGGCTGCGATCTTTATCCGCTCCAATTGAGTCCTGAGCGAAAGGTCAAAAGATCGCAGCCTCGTTACACTCGACAGCTCCTACAGGGGCGCTGCCCAGTCAGAGCGTGCAATCCAAGATTCTCGGTGCTGGCGCGCAACAAAACCCAATAGAACTTCTCCTCCCGCCCCCGCCTCTACCAGACAAGCCCATCTTCCCGGTGAATGCATGGATCTTGTCATTGCCCGCCCCGAAGGCCTGTACTGCCCGCCTGGAGATTTCTACATTGACCCCTGGCGTCCGGTGGAACGTTCGGTCATCACCCACGCCCACGGCGATCACGCCCGTGGTGGCAACCAACACTACCTGGCAGCGGCCCCCGGCGAAGGCATTTTGCGGTCGCGGCTGGGCCAGGACATCAACCTGCAAACCCTGGCCTACGGCGAGTGTTTGCTGCACCACGGGGTGACCTTGAGTTTTCATCCTGCCGGCCACGTACTGGGTTCGGCCCAGGTGCGACTGGAATACAAAGGCGAGGTCTGGGTGGCATCCGGGGACTACAAGGTCGAACCCGATGGCACCTGCGCGCCGTTCGAGCCGGTGAGGTGTCATACGTTCATCACCGAATCCACCTTTGGGCTGCCGATCTATCGCTGGCAGCCACAAGCGCAGGTCTTCGACGAAATCAATCAGTGGTGGCGCGACAACATTGCCGTCGGCCGGGCCAGCGTGCTGTTCTGCTATTCCTTTGGCAAGGCCCAGAGGATTCTCCACGGAATCGACGAGAGCCTGGGCCCGATCCTGGCCCACGGCGCGGTAGAACCCCTCAACCGTGTCTATCGCGAGGCTGGGATCCGTTTGCCAGCGACGATCTATGCCGGCGATATCAAAAAGAACGACCTGATCATGAACCAGGCGCTGATCATCGCCCCACCTTCAGCCGGTGGCAGTACCTGGATGCGCCGTTTCGGTGACTACAGCGACGCCTTCGCCAGCGGCTGGATGCGCCTTCGGGGCACCCGTCGGCGGCGCGGCGTGGATCGGGGTTTTGTGCTGTCCGACCACGCCGACTGGCCCGGCCTGCTCTGGGCCATCGAACAGACCGGCGCCGAGCGAGTGATGGTCACCCACGGCTCAGTCGGCGTACTGGTGCGCCATTTGTGCGAGCAAGGCCTGGATGCCCAAGGCTTCAGCACCGAATACGGTGACGATGAAGAAGACTTGGGCAGCGCCACCGGCGAGGACGCATTATGAAAGCCTTCGCCCAGTTGTATGCCGAACTGGACGCCACCACTTCCAGCAATGCCAAGCTCGCTGCCATGCAGGATTACTTCACCAAGGCCCCGCCCCAGGATGCCGCGTGGGCCGTATATTTCCTCTCTGGAGGGCGTCCGCGACAATTGGTGCCGGTCAAGACCTTGAGGGAATTGGCGGTGCAGATATCCGGCTTGTCGCTGTGGCTGTTCGAAGAATGCTATCAGGCCGTGGGCGATCTGGCTGAAACCATCTCGCTGGTGCTGCCGGAGTCACCTCACCGCTCCGACGAAGGCCTGGCGCTGTGGATCGAAGAGAAACTCCTGCCGCTGCGCGGTGAATCGCCCGAGGTGCTGGCGCTGCGGCTGCCGGCGTTGTGGGCGCAACTCGACCGAGCCAGCCTGATGCTGTGCATCAAGCTCATCACCGGCAGCTTCCGGGTGGGTGTGTCGAAGTTGCTGGTCACCCGCGCGCTGGCCGCCATGGCCGGGCTGGACAGCAAACGGGTCGCCCAGCGGCTGGTGGGGTATACCGACCTGTCCCATCGTCCGACCGCTGCTGGCTACCTCAAGCTCATCGCTGCCGAATCCGAGGATGAGCACGCCCAGCGCGGCGGCCAGCCTTATCCGTTCTTCCTGGCTCACGCGTTATCGCAAGCGGTGGAGCAATTCGACACGACGCTGGGGCCGGCCAGCGACTGGCAGGTGGAATGGAAGTGGGACGGAATCCGTTCCCAGGTGGTCAAGCGCGATGGCCATTTGTGGGTCTGGTCCCGGGGCGAAGAGCTGGTCACCGAGCGCTTCCCCGAATTGCACAGCCTGGCGCAGGCGTTGCCCGACGGCACGGTGATCGACGGCGAAATCGTGGTCTGGAAAGCCGCGCCGCCAACCACCGCGGATGCCTTCGATCCGGATACGCCGCTGGAACCGAGGGTGCAGCCCTTTGCCCTGCTGCAACAACGCATCGGCCGCAAAACCCTGGGCAAGAAAGTCCTCGAAGACGCCCCCGTGGTGGTGATGGCCTACGACCTGCTGGAATGGCAAGGCGCGGACTGGCGCAGTCGTCCCCAGACCGAGCGCCGCGAGCAGCTGGAGGCGCTGATTGCCGATTGTCGCAGCGCGGTGCTGCTGCCGTCGCCGATCGTCACTGGCGATGACTGGTTCGACCTCGCCCGGCAGCGCGAAGCATCCCGCAGCCTCGGCGTCGAAGGCATGATGCTCAAGGCCCGCGACGCACTGTACGGCGTTGGCCGGACCAAGGACATGGGGGTGTGGTGGAAGTGGAAAATCGACCCGTTCAGTGTCGACGCGGTCCTGATCTATGCGCAACGCGGGCATGGCCGCCGCGCCAGCTTGTACAGCGACTACACCTTTGCTGTCTGGGACAACCCGCCGGGCAGCCGCGAACGCACACTGGTGCCGTTCGCCAAGGCGTATTCGGGGCTGACCGATGAACAAATGCGTCAGGTCGACAGCATCGTGCGCAAGACCACCGTGGAGAAATTCGGCCCGGTGAGCAGCGTCACGCCGACCCTGGTTTTTGAGCTGGGCTTCGAGGGCATTGCATTATCCAAGCGCCACAAGAGCGGGATCGCTGTGCGCTTCCCGCGGATGCTGCGCTGGCGCCAGGACAAGAGCGTCGAGGAGGCGGACACGCTGGCGACGCTTCAGGATCTGTTGAAAGCGTGACCGCTCTGCTCCGCACAGGGCCAGCGTCGGCCCGGGTCATGACGCCCTCCACGTCAAGGCGAAAATACTTTCACCCGGCACTTCAAAACGGATGCGTCCATCCCGGCACTGAACAGGGGCATCGCGCTGGCGGCTATCAGGACCGAAAAGGACGAGGGATGGGCAGGCAGTGCCCGCGCCCTGCAGGCTTATCCGTTGCAGACGGTCGCCCTTGTTTACGCCCAGCACGCTGCGTTCGTTGCCGCGGGCCATCGCCAGGGCATCGACCTCGAACGCGCTGTTGTCCA
Organism: Pseudomonas tehranensis; assembly: GCF_014268615.1. Lineage (GTDB taxonomy): Bacteria > Pseudomonadota > Gammaproteobacteria > Pseudomonadales > Pseudomonadaceae > Aquipseudomonas > Aquipseudomonas tehranensis. The sequence goes on along the minus strand of NZ_JABWQV010000049.1, from coordinate 11,154 downwards.
TACGCACAACCTGATCGAGCCAGTGCGACTGGATGAATTGCTGCGCCAAGCCTACCGGTTTGAGCTCGAAACGATCAGGCCCTGTCAGGCGGATCATGCCTTTGAGGTGATGCGGATCGTCAGCGGCCGGAAACCAATTGAGCACGTCGAGCCAACCATCCTGGGCTGAGTTGATCGCAACCGAGGCCCACCAGAGCGATGCGAAGCGCGTCTCCTGTTCATAGGGGCTCACGCTTGAGCCACTGGAGATATTGGTCTGGTCCAGCAACAACGCCTTGCGTGGCCGGCCATCGGCTTGCAGGCCGACGACTTCGGCGGCCCGGCGCACGGAGTCGCGATAGACCCGCGTAGCCAGCAGGTCGCGAATCATCCACTCGTGCCAGGCCAAAGCATCGATTTTCGGTGCCGATTCGTCGAGCATGCGCCGAGCCCAGTCGATGCCACGGTGCTGGGCACCTTGTCGAATAAACGGTCCGTTGACGAAGCGCGAGCTGGCGGGCATGGCGATACGCACGCCGGCCTCCCGCGCCCCGGGGTAGTTGAGCACCTGACGATACATGACGTCGAAGAAGCGCTTGTACGTCGCATAATCCGGGTAGTTGTAGTTGGGTTCGTCGGCAAACGAGAGGTAGTGCGTGCCGCTACCCAGGGCCACGGTGGCCGCCAGCCAGGCGTTCAGGCCGGCAAAGGTCTGGCTGTCGGCCTCCAGGTCGGCCTTACGCCCGGAGCCTGCGAGCAAGGTGATGTTGGTATCGATACCACCGCGCTCCAGATAAAAACGCCTGAAAGCATCTTCGTAATGGGGCTGAGCGGCCATGACGTCGATAATGCTGTAAAAGCTACCCGCACGGGGCTTGAGCGCCTCGAGAGCGTCATAGCTTGCCGGCGGCGCAAGCAGGTAGGGCAAGGCTAAGCCCAGGCGCGGCGTGGGCCCCAGCATTTCGGGGTGCAGGGCGAGTTCGGTACGGCCGCTGTCCTGTCGCAGCGGCTGCAAGTGCTGAGGACGCTGGGCGAACAGGTTGGCGGTACCGTCCAGCCAGAAGGCCGCTTTGCCTGCGCCTTGCAGGCGCAGGCGCCAATCTTGATCCTTATCGCTGACGGGTAAGGCCATCTGGTCGAACTTCGGGTACTCCTGGTAGGGCTTGAGCCTCAGTTCGACTTTTTTACCATCTCCCAGGCGCTCGGCATTCAGAGCCCTGACGCCGCCGAAATACTTGCCTGCCAAAATCGCCTGCTCACCGGCGCGGACCTTGAAATACAACTCGACGTTGGCGGGAGTCTCAACGCTGAAGTGCACCTTCGTCGGCGCGAACAGGGCGACGGTTTTGTCGTCGTGCTCGAAGCGATAGCGCCTGAAGCTATAGCCCGGCACTTCCACGCGGTAGCTGGCGGCGCTAGCGGGCAATGCCCAGTCTTGTTTGCCGCTACCTTCGCTGGCGGAAATAAAACGCTCGTCGCGCAACTGCCCCTGCCCGTCCAGCAGGTAAATACGTTCTTCATTAGCATCGTCTTGCCAGGCCGGTACCCAACTGACGTGCAACGTGTCGTCGCGCCCCGCCTGCAAATAGAGACTGCCGTCCCGAACATCGCCCCAGCGCATGGGTGCGGCCAGAGCCAGACTGCTGAACGCTAGCGTTACTATCACAGCAATGCATTTCATCGTGTGCTTTCCACAGTCTTCAGCTTAGGCGCTTGGCGCTCTACCATCGTCGACCTATACAGTAGCCGCTATGAAACAGGCGTGAGGAAAATAGTGTGAATCTCCCCCTGCGCCTATCGCGTCCGCGTCATTCTGGTGCGCCTTTTGAGGTCTGTTCATCCCCGCGCACCATCACGTCCCGTCGGCTGCCGCCAAAGTTTTTAAAACGCTTGTTCGGCACTCTGGTTCGGAAATTGCTACCTTTATGCCGTCATACCGTTCTCGCCTTCACCGGTAACAATACTTACGCGCCACAAGCGCTCATATTGGTTTTAGGGATTGAATAATGAAAAAAGCACTGCTGACCCTTTCTGCACTGGCGTTGTGCATGGCCGCCGGCGTCGCCACGGCCAAGGAATACAAGGAACTGCGTTTTGGTGTCGACCCGTCCTATGCCCCGTTTGAATCCAAGGCCGCTGACGGTAGCCTGGTAGGTTTCGATATCGACCTGGGCAATGCAATCTGCGACGAATTGAAGGTCAAGTGCCGCTGGGTCGAAAGCGATTTCGACGGCATGATCCCGGGCCTGAAGGCCAATAAGTTCGACGGCGTGATCTCGTCCATGACCGTCACCCCGGCCCGAGAAAAAGTCATCGACTTCTCCAACGAGCTGTTCTCCGGCCCGACCTCGTATGTGTTCAAGAAGGGTTCCGGCCTGAGTGAAGATGTCGCGTCTCTCAAAGGCAAAACCGTCGGTTACGAGCAAGGCACCATCCAGGAAACCTATGCCAAAACCGTACTGGACAAGGCTGGGGTCAAGACCCAGGCCTACCAGAACCAGGACCAGGTTTATGCCGACCTGACCTCCGGCCGCCTCGATGCGTCGATCCAGGACATGCTGCAGGCCGAACTGGGCTTCTTGAAATCGCCAAAAGGGGGTGACTATGAAGTCAGCAAACCCGTGGACAGCGAACTGCTGCCTTCCAAGACCGCCATCGGTATCAAGAAAGGTAACAAAGAGCTGAAGGCACTTTTGGATAAAGGTATCAAAGCGTTACACGACGATGGCACGTACGCCAAGATCCAGAAGAAACACTTTGGCGATCTGAATCTGTACAGCGGCAAATAATGCGCAGCGCCCATCCGGCCTCGGATGGGCGCTTTTTTTCTGCCTAAGGCCTCTTTCATGTTCGAACAACTCCTACAAAATCTGGGGCTCAGCGCCTTCAGCCTGCAGGGCTTCGGCCCGCTGCTGATGCAGGGCACCTGGATGACCATCAAGCTGGCGGTCCTGTCTTTGTTACTGAGCGTTTTGCTCGGCCTGCTGGGGGCTAGCGCCAAGCTGTCCAGCGTCAAACTGCTGCGTATCCCGGCCCAGCTCTACACCACGCTGATTCGTGGCGTGCCGGACTTGGTGCTGATGCTGCTGATCTTCTACAGCCTGCAAACCTGGCTGACCTCTTTTACCGACTTCATGGAATGGGAATACATCGAGATCAACCCATTCGGCGCCGGGGTCATCACCCTGGGCTTCATTTATGGCGCGTACTTCACCGAAACCTTTCGCGGCGCGATTCTCGCGGTGCCCCGGGGTCAGGTCGAAGCCGCCACGGCGTATGGCCTCAAGCGTGGCCAGCGGTTCCGTTTCGTAGTGTTTCCGCAAATGATGCGCTTTGCCCTGCCGGGCATTGGCAATAACTGGATGGTGATGCTCAAGGCCACCGCACTGGTGTCGATCATCGGCCTGGCCGATTTGGTCAAGGCCGCCCAGGATGCCGGCAAAAGCACTTACCAACTGTTTTACTTCCTCGTGCTCGCGGCGCTGATCTACCTGCTGATCACCAGCGTGTCCAATGTCGTCCTGCGCTGGCTTGAACGCCGTTACGCTGCCGGCGCACGGGAGGCGGTGCGATGATCGAACTTCTTCAGGAATACTGGCGGCCGTTCCTCTACAGCGACGGCAATCACATCACTGGCCTGGCCATGACAATGTGGCTGCTCAGCGCCTCGCTGCTGATCGGCTTCGTGGTCTCGATCCCGCTGTCCATCGCCCGGGTTTCACCCAAGGTCTATGTACGCTGGCCCGTGCAGTTCTATACGTACCTGTTCCGCGGCACGCCGCTCTACATACAACTATTGATCTGCTACACCGGCATCTACAGCCTCGAAGCGGTGCGCGCCCAGCCCCTGCTCGACAGCTTCTTTCGCGATGCCATGAACTGCACGATCCTGGCCTTCGCCCTGAACACCTGCGCCTACACCACGGAAATTTTCGCCGGGGCGGTTCGCAACATGAACCATGGCGAAGTCGAAGCAGCCAAGGCTTATGGCTTGACGGGCTGGAAGCTGTACGCCTACGTGATCATGCCTTCGGCGTTGCGGCGTTCGCTGCCGTACTACAGCAACGAAGTCATCCTGATGTTGCACTCGACGACCGTGGCGTTCACCGCTACCGTTCCAGACGTGCTCAAAGTCGCCCGGGACGCCAACTCGGCCACCTTCCTGACCTTCCAGTCGTTCGGTATCGCCGCGTTGATCTACCTGACCGTGACCTTTGCACTGGTGGGCCTTTTCCGCCTCGCCGAACGCCGCTGGCTGGCCTTTCTCGGGCCGACTCACTAGGGCTTCTGTTTCAGGACATACACGCACATGCGCCACCAGATTCATGACCTGCTGGCCCCACTGCCGGGGACCGCACGCAAGATCCACAGCTTTCACTTCGGCCCGGAAAAAGCCGTCGGCAAAATCTACATCCAGTCGTCCCTGCACGCCGACGAGTTGCCCGGCATGCTGGTGGCCTGGCACCTCAAGCAGCGTCTGGCCGAACTGGAAGCTTCGGGCCACCTGCGGCACGAAATCGTGCTGGTGCCCGTGGCCAACCCCATCGGCCTGGAACAAGTGCTGATGGACGTGCCGCTGGGCCGCTACGAAATGGAGAGCGGGCAGAATTTCAATCGCCGCTTCGTCGACCTGAGCGAAGAGATCGGCAACCAGATCGAAGGCCAGCTCACTGACGATCCACAGCACAACCTGATGCTGATCCGCAAACACCTGCGCGACGCCCTCGCCCGCCAGACCGCCAGCACGCAATTGCAATCACAGCGCCTGGTCCTGCAACGACTGGCCTGCGACGCCGACATGGTGCTGGACCTGCATTGTGATTTCGAAGCGGTCGCCCACCTCTACACCACCCCCGAAGCCTGGCCCCAGGTCGAGCCGCTGGCCCGCTACATCGGCGCCGAGGCGAGCCTGCTGGCCACGGATTCGGGCGGTCAGTCGTTCGATGAATGTTTCACCCTGCTCTGGTGGCAACTCAAGGAGCGCTTCGGCGAACAGTTCGAAATTCCGCTGGGCAGTTTTTCGGTCACCGTCGAACTGCGCGGCCAGGGCGACGTCACCCACGACCTGGCGAGCCTCGACTGCCAGGCCCTGATCGAATACCTGATCCGTTTCGGCGCCATTGACGGCGAACCGATGCCCTTGCCCGACCTGCCCTACCCGGCTACGCCGCTGGCCGGCGTGGAGCCGGTGGCGACGCCGGTCGGCGGCCTGCTGGTCTACAGCGCCGTGCCCGGGGAGTACCTGGAGGCGGGGCAACAGGTGGCGCAAATCATCGACCCCATCAACGATACCGTCACCCCCGTTCATTGCTGCAATGCCGGGCTGCTGTACGCCCGCTCGCTGCGTCGCATGGCCACTGCCGGCATGGTGATCGCCCATGTCGCCGGCGCCGAAGCCTACCGCAGCGGCTACCTACTTTCGCCTTGAGGATGCATGCCCCATGTACAAACTGACCATCGAAGGCCTGCATAAGAGCTATGGCGAACATCAGGTGCTCAAAGGCGTTTCGCTCAAGGCCAGGACCGGCGACGTCATCAGTCTGATCGGCGCCAGCGGCTCGGGCAAAAGTACCTTTTTGCGCTGCATCAACTTTCTGGAACAACCCAACGACGGCGCAATGACCCTGGACGGCCAGGCGATCCGCATGATCAACGACCGCCACGGCATGCGCGTGGCCGACGAGAATGAGCTGCAGCGCATCCGCACCCGCCTGGCCATGGTTTTCCAGCACTTCAACCTGTGGAGCCACATGACCGTACTGGAAAACATCACCATGGCGCCGCGCCGGGTGTTGGGCGTCAGTCAGCAGGAGGCCGAGGACCGTGCCCGTCGTTATCTCGACAAGGTCGGCCTGCCGGCGCGAGTGGCCGAGCAATACCCGGCGTTTCTTTCCGGTGGCCAGCAACAGCGCGTGGCCATCGCCCGCGCACTGGCGATGGAGCCGGAGGTGATGCTGTTCGACGAACCCACCTCAGCCCTTGACCCGGAGTTGGTGGGAGAAGTCTTGAAAGTGATCCAGGGCCTGGCCGAAGAAGGCCGGACCATGATCATGGTGACCCACGAAATGAGCTTCGCCCGCCAAGTGTCGGATCAGGTGCTGTTTCTGCACCAGGGCCTGGTGGAAGAAGAAGGCGCGCCGCAAGACGTGCTGGGCAATCCCAAGAGCGAGCGGCTCCAGCAATTTCTCAGTGGCAACCTGAAATAAACCTCGATGCAACCCGTAGGAGCTGGCGAAGCCTGCGATCTTCTGATCTTGATGCCTCGCTCGGGACTCAATTGCAGTGGAAAGGATCGCAGCCTCGTTTCACTCGGCAGCTCCTACAGGGCAGCTCGTACATGATGCGTTAAAACCTTTCACATCCCGCCGCGGTCACTGAAAGAAGACTTTCAGAGCGCACGCGGCGGGTATGGCGACATCCAGCAATTTCGCAAACCAATGGTTCAGCGCCCGCGGCTGGAAGCCGTTCGCCTTTCAAAAACAAGTGTGGGCTGCGGTCAAACGTGGCGAATCCGGGCTGCTGCACGCCAACACCGGGGCCGGCAAGACCTACGCTGTGTGGTTCGCGGCGCTCAACCGGTTCGCCCGCCCGGCGCCACCGCCGGATAAACCCCGTAAACGCAAACCCGTGGCCGAACCGCTGACGGTCTTGTGGATCACGCCGATGCGCGCGCTGGCCGCCGATACAGGCAAAGCCCTCGAAGCCCCCCTGGCAGAGTTGCAGATTCCCTGGAGCGTCGGCCTGCGCACCGGCGATACCAGCGCCAACGAACGCGCCCGCCAGGGCCGACGCCTGCCCACTGCGCTGATCACCACACCCGAAAGCCTGACCCTGATGCTCGCCCGTGCCGATGCGCAAACGGCCGCCTCGACGCTGCGCATGGTCGTGGTGGATGAATGGCACGAGTTGCTTGGCAACAAACGGGGGGTGCAGTTGCAATTGGCTTTGGCGCGCTTGCGGCGCTGGCATCCCCAGCTCATCGTCTGGGGCGTCTCCGCCACCTTGGGTAACCAGTCCCACGCCGAGCAGGTACTCATCCCACAAGGCAACGGCATTAGCGTGCAAGGGGCCAACGGCAAGGCGCTACGGGTCGATACGCTGCTCCCCCCGGCCCTCGAACGTTTCCCGTGGGCCGGCCACATCGGTCTGAAGATGCTGCCCCAGGTCGTAGCTGAAATAGACGCGAGCAGCAGTTGCCTGGTTTTCACCAACACCCGGGCGCAATCGGAAATCTGGTATCAGGCCATTCTCCAAGCCAGGCCGGACTGGGCCGGGCTGATCGCGCTGCATCACAGTTCATTGTCCCGGGAAACTCGCGACTGGGTAGAGCAGGCCCTCAAGGAAGGGCAGCTCAAGGCGGTGGTCTGCACATCCAGCCTGGATCTGGGGGTGGACTTCTTGCCAGTCGAACGGGTCCTGCAAATTGGTTCGGCCAAAGGCGTGGCGCGGCTGATGCAGCGCGCCGGGCGTTCCGGTCATGCGCCGGGGCGGACCTCGCGGGTCACGCTGGTGCCGACCCACAGTCTGGAGCTGATCGAAGCCGCCGCCGCGCAAGACGCCGTGGCTCAACGGCGCATCGAACCCCGGGAATCGCCCCACAAGCCGCTGGATGTGTTGGTCCAGCATCTGGTCAGCATGGCCCTGGGCGGCGGCTTCCTGCCTGACGAACTGTTCGAGGAAGTGCGCGGCGCCTGGGCCTACCGGGACCTCAACGAAGCCGAATGGTCCTGGGCCCTGGCCTTCGTGCGCCATGGCGGGCTGTCATTGACCGCCTATCCCGACTACCGGCGGGTCGAACCGGACGAACACGGCGTGTGGCGAGTCCCCGATGCGCGACTGGCACGACGTCATCGCATGAGCATTGGCACGATTGTCAGCGACGCCAGCCTGCAATTGAAGTTCTGGAGCAAAGGCGGTGGTGGCAAGACCTTGGGCAGCGTGGAGGAAGGCTTCATCGCTCGCCTGCGGCCTGGAGACGGCTTTCTGTTTGCCGGACGCTTGCTGGAATTGGTCCGCGTTGAAGACATGACCGCCTACGTGCGACGCAGCCAGGCCAAAAAAGCCGCCGTGCCGCGCTGGAACGGTGGGCGGATGCCGCTTTCCAGCGAGCTGGCCGCCGCCGTCGTGGCCCGTCTGAGCGAGGCCGCCGCAGGCCGCTTCGATGGCCCGGAGATGAGCGCCGTGCAGCCCTTGTTATCAACTCAACAACGCTGGTCCGGTTTGCCCACGCAAGAAACATTGTTGGCTGAGAGCCTTAAATCCCGCGAGGGCTGGCACTTGTTTCTGTATCCCTTTGCCGGGCGTCAGGTTCATCTGGGGTTGGCGAGCCTGCTGGCCTGGCGCGTCAGCCAACAACAGCCGGTGACGTTTTCCATCGCGGTGAACGATTACGGCCTGGAACTGCTCAGCGCCACGGCACTGGACTGGACGCAGCACCTGGGGCCGGAACTCCTGAGCGCCGACCACCTGCTGGCCGATGTGCTGGCGAGCCTGAACGCCGGAGAGCTGGCGCTTCGACGCTTTCGCGAAATCGCCCGGATCGCCGGACTGGTATTTGCCGGCTATCCCGGCGCGCCCAAAAGTACCCGCCAAGTCCAGGCGTCCAGCGGGTTGTTCTTTCAGGTGTTCAAGCAATACGACGCCGACAACCTCCTGCTGGCCCAGGCCGGGGAAGAAGTCCTGCGTGAAGAACTGGATATACGTCGACTGGAGCAGACCTTGGAACGCCTCAATACCTTGAAGCTCGACCTGCATACCATCAAACGCCCCACCCCACTGGGTTTTCCGTTGCTGGTGGAGCGATTCAGGGAAAGCATGAGTTCGGAGAAGCTCGCCGATCGCATCCGGCGAATGGTCAGCGAACTGGAAAAGACCGCCGACCGTGGTGACGCCTGATGCCGGCGCCCTATCCCGTCAGCCTGGCCGGTGAAGAGCTCTGGCTATTGCCGGAAAAAGCCCTGTATTGGCCTGCCCAGCAAACCCTGATGGTCGCCGATGTGCATTTCGGCAAGGCCGCTGCTTATCGCAGCCTTGGCCAACCGGTGCCCCATGGCACAACGGCCAGCAACATCGCCGTGCTCGACGGGCTACTGGCGAGCCTACCGTGTCGCCAACTGATTTTCCTGGGCGACTTTCTCCACGGCCCAGGTTCCCATGCCCCCGGCACGTTGAAGGCCCTTTTTAGCTGGCGTGAACGCCATCAGCACCTGGCCATGACGCTGATTCGCGGCAATCACGACAAACGCGCCGGCGATCCGCCGCCAGCACTGAACATCCGGGTCGTGCCGGAGCCTTTGTTGCTCGGGCCTTTCGCCGTACAACATGAGCCCGATCCGCATCCCAGCCGCCACGTCCTGGCCGGCCATGTGCATCCCGTCTACCACCTGAGCGGCAAAGGTCGGCAACGGCTGCGCCTGGCCTGCTTCCGGCTGGCCAGCGATATCAGCCTGCTACCGGCCTTTGGCGCATTCACAGGCGGTCATCGGGTCGAACAGGACAACGACTGCAGGATCTTTGTCATTGGAGATAACGAGATATGGCCGATCAGCTGACAGCCTGAAGCGGCAAGCGGCAACGTGTCCCCTTGCCGCTTGCCGCTTGTAGCTTCCAGTAACTGAGATCAGGCAACAGGCGCAGGAGGCGGCTCATCCGGCAGGGTCGGTTCACCGGGCTCAGTGGGTTCGATGGGCTGTTCGTTGGGGGTATCGGGATCAGGCTGGCCTGGAATACCGCCCGCCGCTTCGGCAGGATGGGCCAGCAATGACCAAGCCATGACACCGATCTGATTGGGCTCAAGCTTTGCCAGTTCGGCACTGATTCGCGGATCGATCTTCATAGAGCAACTCCTGGGCGAAGGCCCGCTGCGCTGAGGCAAAAAAACGGGCAGTACACCCCATAGAGTGCCTGCTCGCCCAGGAATTCAAACTGTTCGTCAGAATCAGGTACGCGGCAGCGTTACGCCGCGCTGGCCCTGGTATTTACCACCACGATCCTTGTAGGACACTTCACATTCTTCATCGGACTCAAGGAACAGCATCTGTGCCACACCCTCGTTGGCATAGATTTTTGCCGGCAAGGTCGTGGTGTTGGAGAACTCCAGGGTCACATGGCCTTCCCATTCAGGCTCCAGCGGCGTGACGTTGACGATGATGCCGCAGCGCGCGTACGTGCTTTTACCCAGGCAGATGGTCAGCACGTTACGCGGGATACGGAAATACTCGACGGTGCGCGCCAGGGCAAATGAGTTCGGTGGAATGATGCAGACGTCGCTCTTGACGTCGACGAAGCTCTTCTCGTCGAAGTTCTTCGGGTCCACAGTGGCCGAGTTGATGTTGGTGAACACCTTGAATTCATCGGCGCAGCGCACATCGTAGCCGTAGCTGGAGACGCCGAAGGAAATCAGCCGATCGGCGCCTTCGCCACGCATCTGGCGCTCGACGAAGGGTTCGATCATGCCGTGCTCTTGCGCCATGCGGCGAATCCACTTGTCCGATTTGATGCTCATGGCGGTTTCCTGAAATAGCGAGGTGGAAAAAATACGTCCGGCATCTTACCGGGGCGCGAGGCCGGGTTCAAAGTGCGGGACGTAAATCTCGCCGATCCACCTTGATTTCCTGGTCCTGACGGCAATACCGCTCGCCGTCAGTCACCAAAACCGAGAAACCTTCGCAAAGACCATTGGCACGTACCGGAAAAAGGGTTAAGGTGGCGCCACTGTGCTGCTTGTGTCACTGAGAATCTCTACACGATATGTTGAATTTCGATCCAACCATCTACAAGAATTTTTCCTGCTCTTTGCACTCAGTCTCGGCCAGGGTTCTTCCTGAGTCGCAGTTATCTTTGTTCAAGGAGTTACACCATGTCTAATCGCCAAACTGGTACCGTTAAGTGGTTCAACGATGAAAAAGGCTTCGGCTTCATCACTCCACAATCCGGTGACGACCTGTTTGTTCACTTCAAAGCAATCCAATCCGACGGCTTCAAAAGCCTGAAAGAAGGCCAACAGGTTTCTTTCATCGCTACCCGCGGTCAGAAAGGCATGCAAGCTGAAGAAGTTCAAGTTATCTAACTTGTCCTTGCTTTAGTAAAAAGCCCCGCCCTCAAAAGCGGGGCTTTTTTGTGCCTGTGTGTTTTTGCCCACGCACAAAAAATGTGGGAGCGGGCTTGCTCGCGAAA
>NZ_JABWQV010000489.1 GCF_014268615.1 Pseudomonas tehranensis | reverse complement strand
TCGGTTTCGCCGATCAGGTTGCCGGCCTCGTCATAGCTGTATTCATAGCGCCCGCCCTGTGGGTCGGTGGCGCTGAGCAGTTGGCGTTCGTCGTTCCACTCGAACAGCCAGGTCTGGCCGAGGTTGTCGGTGTACTGGGTGATCTGGTGCTGGCGGTTCCACTGCCGAATGCTGACGCGCTGCAAACCGTCGGTGATGCGGGTTACGCCGGCCTTGAGGTCATAGTCGAACTGATAGGTGTCGCCCTCGTCGGTCCAGTGCCGAACCACGCGCCATTCCTGATCTTCGACCAGAGCCCATTCGTAGAAGCAGCGCAGCCCGGTGGGCAGTTGGTGTTCCACCATTCGCTGGCCGGCGTCGTAGTTGAAACGCCGTTGCACCTGGCCGGTGGCGTCGCGCACTTCGCTCAGGTTGTTCGCCGTGTCGTAGGCGTAACTGACCAGCACTTCGCGCTGCTGGTCGGGGTAGAGGCGTTCTATCCGGGTGACGCGTTCGCGCTCGCGGATCAGCTCCACTTGCACCAGGTCGAAGGTGTCGCGCAGGCGTATCAGCCGTCCGGCGTCGTCGTAGTCGAGGAAGATGCGGTTGTCGTTGCGGTCACCGAGTTGGCTCAGGCGCAGCA
>NZ_JABWQV010000488.1 GCF_014268615.1 Pseudomonas tehranensis | reverse complement strand
GCCAAGGTCAATCTCAACCTGCGCAACTTCTACATCAACCGCAACTTCACCAACCCGAACAACGCTCAAGGCAAAGCCGAGGAATGGACCCAGAGTTTCATTCTCGACGCCAAGTCCGGGTTTACCCAGGGCACGGTTGGCTTCGGCATGGACGTGCTGGGCATGTACTCGGTCAAGCTCGATGGCGGCCGTGGCACTGCCAATACCGGTTTGCTGCCGGTCCACGATGGCGGTCACCCGGCCGATGACTTCGGTCGCCTGGGCGTCGCGCTCAAGGCCAAAGTGTCGAAAACCGAACTGAAGGTCGGCGAATGGATGCCGGTGCTGCCGATCCTGCGCTCTGACGACGGCCGCTCCCTGCCGCAGACCTTCCGCGGCGGTCAGGTCACCTCCACCGAGATCAACGGCTTGAGCCTCTACGGCGGCCAGTTCCGCGCCAACAGCATGCGCAACGACGCGAGCATGGAAGACATGTCCATGAACGGTCGTGGTGCGTTCCTCTCCGATCGCTTCAACTTCGGCGGCGGCGAATACGCCTTCAACGACAAGCGCACTCAAGTCGGCGTCTGGTACGCCGAACTGTCGGACATCTACCAGCAAAAATATTTCAACCTGACCCACAGCCAGCCCATCGG
>NZ_JABWQV010000487.1 GCF_014268615.1 Pseudomonas tehranensis | reverse complement strand
CAGCGGGAGCAAGCTCCCTCGCCACAGGGGTTGGTGGTGTTACGGTTAGCGCGGGTCGACGTTATCCAGCACACGGCTGGCCAGCAGTGAACTCAGTTCGATCAATTGCTGGATGCCGAGGGCGATGTGGCGGCGGGGGCCTTCCAGGTCGAAGGCCAGATTGCTGATCATTGCGTCGGCGGATGCCAGGTTTTCGCTGAGATGGGCGGGCAGGGCTATTGGCCGTCACAGGATAAACACAAAAAAGGCGACCAAGGTCGCCCAGTTCTCACTCTGTCGTGGTCTTACGCACTGGCAGAAAGCTTGGTCTGACGCGAACCAGCGAGCGCACCCTCTGGCTCATCGGACGAACCACGACGGATGCGGTCGAGCATCCGCAGATCCATCGAGCTAGTGACACGAGCTTTGCGCAAGCCGCGCACGTACAAGCAGCCAAAGGTGTCTTGCCCTTTGTGCTTGCCGGCCTTACCGCTTTGGGTTGCTTTCAATTTGCTCATTTTTTGATCACCTCTGAAATGAGGTTATTACTCATCAAGAGTCAACACAAGGGCGCCGGCCAGGGTTTCGCTGAGGTTGGCGAGCAGGGACTCGTTGTTGATGTTTTTTACGACGGTGGAGAGCAGGGTGACAGCTATGCGCGGGTTAGTAGACCGGTGACATACCCAAACCGGCGCGCCCGAAGGCGCCATGCGCACA
>NZ_JABWQV010000486.1 GCF_014268615.1 Pseudomonas tehranensis | reverse complement strand
CAGCCTCGTTGCACTCGACAGCTCCTACGGGCGCACCCCACCGGGAACAAGCGCCCTCGCCACAGGGTGATTACGGTGCTGGGCTGGCCGGCGCCTCCAATTGATCCAACGCCTTATCCACCAGCAACTGGCACAACTCCACCAACTGATGAATCCCCAACGCCACACTGCGCCGCGTGCCCTCCACCTCGAAGGCCAGGTCCTCAGCCATGGCTTTTACCGAAGCCAGGGTTTCGGCGGTGCTGGTCAGCAGCGTGTCAGCGTCGGCTTTGGCGGTGACGGAAAACAGGCTGTCGATACGGGGGTCGGTGCTGGGTTCTGGTTTTTTTGGATTGAGGTAATGATCGAGAGCGCGCTCGGCGGCGGCGCGGTCTTTGAGTAGGTCTTCGATGGCGTCGAAATCCGTCACTGGATTTGTTCTGTTGAAGTTCGGTTCAGTCTTTCCTTCGTTCATGTGCATGCTCCTGATGAAATTGGAGCCATCACTTGCCGTTATGGTCGTGAGGCTTACGACCTATTAATTCGGGTTCCCACTCCCGGCCGCTGTTTCGCAGCGACAGCAAAAGGTTAGAGAGCGCATTTCCGAGGGACAACCTTAAAAACTTGTCGGATGTTTCGTTCTGGAGAGCGGATCCTTCCGACGTACCTGAATGATTTATGCTCCCTTCCGCCCCACCGCAAACCCCGTGGCGAGGGAGCTTGCTCCCGCT
>NZ_JABWQV010000485.1 GCF_014268615.1 Pseudomonas tehranensis | reverse complement strand
CAACTGTGGGAGCGAGCCTGCTCGCGATAGGGCCATCAGCCGCACCACAAACTTCAGGGCTCCAACCCAATCCCCCGCAAAATCACACTGGTCACCGTCTGCACCGCCCGTTCGAACTGCATATCGGACAGCGGCTGGTGATCATTGAGGATGTTGATCTGGTGGTCGAAGTCGGCGTAGTGCTGGGTCGAGGCCCAGATCATGTAGAGCAGGCTTGAGGGCTCTACGGGGAGGATGCGTTTGTCCTCCACCCACTGGCGGATTTTTGCCTCTTTCATCTTGGCCCAGTCATAGAGGCTGGCGTCCAGCGCCTGGCCCAATGTCGGAGCGCCGTGTATTACCTCGTTGGCCCAGACCTTCGAGCCGTAGGGCCGGCTACGAGAGTGGTTCATCTTGGCGCGGATGTAACTGCTGAGCACCACCCGTGGGTCATCGAACATCTCGAAGCACAAGGCATCCTGCTTCCAGACCTCCAGCAGATCGAACAACACGGCGCTGTACAGCTCGCTCTTGGTGCTGAAGTAGTAATGCAGGTTGGATCGGGGCAGTTGCACCTCGGCGGCAATGTCGGCCATGGCAGTGCCGCCGAAGCCCTTTTCGGCAAAGACCTTTTCGGCGGCCAGCAGGATTTTCTCGACGTTACTGCGACGAATCTCGATCTTGTGATTGCCCATGAGGGCTCCCTGGCGACAGCGTTGGTCAAGACTAGCATTCACCCACTTTTGAAAACACCGGCGCCGCTTGTGGGAAAGCTTTCGTGG
>NZ_JABWQV010000484.1 GCF_014268615.1 Pseudomonas tehranensis | reverse complement strand
GCAGCCGTTACCGCAGAAACGGATATACACCCCCTCTAAAAGTAAGGTCCTAGGAGATTTCCTTCAAGTTGTAGCGGTGTTGGTGAACTTGTCCGGCTTCGGGCTCGTGGCTAGTCTGGGTTTGTCACTGAAAAAACGGTGACACGGACGTGCAAGTCCGGGTAAAAGACGTCGCACATTGCTATCAGCCGCCTTCAATCAAGGCTTCTTTATGGCAGTTGTGCGTGGGAGATTTTTCCGCAAGGAGGAATCTGCCGGGGTTCCGTCTGCCCGGTCTTGCACACCTACGTACAACTGCCACCTCATTCGCGTGCAAGCGACCGGTGTCAGTTCCAACACTACAGATGGAGCTACACAACATGTTCAAAGTGACACCGAATCCGCCAGGAAGCCCTGGTACCGCCGCTGACAAATCCTCGAAATCCAAAAAACTCGACGAAGCCGCCGAGCGCGCCCTCGACTATTACCTCAATCCCAAACCCACCGACGAAGCACCCGGCCAAGCATCAACGGCGCAACTTTTCATGGTCGCCCCGAACATCGACACCGAAACCCTACTGGCCAACGCCTCCGAAGACCTGCTGTCCATCAGCGCCATCGCCGCCGACCTGGCTGATGACGTCGACGGCTCGCGCCGCAGCGTGATCCTGGCGATTAGCCGGATGGCCGACGGGGTGCATTTGTTGGTGGAGCGGGCGATGGATCGGCTTGAGGTTCAAGCGCCGGGCTGACATCTGTGGTGGATTGAAAACCGCCTTCGCGAGCAAGCCCGCTCCCACA
>NZ_JABWQV010000483.1 GCF_014268615.1 Pseudomonas tehranensis | reverse complement strand
AGCGGGCTTGCTCGCGAAGGCGTCGGCACAGCTTGCATCAATGCAAAGTGCTACACCTTGGCGCCAGGTGTCGCTGTCGCTTTTGTTTCCAGATGATCCAGCGCTCGTTCAACCAACAACTGAACTCCATCGGCCATGCGACTGATCGCCAGAGCTACGCGGCGGCGTGAGTCGTCGACGTCGTCGGCCAGGTCGGCGGCGATGGTGCTGATGGACAGCAGGTCTTCGGAGGCGTTGGCCAGCAGGGTTTCGGTGTCGATGTGGGGGGAGACGATGAAGAGTTGGTTTTTGTTGGGTTCGGGCGGTGAGGAAGGCTGGGGTTTGAGGTAGTAATCGAGGGCACGGGTGGCGGCGTCTTCGAGCTTTTTTTCTTCTATCGCTTCGACGCGGGATTTGTGGCCGCTTTGTGGCGGATTAGGTGATGGCTTGAACATAGTTGTACTCCGAAATTTTCAGGAGCCAACACCGCTTCGCTTGCACAGTCGAGAGAGGTGGCAGCTATGCATAGGTGTGCAAGACCGGTCGGAGTACCCGGCAGATCCGAAGATCTCCCATACACAGCTGCCATAACGATTCGCGAGCATAAAAAAATGCCCGATGAATAGCCATCGACAATTGTGTCCTCCGCCGGACTTGCACGTCCGTGTCACCGTTTTTTGGTGACAAGCAGAGGTTAGCGGCGCTCGAAATCGCTGCCTAGTTCATGAACAACCCTGCGTATTGAAGGAAATGTCCGAGGGTTTGGCGGGGGAAAAGATCAAAAGATCGCAGCCTTCGGCAG
>NZ_JABWQV010000482.1 GCF_014268615.1 Pseudomonas tehranensis | reverse complement strand
GGCGACGATGGTGCCGATCTTCAAGAAGGTGGACAGGTAATCGCGCGGCGCCAGGATCAGCCAGATCGGCAACACGGCGGCAACGAAACCGTAACCGATCAGCATCCAGGTGATCTGCACGCCGGTGAACGTGAAGGCCTCGGCCCAGACCGGGTCGGCGGCCACTTGCCCGCCGAGCCAGATCGAGCCCAGCAGCAACAGCACGCCAATGAGGGAGATTTCACCGATGCGGCCCGGGCGGATGTAGCGCATGTAGATGCCCATGAACATCGCGATCGGAATGGTCGCCATCACCGTGAAGATCCCCCACGGGCTCTCGGCCAGGGCCTTGACCACGATCAGCGCCAGCACCGCGAGGATGATGATCATGATCAGGAAGCAGCCGAACAGCGCAATGGTGCCAGGAACGCGGCCCATTTCTTCACGGACCATGTCGCCCAGGGAACGACCGTTGCGACGGGTGGACAGGAACAGGACCATGAAGTCCTGCACGGCACCGGCCAGCACCACGCCGGCGATCAGCCAGAGCGTACCGGGCAGGTAGCCCATCTGCGCCGCCAGCACCGGCCCGACCAGCGGCCCCGCACCGGCAATGGCCGCGAAGTGGTGGCCGAACAGGATGTGTTTGTTGGTCGGGACATAGTCCAGGCCATCGTTGTTGAGCACGGCGGGGGTGGCCCGGCGCGCATCGAGTTGCATCACGTTATTGGCGATGAACAGGCTGTAGTAGCGGTAGGCGACCAGGTAGATGGCCACGGCTGCGACGACGATCCAGAGGGCGTTGATCG
>NZ_JABWQV010000481.1 GCF_014268615.1 Pseudomonas tehranensis | reverse complement strand
TCAACTGTCAGTCCTGACAGTTGACGGCTGGCAAAATGCATGGGGCATATAGAACACTTCTCCTGTGACGAGGGCGCTTGCTCCCGCTGGGCCCGTAGGAGCTGCCGAGTGCAACGAGGTTGCGATCTTTTCCCAGCCACTTGAGTCTCAAGCGAAAGATCAAAAGATCGCAGCCTTCGGCAGCTCCTACAGGGGGTTACCTTTCAAGTTTGGTGGAGCGCGGTATTGGTCTACCCGCCTTCTTAAAGATTGGACGTTTGTTTGCACCACCGTGGGGCTTAGGGTGAATCCATCGCCGCGCCAGCGCGAACTCACTCAAACCCACGAAGGTCATTGCAATGAAAACCCTCTACCTGATCGCCACCCTCAGTCTGCTGCCTCTGGCCCCGGTCTATGCCCACGAAACCGCGCCTTCGGAAAAGGTCAACGTATTGCAGGAAAAGATGCTGAAGAACCTGCCGGGTAAAAAAACCATGATGCTGACGGTCGACTACGCCCCCGGCCAGTCGTCCGTTGCCCACAAACATGAAGGAACGGCCATGGCCTATGTGCTGGAAGGCGCCATCACCTCCCAAGTCAAAGGCGAGCCGGCGAGGACCTACAAGGCCGGGGAGTTCTGGTACGAAGCAGCGGGTTCCGAGCACTTGGTTTCAAAAAACGCCAGCTCGACCGAACCGGCGAAATTGCTGGTGTTCATGGTGATGGGTGAGGATGAAGCGGTGTTGATTCCGCTGAAGAACTAACCGATCGCACCACAGTTCCCCTGTGGGAGCGGGCTTGCTCGCGAA
>NZ_JABWQV010000480.1 GCF_014268615.1 Pseudomonas tehranensis | reverse complement strand
GATCGCAGCCTTCGGCAGCTCCTACAGGGGGCGGTGTTTACAGGCTTAAGTTGCGGTTCGAAGCCTTGAGGAACTCCTGCTTGAGCTCGGCAAAACTGTGCACTGCCGGGAATTGCGGGAACTCTTGAATCACATTGTCCGGCGCATGGAACAGAATCCCGGCATCGGCTTCACCCAGCATCGTGGTGTCATTGTAGGAATCCCCCGCCGCAATCACCCGGTAGTACAGGCTCTTGAAGGCCAATACCGACTGGCGCTTGGGATCTTTCTGACGCAGTTGGTAGCCGGTTACCCGCCCGCTGTCATCGGTAATCAGACGATGGCAGAGCAACGTCGGGAAACCCAACTGACGCATCAACGGCTGGGAGAATTCGTAGAAGGTGTCGGAAAGAATCACCACCTGGAAGCGCTCACGCAGCCAGTCGACAAACTCAATGGCGCCGTCCAGCGGCTTGAGGGTGGCGATGACTTCCTGGATATCGGCGAGCTTGAGGCCATGCTCATCGAGGATGCGCAACCGTTGCTTCATCAACACGTCGTAGTCGGGAATGTCCCGCGTGGTTGCCCTGAGGGATTGAATACCGGTTTTTTCAGCGAAGGCGATCCAGATTTCCGGGACCAGCACACCTTCCAGGTCGAGACAGGCAATTTCCACAAGACACTCCCATTTTTTGATGTTTATCGGTTGAGCGAACAAAAGGACTGCCGACTCTAGTGTCCTGTTTCGCAAATACGTTCCTTTTTTGACGAGTGGCTGTTTTCGTCAAGCAAGGCGCCGCGACGAGTCATAGCCCGCT
>NZ_JABWQV010000048.1 GCF_014268615.1 Pseudomonas tehranensis | reverse complement strand
CAGCGGGAGCAAGCTCCCTCGCCACAAGAAAGCGTTCATCCATGGACTCACCCGACACCAAGCCCGGCGTGACATCCACTCAGTGATTGCGGATCTTTTCCACAATCGCCGTCGTCGAGCTGTTTTCCACCAGCCCCAACACCTTCACGGTGCCGCCGTAGGCCGCGACGATGTCCGCTCCCACGACCTGATCGATGCCGTAGTCACCGCCCTTGACCAGCACATCCGGCTTGACCTCGCGCAGCAGGTTTTCCGGCGTACCTTCGCTGAAGCTGATCACCCAGTCCACCGCACCAAGACCGGCCAACACCGCCATGCGCCGATCGACACTGTTGATCGGCCGACCCGGCCCCTTGAGGCGACTCACGGATGCATCGTCGTTGACCGCGACGATCAAGCGATCGCCCTGGGCCCTGGCCTGCTCGAGATAGGTCACGTGGCCGGCATGCAGGATGTCGAAGCAGCCGTTGGTGAACACGATTGTCTCGTTGTGAGCACGGGCGTCGTCGACGGCCAGCAGCAACTGCTCCAGCCCCAGCACGCCCCGCTCGGAACCCTCTTCGCGCTGGATCGCGCGACGTAGCTCAGGGGCACTGATGGCGGCGGTACCGAGCTTGCCGACGACAATACCCGCCGCCAGGTTCGCCAGGGCCACGGCATGGGGCAGGTCCTCGCCAGCGGCGATGGCCGCGGCCAGGGTGGAGATCACGGTATCGCCGGCACCGGTCACGTCGAACACTTCACGGGCACGAGCCGGCAGGTGCAGCGCCGGATGATCGGGACGCAGCAGGGTCATGCCATGCTCGCCACGGGTCACCAGCAAAGCGCCGAGGTCGAGGTCCTGCATCAGCTGTGCGCCTTTGCTCACCAGTTCATGCTCATCGGCGCAACCGCCGACGATGGTTTCAAACTCGCTGAGATTCGGCGTAATCACGCTCGCGCCGCGGTAGATCGAAAAATCCTTGCCCTTGGGGTCAGCCAGTACCGGAATGCCACGGGCACGAGCGGCCTGGATCAGCGCCTGATGGTTTTTCAACGCGCCTTTGCCGTAGTCCGACAACACCAGCACCTTGACGCCTTCGAGCAGGTTATCGACCTCAGCGCCGAGGGCCAGGGGATCGGTGGCGAACGGTTCTTCGAAATCGATCCGCAACAGTTGCTGGTGACGGCTCATGACCCGCAGCTTGACGATGGTCGGCTGGTGCGCAACGCGCTGGAATATCGCCCGCACGCCTGCGCCATTGAGGCTGTTGGTCAGGCTATCGGCGGCTTCGTCGTCACCGGTCACCCCCACCAGAGAGGCCGGTGCACCGAGGGCGGCGATGTTCAAGGCAACGTTGGCGGCACCACCGGGACGGTCCTCGATGTGCTCGACCTTGACCACCGGAACCGGCGCCTCAGGGGAAATCCGTGAGGTACCGCCATGCCAATAGCGGTCGAGCATGACATCGCCGACCACCAATACAGGGGCTTGATCGAATCGCGGCATGGACAACTTCATGGAGCATCCCACATACAAAATGAACAGGGCCGCGATATTAGCACAGGGTTGGCGAAGGCTCGTCCATGGCCCTCCTGACCTGCGCTTTTTTCATTCCTTTTGCAGCAGTGCCAAAAGTCGGCGAACGGCTTGGGCCAGTTCTACCTCGCTGGTATCGATCTCACAGTCGGGCGACAGCGGCGCTTCGTAGGGGCTGTCGAGCCCGGTAAAATTCTTGATCCGCCCAGCGCGCGCCTCCCGGTACAACCCCTTGGGATCACGTTGGGCGCAAACTTCAAAAGGCGTGCTTACATAAACCTCCAGGAAGACGCCCTGAGGGAACAACGCACGGGCCGCCTCCCGGTCCGCGCGAAACGGGGAGATTGCCGCCACTATCACGATCAGCCCGGCATCGACCATCAAGCGCGCCACTTCGCCAATCCGCCGGATGTTTTCCTTGCGCGCCTCGGCATCCATCCCCAGGTCACGGCACAACCCCTGGCGCAGGTTGTCGCCGTCGAGCAGGCAGGTGTGCAAGCCTTGCTGGTTGAGCTGCACCTCCAAAGCATTGCCCAGCGCAGACTTGCCCGCACCTGAAAGCCCAGTCAGCCAGATGCAACGCGGCCTCTGGGACTTGATCGCGGCCCGGTCCGCAGGGGCAACAGCCAGTGCGCAAGGGCGAATCTCTGACTTTGGCATCAACACCTTTGGCGCTTCACTCATAGCCGAGCATCTCGTAGTCACGTTGGTACACTTGCCGTACCAATGCCTGCAGGAGCGCAAGCTCCCACAGGTTTGAGCGGTACTCAGGCGATATCCTGAGTGGGAGCGTCCAGTCCCATGGCGTGAAGACGAGCATAGTAGCCATTCTGCGCCAACAGCTCGCTGTGGACACCGCGCTCGACAATTCGGCCCTGATCCATCACCAGAATCAGATCGGCCTTTTCGATGGTCGACAAACGATGAGCAATGACCAACGTAGTGCGACCTTTCATGACCTGATCCAGCGCGGCCTGGATATGCCGTTCGGATTCGGTGTCCAGGGCCGAGGTGGCCTCATCGAGAATCAGCAACGGTGCGTTCTTCAATAGGGCCCTGGCAATGGCCAGACGCTGACGCTGTCCGCCGGACAACAGCACGCCGTTTTCACCCACCTCGGTGTCCAGGCCCTTTGGCAGCTGGGCAATAAAGTCCATGGCGTAGGCGTCTTGAGCCGCCTTTTCAATATCGGCCCGTGGTGCGCCGGCCAGATCCCCGTAGGCGATATTGTTGGCCACCGTGTCGTTGAACAGTGTGACGTGCTGGGTGACCTGGGCGACATGTCGACGCAGGTTGCGCAGGCGATAGTCTTCTATTTCCACCTCGTCGAGAAAAATCTGCCCGACGTCATGGTGATAGAAGCGCGGGATGAGGCTCGCCAGCGTCGACTTACCGCTACCTGAACGCCCCACCAACGCAATCATCTGCCCGGGTGCGGCCGTGAAACTGATGTCCTTGAGCACCTCGCGATCAGCGCCAGGGTAGGTGAAACTCAGATTGCGAACCTCCAGACGGCCGCTGACGCGCTCCTTCTCGACCGTTCCCCTGTCGACTTCCGGCTCGACATCCAGTTGTTCAAAAATGCTTTCAGCACCGGCCACGCCTTTCTGGATGGTGGAGCTGACTTCCGAAAGCTGACGAATCGGCTTGGGCAACAAGCCCGCTGCCGTAATGTAGGCCACCAGATCTCCGGCCGTCGCATCGCCACGCAGAAAAAGCACCAGAAACATCAGAGCCGCCATGGCGGTGTAAATCACCAGTTGCAGCATGGGTGTATAGACAGCGCCGGTGCGAGTCATGCGCAGTTGTTTATCGGTGTTGCCCTGGCTGGCATTGGCAAAGCGCTGCTTTTCGTAGGCCTCGCCACCAAAACTGCGCACCACGCGGTAGCCCTGGATGGTCTCGGACGCTACATGCGTCACGTCGCCCATGGCCACCTGGATTTTTTTGCTTTGTTTGCGGAATTTTTTACTGGCGCTGCTCACCATTAATGCAATCAGAGGCAGGATCGCCAACATCACCAGCGTCAGCTTCCAGTTCATCCAGACGAGGTAAGCGAAGAGGAAGACCACGGTGAGGCCTTCACGAATCACCACCTTGATAGCATCGGTGGCGGCACCGGTCACCATGGTTACGTTAAAGGTGATTCGGGAAATCAGATGCCCGGAGTTGTGGGTATCGAAGTAGCGGTTGGGCAGCACCAGCAGCTTGTTGAACAGCTCGACTCGCAGGTCGTGCACCAGTCCCAGGGATACCCTGGCCAGGTAATAGTTTCCCAGAAACGACCCCAGGCCCTGCCAGGCGGCGATCAGAATGATCAGCAGCGGCACCGCCATCAGCAGTTTCAAGTCCTTGAGATACGGAACGGTGGGAAAGAGCACCGCATTGGGATTGCTCAGTCCATCGACAAAATATTTGAGAATCCCCGCCAACATGGGTTGGGTGGAAGCAAATATCACGAAGCCCAGGATACTCAGCAGGAAAATGCCAGCGTAGGGTTTGACGTATCCCAGCAAACGAAAATAGATCTTCAGGCTGGAATCCTGTTCCGTTTTGGGCGGTGCGTCACTCATTGTCGAGCTCACTGATTAAGAAGAACACGGAACTTTATCACAGGCGCCCGGCTTGCCCCGTGCCCAGACCAAAACCCCGGCCAAGCCGATCGGCAGCCAACTGATGAACCATTCCGCGCGCGGGGTTCCGGTCAGGCTCGCAGCGTCAAACTGCATCGCCAGGAACGAAAACACCCACATGCCCAGCACGCCTCGGCCCAGCAGGGTGTCCCGGGCCCGCCAGGCTTCGCGCAGCACCGCGAACCAGACAGTGCACCAAAGCAGGAGTCCCGGTAGCCCGAGCTGAATGGCAACGTGGCTGAAGAGGTTATGCGCATGATCAAAAGAGTGGCCTGGCGTCGCGACCCTGTAGTCAGCCGCCAATCCCAAGCCGCCCCACGGCCGCTCGGCGATCATATGCAGGCTCGACATTAAAATCTCGGGCCGATAGGACGCACCTCTGGCCATAACCAGCGGCTCAAGCAACCAAAAGGTCAGCATGGCCAGCACCAGCGTCATGGCGGCGATGACGCGCGTACGCTGGTCGGCGCAGTAAAGAGGCATTGCCAGCACGCTCAGCAACAAGGCCAGTGCCGCACCGCGACTCTGGGACATCACGACAAAGACACCCAGCACAGCCAACGCTAATGCCCAAAGTACCTGCAATCCGATCCGGCGCGGCACCCAGTGCAGCATCCAGACCGCCGCCAGCCCGATCACGTAGGTGCCCAGGATCGGATGGGAAAGCTTGCCCAGCCCCGCCAGGCGCGCCACCCACCTGCGCCCGTCAATGCCGTAGAAGTCGACAATGGAAACCAACGCTACGAGCGCCAGCCCCAGGCCACCCCACTGCATGATACGAATCACTCGCTCAGGCTGACCATTGGCAAGGATTGGGAAAAACAACAGGAACGCCAGGATATAGAGCAGTCGCTTGGCTTCGCGGCCCGGCTCCGATACCTCGGACCATAACAGTGTAATCAGCGCCCAGGCTGCCAACGCCAGAAGCGCCAGGTAAATCAACCGCTGGGCACGCCACACCTCCAACAGCCGATGGCGCGCTGACCAAGCGAAGATGATCACCGGCAACCAGAGAAACGCTATCAAGCCTTGCTGATAGACCTTGTTGGTCGGTGCCAGGGCTATCGCCATCAAAAACCATAACAAGCCAAAGGCCATCCACACCTGTGCCCAACGCGTCGCGTACATCTGTCGCTCCTAAACGGTCTACCAGCCAAAACCGGCATGGTTAAAACACAAACTTTTGGGCATCATGGCCCGCTACGGCACCGGTTCTTTTTTTCAACAAGGCTTTCCTACGATGCAATCCTCACGGCTTCCCCAAGCCGCTTTGAATCAATTGATTGAAGGCGCCAGTATTCTGGAGGCCGACGGCCACGGCCCGAAAGTCTATCTGTTGCAGGATGGGAATATCCTCAAATTGTTTCGCCTCAAGCGTTTTTTTTCTTCAGCCCTTTTACGGCCTTATTCAGCGCGGTTCATCAACAACGCGGTCCGATTGCAGGAACTCGGCGTGCCTACGCTCGAAGTGCTGGCCTTCTACAAACTGCAAAAACCCGGCATGACAGCCGTACTGTATCGACCGCTGCCAGGAAAAACCCTGCGTCAATTATCGAATCAGGAAAATTTCAGCTGGCAGCAGACCCTACCGACACTGGTCGAGCTGATCCGCAGCCTTCACGCTCGCGGCATCTACTTCCGCTCTCTGCACCTGGGTAACATCGTCGTCACTCCTGAGAACAAGCTGGGGCTGATCGATGTCGCTGACATGCGCTTTCTGCGCTCTCCACTGCCACGCCGCCTTGTGCGTCGCAACCTGCAGCATTTCGCTCGTTATATTGCCAGGGAGAACCTGAACGAGAGCTTTCCCATGCAAGCGCTGGAAAGCGCCTTACTGCCTGCCTGAGATCAAGTCCCGAGCGGTCTGACTGAAGCTTAGCCAAGCCTGCTCAGGACTCAGCGTCTGGTACTGGGCAAGCGCTACGGCGTCGGCTGGAACTTGTGAGGCCCGCGTAATCGCCTCACTCCATGCCACTTCGTCATTGGCCGGTGCGTACCAGCCGGTATCCCCCAACTGCTCGCGGAATACAGCGAGTTCGCTCGCCAGCACCGGGATGCCTGCCAGTATCGCTTCCTGAAGGATCAGGCCCAGCCCTTCGTCGAGTGACGGAATCAACACCCAATCAAACGCCTTGTAAAGCGTCGCGACATCCTCCAGATGCCCAGTCAACAAGACCTTGCCAACAAGATCCGGCTGGGCGATCCGAGCCTGGAGCGCATCGCGTCTCGGCCCTTCACCTACAATGACCAAGCGCCAATCGCCATGGCCCGACGCCGCTCGCGCGAACGCGTCCAACAAGCTGGCAAATCCCTTTTTACCCACCAACCGGCCGACGGCACCAAATACACGCCGATCTGCAGAGGACAAACCCAAACGAGCTCGAGCCTCCTCACGTGGCTTGAGTGAAGCCTGAAAAGCAACCGGATCGAACGCGCTGCGTAATGCAACGACCGGAAGGCCGAGTTCGTCCTGCAGCGACGTAGCCAAGGTCTCGGAGACAGCCGCCAGACTCAGGCGCGAAGCAGGAAACCCGCGCAGCAACTCACGGCTTGCAATGTGCAGGCGTGTCGCGCCGTGGAAGATCACCACCACACGGATCTGAGGCATGTCCTTGAGCACAGGTAAGAGAGTCCGGGCCACGCCCAGGCCATCGAGCAATACCACGCGGGCATCACTGTCGAGCAAAGCCTCCCGAAAACGGCTTCGCATCCAGGGTCTGAACAGGCGCCAGATGTGTCGCCCTTTGAGTCGGGCTGACGTCAGATTCCACTCATGCGCGGGCCCGACATCGACCTGACAGTCAGAAGCCGATCCCTGCAAAAGCCAGGTTTTTACGGGCATCCCGGGCTCGATTCGCGAAAGGATCTGATGATGGACCTTGTGTACCGAAGCAAACGGCAAACCGCCTGCCCACATAACATTGATAATGCTCATCAAGCAGCAAACCTTTTATCGCCGACCAGGATTCGTGCTTCGAGACATCTAATAGTTGATAAGCCAGCCAACGCAGACTCCGAGCAAAAGAACCAGAAAGAGCTTGATTTGCTCTCGGCGTCTGCGACGCGCTTTGCGCTGACGCTCGACAGGGACTTCGACATGGACGCCGAATCCGGTGTGCAAAACAGCATCCCCTTCCAGCGTGACTGCCGTCAAGTTCAGTTGCGCATAGCGAAGCGACAGTGCCTTCTCGCCACCATAGCCCGCAAACGGGGCACAGAGCTGATATTCCTTCAGACGTCGCAGGCCAGGATTGAGGGAAAAACTCTGCCACTCGGGCTTGTCAGATATGAGCGGATAACACGGTACACCACCGACCACCTCACGCTCGCCCAGGCGAATGTAAGGACTGTGTACACACAGGTCGTAAACATAGTTGCGCAGCCAGACCTGTAGGATCTCGGGACGCAATTCGAGAATCTTGCGCGAGTCCTCTACAAAGGCCGGGCGATAGAACTCCCAGTCGTCCTCACAATGAAAGATATAAGGGGTCTTCACATGCCCGTACGCCAAGTCGATAGACGCCAGTTGGCCCAACTTTGGTTGATTGACGAATACGGTGCAGCGATCCTTCCAATGCTCTGGAATAACTGCATATACACCCTCATCGCCGGCGTCCTCGGTAATGAAGACTTCACGTATCGGCGCGGTGTTGAAATGGTCGAAGCTCTCAAGGGTTCGCTTGAGCAGATCGAGCCGACCGCAACTGGTCACCACCAGGGTAATGTCACTTTCGTCGGAAAACTGCACCTGAAATACCACTTAGTCAAACGCCATCCGAACGCCAGATGGCTGAACGGTTCCCGTCAAACGCCCAGTTTCAGGCGCAATTTTTCCAGCAGACTCAACGGTGCACGAGGCCGCAAGGTCGGCTCCAGTGCCTCAACGATTTTCTGCCCAATGCGTGCGAAACTGAACTGCTCCAGCGCCAGTTCATGGCCGTTGCGCGCAATACGATGGGCCAGTTCGGGGTCAGCTCGCAGTCGGTAAAGCTTTTCCTGGAGCTGCGCAACGTCGCCATACAACACCACGTTATGCATGTCCTGCAACCCCAGCGCACGCGCTTCATCGACACCCTGATCGAAAGCCAGCAGCACACAACCACAGGCCATGGCTTCGAAATTCTTGATCATGAACTCGCCCATACCCACATCGGCGCTGACAAAAAAACGAATGCGGTTCAAGGTTTCGCAATACTCTTCCCCGGACTTGGTACGGGTTACCACCAGCGGTTCAACGCGTGCCAACTCATCCAGCAGTATCTTGCGCCCACTGTAGGCGGCACTGTTGGTGCTTCCTACAAAGGCCAGTTCGATATCCCGCTCGCGATGCTGATTTTGCAATAACGATTGATCGTAGCCTTTGGGTACGAACACCGCATCGAAACCTTCGGCGCGAAGACGTTGAGCAACCATGAAACCGGAGCTGATGACCCGCACCCATGGGAGGCGACGATAATGGGCACTGAACTTGCCAGTGTATTTGCACGCAATGTAGTTCTGATAGGCGTCGTGTTCCAGGATCACCAGATTAGGGATCGTGCGAATGAATGCTGCCTGGCGGATCTCCTGCTTGAAGCGCAGGAAAAATACGATCCGGTCGTAACGCGATACGTCCACGTGACGCCGGAAATACCCTCGCAAGTTACGCTGCTCCTTGCTGTCGAGCCAGCGCAGGTCACACTCGCAATGGGCTGCCACGCCTTCATAGAGGCGGTCCAAGATGGCCCGCTGCTCTTTCTGGACCAAAAATAAAACTTTCATCGTCTTCCTTGCGGCACCGAACGACTTGATAAATAACGGGAAGTCTTACTGCGCATCAGGTCCTGGGCGCCAGTTCGGCGACCAGGGGCAAACGCCAGAAAGCCTCACGAGCAGCCCGATCGGAAAAGCGCTCACGCAAGCGATCAAGCATCAGTTCTGCACACCTGCGACGCTGCAACTCGTCCATGGCCGCCAAGTGCTGCAGGCCCTGCGCCATATGTTCGGCATCGCCTAGCGGAAACAAAATGCCGACACCCTCTACCACTTCCTTTGCTCCACCGCAGGCGGTGGCCAGTAGCGGCACACCAGCGGCCATGGCTTCGAGCAGCACCATGCCGAACGGCTCATGGTCAGAACTCAGAGCAAATACATCAAAGGCGCTAAAATAGCGACGCGCTTCAGGCACCTGACCGAGGAACAGCACACGGTCGGCAATGCCCAATTCCAGCGCCAGTTCCTTAAGGTCCTGTTCCAGACGCCCCTTGCCGAGAATCACCAACTGGCTATTGGCGGGCAAATACTCCAGCGCCAGGGCAAAACCTCGCAACAGCGTGGCCTGGTCCTTGTCAGGGTGCAGACGGCCAACATTGCCGACAATCCAGGCCTGAGCATCCAACCCCAGGCTATGCCGCGCTTCGTCCCGGGACACCAGGCCAGCCTGCACGGTTTCCAGGTCGATACGGTTGTAGAGGGTCTGGATCCGGCTAGCCGGCCATTTAGGCAAGTGACAGCGAATGTCGTCACGCACTGCATCGGAAACGCCAAGCAGGCTCAGGCGTTTGCGGAAAAACTGGACGAACACCCGTCGGGTCAACCGCTGATAGTCCCCCAACGCATGATGCACTCCGATCACCGGCAGGCCGGTAGCGAGCAAGGTGATATAGATCGGCTTAAAGCGATGGGCGATGCAAAAACTGAAGTTTCGCGAGGCGACAATCTTTCTCAAATCGCTGATTGCACCCAGCTTCAGGCCTCTGATCGCACTGGAGCTGTACTCCATGAACAGCACCTCGTCAGAGGCGCAACCGGCGGCCACTTCCGTATCGGCCGCCCCGGTGAGAAACACCGTCGTCACGCGATAGCCAGTGCCTGCGAACAGACTGGCATATTGACGGGCGCAGTCGAGGAACGGCCCATCGTAACCGTGACAGAACTGCAATACGTGCCGCTCAGCCGAACGTGTCATAGGCATCCACGCCGTCTTTGACCACCAGAATATCCTCCATGATCAGGTATTGCAGGTCTGAGCCAAAGAACATGTTCAGTGCGTCGGTGGGCGAGCAGATCATCGGTTCGCCACGGCGGTTGAGTGAGGTGTTTAGGGACACGCCATTGCCGGTCAGGACTTCCAGCGCTTTCATCATGTCGTAGTAGCGCGGGTTGTATTCGCGCTTGAGTACCTGGGCCCGGGATGTGCCGTCTTCGTGGACGACTTCCGGCACGCGGGTTTTCCACTCTTCGGCCACTTCGAAAGTGAACGTCATGAACGGCGCAGGGTGATCAACCTTGATCATCTGCGGTGCAACCGTGTCGAGCATCGACGGGCAGAAAGGCCTCCAGCGCTCGCGGAACTTGATCTGTTCGTTGATGCGATCGGCCACGCCGCTGGCGCTCGGGCAACCGATGATCGAGCGACCGCCCAAGGCACGCGGGCCAAACTCCATGCGCCCCTGGAACCAGGCCACCGGGTTGCCGTCGACCATGATCTTGGCAATGCGCTCAGGGGTGTTGTCGATCTTGCGCCACGCAGGCTTGCTCGGATGGCGGGCGCAGGCGGCGATGACGTCTTCGTTGCTGTAGGCCGGGCCGAGGTAGACGTGTTCCATCTTCTCCACCGGCACGCCAC
Organism: Pseudomonas tehranensis; assembly: GCF_014268615.1. Lineage (GTDB taxonomy): Bacteria > Pseudomonadota > Gammaproteobacteria > Pseudomonadales > Pseudomonadaceae > Aquipseudomonas > Aquipseudomonas tehranensis. The sequence goes on along the minus strand of NZ_JABWQV010000048.1, from coordinate 15,666 downwards.
GGGCGTGGGACACATAAGCTGCCGCCCCCACGGCGGTGCCGGCGTCGCCGGAAGCCGGTTGCACGAACAGTTCCTTGACGTCGTCACGGGCGATGATTTTCTGGTTCAGCTTGACGTTCAACGCACAGCCACCGGCGAACGCCAGCTTGCCGGTCTCCTTGAGCACGTCGCCCAGATAGTGGTCGATCATCTGCAGCGCGAGCTTTTCGAACAGCGCCTGCATGCTGGCCGCGTAGTGGATGTACGGCTCGTCGGCGATGTCGCCTTCCCGTTTCGGGCCGAGCCACTCGATCAACTTCGGCGAGAAGTAGAAACCCTTGCCCTTCTCTTTATAGCGACGCAGGCCGATCACGTTGGCGTAGTCGGTATTGATCACCAGCTCGCCGTTTTCGAACGAGGCCAGGCGCGAGAAGTCGTACTTGCTGGCATCGCCGTAAGGCGCCATGCCCATGACCTTGAATTCACCGTCGAGCATTTCAAAGCCCAGGAACTCGGTGATCGCGCCGTACAGGCCGCCAAGGGAATCCGGGTCGAAGAATTCCTTGATCTTGTGGATCTTGCCGTTTTCGCCGTAGCCGAAGAAGGTCGTGGCGTATTCGCCCTTGCCGTCGATGCCCAGGATCGCGGTTTTCTCCTGAAATCCGGAGCAGTGGTAGGCACTGGAGGCGTGGGCCAGGTGGTGCTCGACCGGCTCGATCTTGATTTTTTTCGGATCAAAACCCAGTTGCTCCAGGCACCAGACGATCTTGCGGCGATAACGCTTATAACGACGGTTGCCCATCAGGATCGCATCGAGGGCGCGATCCGGGGCGTACCAGTAACGCTTGGCGTAGTGCCAGCGCGCCTCGCCGAACAAGCTGATTGGCGCAAACGGAATCGCCACCACATCGACGTCGGACGGCTTGATACCGGCCTGCTCCAGACAGAACTTCGCCGATTCATAGGGCATGCGGTTCTTTGCATGTTTATCGCGTACGAAGCGCTCTTCCTCGGCCGCCGCGATCAGCTTGCCGTCGATATACAGCGCTGCGGAAGGATCATGGCTAAGGGCGCCGGACAGGCCAAGAATCGTCAATGCCACAGGGGTCTAGCCTCTTAATGTCTGCATGCGAGGCGACAAACGCCTCGAAAAAAGATGTGCCGCACGCCGGAGCGCGGGGCAGCTAAAGGGCGGGATTATAGCTTAAAAGCAGCGGCAAGCCTCTAGCTGCAAACGGCAGGCCCTTGGGGGAGTGTTCATTGACAGCTAATGGCTACCAACCTAGACTTCGCGCAAATGGACTGGGGGATCCCGGTCGGCGTCTAAGCCTCGGTGAGTTTCACCGGGGCTTTTCGCTTTCTGGAAGCGGGAATATCTTCAACCCCCAATTTTCAAAACCTTCCCCTACCTTGTCACGCCCGCCGCTGCAGTAGAACTTGCGCTTGAGCACATCAAAAGCCCGGTTTTCCTGTCCTGCACGTAGGACACTCATACCAATAGGTCTCGCAACGAGATCTGCCAGCTGCAGGCCAGTAGAGTTAACCTGTTTAGTCGCAAAGACAGTATCAAATGGAAGCTGAATACCCATACGGTTAGCGCCGTCGCACATGCGACGAAACTCCAATTCAAGCTCGTCATCTTCTTTCTTTCCTCTGCGCTCGACAATCACATGAGTTAACGCATCCTGTTGGGTCTTCTCTTTCAGAAACTCATAAAGTGTTTCCAGACAGAACCCCAAAGCAACGTGGTATGGGTTATCTGCACCGCCTTGTTTATCACGCAGCCTCGCTTTATCGATCACGCAACTGATCAGGATAAAATTGCTCGCCTCAATAATGCTGGTCAGCTCGTCAAGAAATGCGTGCTTGTGCTGCCTGGATAAAAACAGACTCGAGAATGCGCCTTTTTCCTTGCGGATCTCCAGCTCATGCAGTCCGACCAGATCATGCCCCATATGATTAAACTTAAATTTCTGCAAGGCAGGGATGACCTTCTCGCAATAATGGCGCTTATGAAAAACGCAAAAAGCGAGTACGAACATCGGGTAGTTGGGATCCAGTGACTGCATCCCATGATCGCCACTTTCATCCACGTACACGATAAAGTCGCTGAATTTTCCATCCGGCGGCGTCGGCTTATGCTGACCGCCAGGCTTGTCGGCTTCAGTCTCAAAAAGTGAAAATTGCTGAGCCGACGCGGGGTAATCTGGCATACCGTCACGTCTCATTTTTCAAGGGGTATTGAGCACAAACCAGACCCCGATGCATCTTTGGGCACCCGCTGATCAATCACCCGATACAACGCACTGTCCTGCGGCCAGTTGCGCATGAACCGCGCGCGATCCCGGGCATAGGCTGGGGTAAAGCTGGAGAGGCTGCGGTGCTGGCACATGGAATCCAGGTCGATCAGCGCCCAGCGATCGTCCTGCCAGAGCAGGTTGTGGCCCTTGAAGTCGCCATGACTGATGCGTTCGCGGATCAGGCCGGCGAACAACCGGTCCAGCGCCTGCAACTCTGGCTCGGGAGCGGCGCCGCTTTCGACGTAAGGGGCCAGGCGCTCAATGATGTCAGGCCCTGGCAGGTGCTCGGTCACCAGGTAGGCGCCGCGGCGCAGCCACAGAAAACGCTTTTCCAGCAATGCCAGCGGCTTGGGTGTGGCGATACCGAGGAACGTCAGGCGATGACCTTCGCGCCAGGCATGCCACGCGCGACTCGGACGCCAGAAGCGCTTGAGCCAGTGGGCGAAATTTTTGATGTTATAGCGCTTGATCAGCACGGAGCGCCCGTTCACATCGACTTTACCCACGCTCGCCGACCCACCGGTCTTGTACAAGTGACCTTGGTCAAGCAAGGCATCGGCCTGCTCCAGCACTGGCGCCATGACCGCCTCTTCATCACGACGAATCGCCCGCAGACCGAATGGACCACGCTGAACGCTGAACAGACTGCACTCACGCCCGACTTTTTCCAGAAAGTCATTCAGGCGCCAGGCGTATACCTTGTCGATCTGTTTTTGCAGCGCCTCCATGGGCAATGCGTGCTCGGCGTTGCCCAGCAGATAATGCACCAACAACTCTTCGTTGAAAGGCTCGAGGGATTTGGGCAACTGGGCGAAAAACACTCCCAGGTTTTCCAGCACTTTGTTGCGCGACAACGGGTGACCCGGCGTTTCTGCGCGGATGCCGGCGCCGTCGATCAAGTAGAGTTTGCCGCCGTGGCGCAGCAGATTGTCCAGGTGCAGATCTTCCTGCCACAGGCCTTTGCTGTGCAGTTGTGCAATCGCTCCCAACGCCTCGGCCAGTACCGCCGTTTGTTCGTCGGCGAGCAATGGCAGGCCCTCGACCTGTTTCCAGGCGTCCCCAAGGCTTTCGGCCCCCTCGAGCAATTCGAACAGCAGCCAGCCACCCTCGCCTTCTTTCAGGCCATCGGCTAGCAACAGCGGCGTAGTCAGCCCCTGCTCGGCCAGCAGCCGCACGCCTTGCAGTTCGCGGTGAAAGTGCCTGCCCGCTTTGCTGCCGACCAGCAACTTGGCCAACACCGGACGGCCGCGCCAGACGCCAGCACCGACGTAGCGCTGTCCCGGCAACACACGCAACAGGGAGAGCAGCTGCAATTGCGCCGGGCCGGCGGCGTCCGCCAGCTCCAGGCTCAAAGGCAGGCTGGGGCTGCGGCCGGCGTTCTTCAATTCGGATAAATGCATCAACGAGCCTCCTTATGGCTGCGCCGGGCGGTCAGACGGGTCATCCAGCGGTCAACCAGTGCACTCTTGAGCGGTTGATCCAGGTAGGTGCAGAGCATCTGACGCACATCGTCGTCACTCCAGACTCGCGCGCGCCGCAGCAAGGGCTCCAGGTCCTTGATTCGATCCCGCTGACCGAACAATAGCGGCCGGGTCTTTTCGAGGTCGATCAACTGCGCCTGATAGCCACTGGCGGTGGCTTGCAGAAAAATGTGCTTGGGGTAGAAGCAACCATGGACCTGACGCATGCCATGCAGGCGTCGCGCCAACTTCCCGCAAGCCTGCAGGACGGTGGCGCGTTGCGTCGCCGCCAGGCTCGACCAGCGTTGCAGCAATGAATCCAGATCATCCCAACCGTCCAGGGCACGCGTCAGCAGAATCGCCCGCACCTCCCCGCCCACATCGCGCTGACCATAGAACACCGCTTGCAGGGCCGGAATCCCCAGTTGGCGGTAACGGCTGATGTTGCGAAACTCCCGGGAAAAGCTGGGCTCGCCGAAGGGGTGGGACCACGTCCTGGTCAGGTAATTACTCTGGCGCTTGAGGTAATAACCCCGCCCTTCCAGTTCCAGCCGGAAGACACTGCTCCAACCGCCACCCGCGGTGTTGGGTTCATCCACCGCATCCAATTGCAGCTCCCAAAGGGCTTCGAAGCTATCCAGGCCGTGGCGTTGCAACAATGACTGGTCTTCAGTCGCCAGAAAATCAGTCATTCACGCCCCTCGAAAAATCTCACTACGTGACGGATGCGCTTCTTGTCACACGCATCGAGCCGGTTACGCTGGCGATACTGCAGGTAAAAACGCAGGCGCTGAGTGGCCGACAAATGATACTTGGCTACCTTGTCCAGGCACGCCAGGTCTTTGGTGATGCGATACTTGAGCCAGAAGCCGCGCCAGAAATCACCGTTGGGACAATCGATAAAAAACAGCCGTGACTGCTCGTCGATCAGCAAGTTGCGCCATTTCAGGTCGTTATGGGTGAAGCGATTTTCGTGCATGGTCCGGGTATAGCCAGCCAGTTGCCGACTCACCCCGTCAACCCAGGCACGATTGGCCAGCCTCGGATCGTGACGACTGGCCAATGCCGAGAGATCTTCGGTGCCAGGCAGTTCGCGCGTGATCATCGCGCCACGGTCATAGGCTGCGCCACGTCTCTCCAGCCCCCAGGCCACGACTTCGGCGGTGGGAATGCCCCACTTGGCAAAGCGCTTGAGGTTCTGCCATTCGGACTTGACCCGGGGTTTACCCAAGTATCGCCGCAGCCCCTTGCCGGCCCCGGTGTAGCGTTTGACATAGTAATTCACGCCGTTGCGCTGTACCCGAATCACCTCGGACAGCGGGTCCCGCGTCAAACGCTCGCCCTCCAGGGCGAACACTGCATCAAGACTGCCGAAATCCTCTGCCAGCTCAGCGTAGGAAGGCTCCAGTACCCAACCCGACATCAGAGCGCGCCCCCGTACCGCAGCTTGCGCGCGTAAAGCCTGTTGGCTTTGCCTTCGAGCCAGGTCAGCAGCGAAGCTTCTTCGGCCAGGATCCGCCTTAGCGGCTGCTGGAAATAACCCTTGAGGAAACGCAATTTGTCACGACGGGTCAGACCGATGTCCAGTGCAGAGAAATACAGCGCCGCCAGGTCCTTGTTGCGCCAACGAAGGGGGATGGTGGGGCGGATCTGCGCACGGTGCAGGTCGATCACAGAAAGTTTGAAATCCGTGGCGGTCACGGGCTTATCGGTGTGCAGCAGAAAGTGGCAGATATAGCAGTCGCGATGGTTGACCCCGGCCCGGTGCATCATGCCGGTCATGCGCGCCACTTCGGCAATCAGGGCTCGCTTGAGCTTCGGCGGTGGCGGCTGCTTGACCCAGTCCATGCTGAGATCTTCGAGACTGACGGTCGGCGCCAGCTCTTCGGTGACGATGAACGAATGCTGGTCGGCCGGGTTGCTGCCTTTCTCTCCATACGCCACCGCGGTCATGGTCGGCACACCGACTTGCTGCAAGCGCTGAATGGCTTTCCATTCCTGTCCCGCGCCCAGTACCGGCAACTTGGCGGTCAGCAGGTTCTTGAAGATCTCGCGCCAACCGATGCCACGGTGGATTTTCACGAAAAAGCCACGCCCATCCACCTCCGTGCGCAAGGTGCGCCGGGCTTCCAGTTCGCGATAGACCTCGCCCTTGAGCGCCTCGACTTCGGCGAACGCATCGCGTCCGGCCCAAAGGCTCTTGAACGGTTCGGCCAGCATCAATTTCATTGTGCGTGCTCCGCCAATATCACATCGGCCGCGTGCTGCGGCATGCTGTAGAGGTCGGCCGTCTCGGCGAAGGCCAGACCGTTGCGGCTCCAGGCCGCGCGTGCGTCGGCGTCACCCAACATCCGCCCCAGGTACTCGGTGAGCTGCGTCTGCTCGAACGGCTCGTCCAGCACCAGGCCACTGTCGGCCTCGGCGATGTAATGGGCGTATCCACACACCGCGCTGACCAGCACCGGCAAGCCGGCCACCAGCGCTTCAAGCAGTACGGTGCCGGTGTTCTCGTTGTACGCCGGGTGAATCAACAGGTCGGCGCCCAGCAGGAAACGCGGAATGTCGCTGCGCCCCTTGAGGAAGCGTACGTTGTCACCAAGCCCCAACGCGGCGCTCTGCAATTGGAATACTTTGGGGTCGTCCTGGCCGATTACAAACAGGCGGGTGCGTTTTTTAAGCTGCGAAGGTAGCGCGGCCAGGGCCTTGAGGCTGCGATCCACGCCCTTGGTCTTGAACCCGGAACCGATCTGCACCAGCAGCAGATCATCATCGGCCAGTTCAAATTCGGCACGAAACGCGGCGCGAACCTCATCGGCGTCGGCGGGCCGGCGACGATCCTGGGCGATGCCCGGTGGCAGCAGGTGAAAGCGCTTCAGCGGCGTGTCGTAGTGTTTGATGAACAAAGGCTGTTGCACTTCGGAAATCATCAGTATTTCGGTCTTGGCATCCTTGGCGAATACCGCTCGCTCGTACTCGGAAAAGTGGCGGTAACGCCCCCAACGCCGGTACAGCGAATTGCGCAGGTTCTGCGCCTTGTCTTCAAAGCAGCCGTCAGCGGCGTAATACACGTCCAGGCCGGGCATTTTGTTGAAGCCGATCAAACGGTCGACCGGACGCTTGGCCAGGTCTTTTTCCATCCACGCACTGAGTTTCTCATTGCGACGGTGGTTGAACAGCGCCTTGACCGGCGCCACCAGCACTTCGAAGCCCGGCGGGACGTCACCTTCCCAGATCAGCGTGTAGACGCGGATCTGGTGACCGCGCCGCTGGCACTCCAGGGCGATGCGCATGAAGTCACGCTGCAGGCCGCCGAAAGGGAAGTATTTATAAAGGACAAAAGCCAATTGCATCAGCGCGGCTCCTCAGCCAATAACGTGCTCAAGTGGCTGGCAACACGCTCGGGATTCAGACGCGTGAAGCACAGGGGCTGCTCGCGTTTCAGGTCAAACCGACGGGCATCTTCGGCGGTCGGCGGGTAAGTACATTGTTTCTGCATGCAGGGCGCGCAAGGGAAATCACTGGCGAGGTGAATTTGCCCCTTGCCATAGGCACCCGTCAGCACCGGGTTAGTGGGGCCGAGCAGTGAAATGGTCGGCACATCCAGGGCAGCGGCCAGATGGCCCAGGCCTGTGTCCACGGCCACACAGGCCTGCGCGCCGGCCAGCACCTTGCCCATCCCGCCCAGATTCAGTTTTGGCAGTACCAGGGCGTTGCGCATGCCATTGGCGATCCGCTCGGCCCGGGCTTTCTCCAGCGGGCTGCCCCATGGCAGCTTCACCACGACGCCGAACTGGCCCATGCGCTCAACGAGTTGACGCCAGTAGAGCTCAGGCCAGTGCTTGGATTCCCAAGTCGTGCCATGCAGGAACACCACGTAGGGGTAGCTGCGCGGCAATTCAACCAGGCGGTCGACATTCAGGCCGTAGCTGCCCATGGTTTTGGGCAGGTCATAACCCAGTGCCACGGCAAACAACTGGCGCACGCGCTCTACCGCATGCTGACCGCGAGCCACGGCCAGGCGACGGGAATAGAATCGCGCGGCCAAAGGTTCGCGAGCCGAGTGCTGATCCAGGCCAGCCACCGGAGCTTTGACGTAGCGAGTCAGCCAAGCGCTTTTCAGCAGACCTTGGGCGTCGATCACCAGATCGTACTTCTTGGCACGCACGCTTTGCTTGAAACGTCGCCACTCGCCGCTTTTGATGGTTTGCCAGAGGTTCTTGCGCCAGCGACGAATCGCCACCGGGATGACGGTATCCACCGCCGGGTGCCAGGTGGGAATTTCGGCAAAGCCTTCTTCCACCACCCAGTCGAACCTGATGCCGGGAATCGCCCGCGCCGCGTCGGTCAGCGCCGGCAGGGTGTGAACCACATCCCCCAGCGAAGAGGTCTTGATCAGCAATACCCGCAAGTTACTGAACCTCCACCGGTGCGCCCTGCAAACGCCCCAGGGCATCGTTCACCGACGGCGGCATGAGCTGGCGCAGGCAGTTGTAATGACCGAAGCGGCAGGTGCGATCGAAGCACGGGCTGCATTCGATGCCCAGGCGTACGACTTCGACTTTTTCGGCCAGCGGCGGCGTAAAGCCCGGCGAGGTGGAACCGTACACTGCCACCAGTGGCCGGTTCAGGGCGGCGGCCACATGCATCAGGCCGGAGTCGTTGGACACCACCGAGTCGGCGCAGGACAACAGGTCGATGGCTTCGGCCAGGGAAGTATCGCCGCTGAGATTCACCGACTCCTCCCGCAGGCCCGGGATCAGGCGCGAGCGGATGTCCTCGCCCACCGAATGATCGTTTTTCGAACCGAACAACCAGACCTGCCAGCCTTCGCGAATCTTCGTCTCGGCGACCTGGGCGTAATGCTCCGCCGGCCAGCGCTTGGACTCACCGAATTCGGCGCCTGGGCAGAGAGCCAGCACTGGGCGGTCCAGGCTCAGACCGAACTTGGCCAGCGCCGCTTCGCGGGTCACCGAGTCGATCGCAAGGCTTGGGCGCGGATACGGCTTGGGCAACTCGGCACCCGGCTCGTAGGCCAGGGCCATGAAGCGTTCGATCATCAGCGGGTAGCGCTCTTTATCCAGCGTGCGCACGTCATTGAGCAAGCCGTAACGGAACTCGCCGCGCCAGCCGGTGCGTTTGGGGATACTGGCGAAGAACGGCACCAGTGCCGATTTCAACGAATTGGGCAACAGAATCGCCTGGTCGTACTGACCGGCCAGGGACTTGCCGATGCGTCGACGGGTCGCCAGCTCCAGCACACCGTGGCCGAGCGGGAAGCTCAAGGCCTTGCGCACCTGGGGCATGCGTTCAAGAATCGGCCGGCTCCACTCGGGGGCCAACACGTCGATTTCGCACTGCGGGTGACGCTGCTTGAGGCACTGGAACAGTGTCTGCGCCATCACCATGTCACCGACCCAACTGGGCCCTACAATCAGAATATTCATGTGGCTTCCAAAAACGATGCGGGGAGGCCTACGCCTCCCCGCCTCGACAATCACTGTGGCTTAGGACGCTGCCTGTTGCCGTCACTCTACAACACACCGCCAATCCAAACCTGTGGGAGCGGGCTTGCTCGCGAAGGGGCCGTCACATCCAGCATCCCTATTGCCTGACACTCCGCTTTCGCGAGCAAGCCCGCTCCCACAGGGGAAAATCATCTGCTTCAAGTGTGCAGCACCACAAATCCATTGTGGGAGCGAGCCTGCTCGCGATGGGGCCATCACATCCAACATCAATGTCGCCTGAGACTCCGCCTTCGCGAGCAAGCCCGCTCCCACATTTAAATCTTCAGCTCAGCCCCAGCTCACGCCAGATCCGCAGCACCTGCTGGCGCTCTTCCACAAACTGGTCGCCTGCAATCACCCCGGCGTCTTTCTGTAGGGCCTCGCGGTGGGCGGCGGAGCGGTAGGCTTTGTAGGCCTCGCGCAGCAGGGTAGCGTCTTCGGCCGGCATCAGCCCGACCTCCTGCAACCCTTCCAGAATGCGGATGTTATCGGTATAGCGCAGAAGCGATGGGTGCTCCTCGGACCACGCCAGGGCCGCGTATTGCACCATAAATTCAATGTCGACGATACCTCCGGCATCCTGCTTGAGGTCGAACGGCGCCGTGGCTTCGAAGGCATTCGCTGCGGTTCCGGCAGCGGTGGCCTTGCTGCCGAGGTTATCGCGCATCTTGGCGCGCATCTCGCTGACCTCCTGGCGCAACGTCGACAAATCACGCTTGCGCCCCAGCACCTGAGCACGAACTTTCTCGAACGCCTGACCCACGTCCTGGCTGCCCACCAGCACGCGGGCCCGCACCAAGGCCTGATGCTCCCAGGTCCAGGCCTCGTTCTCCTGATAACGTGCAAAAGCCCCGAGGGAGCTGACCAGCAACCCCGACGCCCCGGACGGCCGCAAGCGCATGTCCACTTCGTAGAGCTGTCCGGAGTTGGTCTGGGCCGTCAGCAAATGGATGATTCGCTGGCCGAGCCGGGTAAAGAACTGCGCGCCGTCGATAGGTTTCGGGCCATCGGTTTCCGCCTGCGGATCGCCATCGTGGATGAACACCAGATCCAGGTCGGAACCATGCCCCAACTCCAGACCGCCGACTTTCCCATAACCGACAATGATAAAGCCCGGATCGCACAGGCTGCCGTCAGTGCGCAGTGGCACGCCATACTTGGCCACGGTCTGACGCCAGGCCAGGGCCAGCACTTGTTCAAGAATGGCCTCGGCCAGCCAGGTCAGGTAATCGCTGACCTTCATCAACGGCAGGCTGCCGGCAATTTCCGAGGCGGCCACCCGCAAACGGTGCGCCAGCTTGAAATGCCGCAGGGCTTCCATTTGCTGCTCGAGGTCATCTTCGGGGATGCGTGTCAGGCGCTCACGCAACTCTGCCGCCAGCTCCGGCGCCAGGGGCGGCTTGAACAGGCGTCCCTCGTTGAGTAATTCATCGAGCAACAGTGGAAAGCGGGTGATCTGCTCGGCAATCCACGGGCTCGCCGCGCACAACGTCAGCAGACGTCGCAGGGCGCCGGGATTTTCCGTCAGCAGCACCAGATAGGCCGATCGGCGCGCCACGGCTTCCACCAGCGGCAATACGCGCTCAAGCACCAGGTCCGGGTTGGCATGCTCCACCGCCTGGGCCAGCAGGCGCGGAATGAACGCATCCAGACGCTCGCGCCCCAAACGCTGCATGGCACGCAACTGCGCACTGCCGCGCAGGGCGGCCAGGGCTTTGAGCGCCTTGGGGGCATCGACGAAGCCGCCCTCCTCCAGTTGACGACACGCCGCCTCTTCATCCTGGCTGTCTTCCCACAGCGGCAACCATTCGCCGCCCACCGTTACTTCGCTTTCTCCGTCCTGCTCTTCATCCGGGTCGGCGATGACCTGGCCGAAGTGCCAGGCTACGCGACCGCGCCAGTACATCAATTGCTCATGGAAGGCCGCCCAGTCGGCAAAACCCAGCATGAACGCAATGCGCGCCTGGTCCTGCGCAGTGTCCGGCAGCATCTGGGTCTGACGGTCGGCGATGGCCTGGATCGCGTGTTCGGTGTAACGCAAAAACTCATAACCCTGGCGCAGCTCGTCGACCACCTTGGCCGGCAGATAACCCTGGCCTTCCAGGGTCGCCAGTACTTTCAACAGCGGACGCTGCTGCAAACTCAAGTCACGACCGCCATGGATCAACTGGAACGCCTGGGCAATGAACTCCACCTCGCGGATGCCGCCCGAACCCAGCTTGATGTTGTCGGCCATACCCTTGCGCCGCACTTCCTGCTGGATCAACTGCTTCATGGTGCGCAGCGCTTCGATGGCAGAAAAGTCCAGGTAACGGCGATAAACGAACGGGCGCAGCATGTCGAGCAGTTGCGCGCCGGCCACCTGGTCTCCCGCCACCACCCGCGCCTTGATCATCGCGTAGCGTTCCCAGTCACGACCCTGGTCCTGATAATACTGCTCCAGCGCGTTGAAACTCAGCACCAGCGCTCCGGCCGAACCATAAGGGCGCAGACGCATGTCGACACGGAATACGAAGCCGTCGACGGTCATCGGATCCAGGGCCTTGATCAGGCGCTGCCCCACACGAATGAAAAACTCCTGGTTATCCAGTGCCCGCTTGGCGCCAACGGTCTCGCCGCCCTCGGGGTAGGCGAAAATCAGATCGATGTCCGACGACAGGTTCAGTTCCACCGCGCCAAGCTTGCCCATGCCCAGGATGACCATGTGCTGCGGTTCACCGCTGCGCCGTCCGGTAGGCGTACCGAATTGCTGACTATGGCGCTGGTACAGCCATTGATAGGCCTGGTCGATGCAGGTATCGGCCATGTCGGAGAGATCGCGACAGGTCTGGACCAGGTCGGCCTGGCGGGTCAGGTCGCGCCAGATGATCCGCACCTGTTGGCGGGTGCGCTGGCGACGCAGGACGCGGCCCAGTTCGTCTTCAGTCTCGGCGGCCTGGACGGCGGCGCCAATCTGAGCGCACATTTCGCCGGGCGCCAGGTGGCGGTCCAGTTCACCGCTGCGCACCAGCTCCAGCAGCATCGAGGGGTCACGAACACTCTGCTCGATAAAAAAATCACTGGCGGCGGCGACACGGTTGAACTCGCTCCAGCGTTCGGGCGCCCAGGTGGACAGCCCGTGATCGTCGTCCAGGGAAGCGACCACCGCACGGAACGACTGCTCGGCACGACTGACCAATGACTGGAGAATGGCCGGAACTTCGGTAAGCGAGGGCAGGCTCATGGTCTATCCTTGATCGGCGCGGGGAAGGCTGGATGTAGTGTTTTTTCAGATGACACTACCTGATCGACTGTCGAACAAAGATGATAAATAGCTGAAAATCTGATTTTATTGGCAGCCGACATCAAGTTTTTACCTGTACGAGTTGGCTAACGACCAACAGTAACGATTATTCTCACAACGAAACGAGGGGCCACAAGCCGCTCATGTGTAGTTTTACTACTCGTCTATACATTCGAAAGGCTGAAACGGCCGACGATTTGTAGTAAAACTACACGCCGCCGAAACAACCTTCGGCAATCCAAGAATTTATACCGTCTGCCCACAAGGCCAGTCGCAAACTCAGGCAACCGATTCTGGTAGCCTTTCCGCCCTGGAGCAAGCCATGCAAGACCTCGATCCCGTCGAAACCCAGGAATGGCTGGACGCCCTGGAATCGGTTCTCGACAAAGAAGGCGAAGACCGTGCTCACTATCTGATGACCCGTATGGGCGAACTCGCAACCCGCAGCGGTTCGCAATTGCCTTACGCCATCACCACGCCATACCGCAACACAATCCCCGTTACCCACGAAGCACGCATGCCCGGCGACCTGTTCATGGAACGCCGCATTCGCTCGCTGGTACGCTGGAACGCGATGGCCATGGTGATGCGTACGAACCTGAAAGATTCTGACCTGGGCGGTCACATCTCCAGCTTCGCCTCCAGCGCAACCTTGTACGACATCGGCTTCAACTATTTCTTCCAGGCCCCGACCGACGAACACGGCGGCGACCTGATCTACTTCCAGGGCCACACCTCGCCAGGCGTTTACGCCCGTGCATTCATGGAAGGCCGCATCAGCGAAGAGCAGATGAACAACTTCCGCCAGGAAGTGGATGGTCAGGGCCTGTCGTCCTATCCGCACCCTTGGCTGATGCCGGACTTCTGGCAGTTCCCGACCGTATCCATGGGTCTGGGCCCGATTCAGGCCATCTACCAGGCGCGTTTCATGAAGTACCTGGAAGCCCGTGGCTTCATTCCCGAAGGCAAGCAGAAAGTCTGGTGCTTCCTGGGCGACGGCGAGTGCGACGAGCCGGAATCCCTGGGCGCCATCTCTCTGGCCGGCCGCGAGAAGCTGGACAACCTGATCTTCGTCATCAACTGCAACCTGCAGCGCCTCGACGGCCCGGTTCGCGGCAACGGCAAGATCATCCAGGAACTCGAAGGCGTGTTCCGCGGCGCCCAGTGGAACGTGACCAAGGTCATCTGGGGCCGTTTCTGGGACCCACTGCTGGCCAAGGACGTCGACGGCATCCTGCAACGCCGCATGGACGAAGTCATCGACGGCGAATACCAGAATTACAAGGCCAAGGACGGCGCGTTCGTCCGTGAGCACTTCTTCAACACGCCTGAACTCAAGGCAATGGTTGCCGATCTGTCCGACGACGAGATCTGGAAGCTCAACCGTGGCGGCCACGACCCGTACAAGGTCTACGCGGCGTACCACGAAGCGGTCAACCACAAGGAACAACCGACCGTCATCCTGGCCAAGACCATCAAGGGTTATGGCACCGGTGCCGGCGAAGCGAAAAACACTGCGCACAACACCAAGAAAGTCGACGTCGACAGCCTGAAGTTGTTCCGCGACCGCTTCGACATCCCGGTCAAGGACGAGGAACTGGAAAACCTGCCGTTCTTCAAGCCGGAGCCCAACAGCGCCGAAGCCCGCTACCTGAGCGAGCGTCGCACCGCACTGGGTGGTTTCGTGCCCCAGCGCCGCGCCCAGAGCTTCAGCGTGCCGACCCCATCGCTCGATACCCTCAAGGCCATCCTTGACGGCTCGGGCGACCGTGAGATTTCCACCACCATGGCCTTCGTGCGAATCCTCGCGCAATTGGTCAAGGACAAGGAAATCGGCCCGCGCATCGTACCGATCATCCCGGACGAAGCCCGTACCTTCGGCATGGAAGGCATGTTCCGTCAGTTGGGCATCTACTCCTCCGTCGGCCAGCTCTACGAGCCAGTCGATAAAGACCAGGTGATGTTCTACAAGGAAGACAAGAAGGGCCAGATCCTCGAAGAAGGCATCAACGAAGCGGGCGCCATGAGCTCGTTCATCGCAGCCGGTACTTCGTACTCCAGCCACAACCAGCCGATGCTGCCGTTCTACATCTTCTACTCGATGTTCGGCTTCCAGCGTATCGGCGACCTGGCCTGGGCCGCTGGCGACAGCCGGACCCGTGGTTTCCTGATCGGCGGCACCGCCGGCAGAACCACGCTCAACGGCGAAGGCCTGCAACACGAAGACGGTCACAGCCACATCCTGGCTGCCACCATCCCGAACTGCCGCACCTTTGATCCAACCTACGGCTACGAGCTGGCGGTGATCATCCAGGACGGCATGAAGAAGATGACCGAAGAGCAGCAGGACGTTTTCTACTACATCACCGTGATGAACGAATCCTACCAGCAGCCAGCCATGCCGGCCGGCGTGGAGGAAGGCATCATCAAGGGCATGTACCTGCTCGAAGAAGATACCCGCGAAGCGGCGCACCACGTCCAACTGATGGGCTCCGGCACCATCCTGCGCGAAGTGCGTGAAGCAGCGAAGATCCTGCGTGAAGAGTTCAACGTCGGCGCTGACGTGTGGAGCGTCACCAGCTTCAACGAACTGCGTCGCGACGGCCTGGCCGTAGAGCGCAGCAACCGTCTGCACCCAGGCCAGAAGCCGAAACTGAGCTACGTCGAAGAATGCCTGAACGGCCGCAAAGGTCCGGTCATCGCCTCGACCGACTACATGAAACTGTTCGCCGAGCAGATCCGCCAGTGGGTTCCTTCCAAGGAATTCAAGGTGCTGGGCACCGACGGTTTCGGCCGTAGCGACAGCCGCAAGAAGCTGCGTCACTTCTTCGAAGTCGACCGTAAGTTCGTTGTGTTGGCAGCCCTGGAAGCCCTGGCTGACCGTGGCGATATCGAACCCAAGGTGGTGGCCGAGGCCATCGTCAAGTTCGGCATCGATCCGGAAAAACGCAACCCACTGGACTGCTGAGGAGAATTTTTGTGAGCGAACTCATTCGCGTACCTGACATCGGCAGCGGTGAAGGTGAAGTCATTGAACTGTTTGTGAAGGTCGGTGACCGTATCGAAGCCGAGCAGAGCATCCTGACGCTTGAATCGGACAAGGCCAGCATGGAAGTGCCTGCGCCGAAGGCCGGTATCGT
>NZ_JABWQV010000479.1 GCF_014268615.1 Pseudomonas tehranensis | reverse complement strand
CCGCTGGGCTGCGAAGCAGCCCCAAAACCAGCCTCCTCAAAAACACCTGACCCACCGAGGTGCCGGTCATTGGGGCTGCTGCGCAGCCCAGCGGGAGCAAGCTCCCTCGCCACGGGTGCTGCTTGACTTTGAAGAAGTGTTAGCGCGGCACTGCGATATCCAGCGCACGGTTCGCCAGCAACTCACCCAGCTCAATCATCTGCTGAATCCCCAACGCAAAATGCCGCCGCGAGCCGTCCAGTTCAAACGCCAGGTCGCTGGCCATGGCATTGACCGAGGCCAGGGTTTCGCTGAGGTTGGCGAGCAGGCATTCCATGTCCGCGTCTTCGACGACGGTGAATAACTGGCCGGGTGATGAGGTGGGTTTTTCAGGTTTGGGGTCGAGGTAAAAGGCGAGGGCGCGGTCGGCAGCTTCGTTGAGTTTTTTGGAATCGTCTTCGGGGGGATTGGGGGTGATCTTGAACATGGTGCAGCTCCTGATTATTCAAAAGGCGCTGCCAGACATCACTTGCAGATGATGGGTGGCAGCTATGCGCGGGTCTGCAAGACCGGGAAACCAGGAACCCGGCAGACCCGAAGGTCTCCCGCACACAGCCGCCATGAGTCGAACACAGATGTGTCGATTGGCTTTGGCTATGCGCCTGGTATTCGGCGGGCTTGCAGACCCGATCACTGATGAGCAGTGACGGGGAACAAGTTATCGGCAGGGGACCAAGCGCACAAGCCGACGGATTCTGGCGCAGTTGTAGGCAATGGCGCAAGGCGATGTAGCCTCGCTCGGACGTCCTACATTGCAGCCTCAACAGCACTGAAGCGAACGCAGTTGTGGCGAGGGAGCTTGCTCCCGCTGGG
>NZ_JABWQV010000478.1 GCF_014268615.1 Pseudomonas tehranensis | reverse complement strand
TCGCGAGCAAGCCCGCTCCCACAGGGGGCATGTGTTTACCCACAAAGCCTGCATGCAGCTCTGTGGATAACCTGTTCGGCCCCGCCGCTCATCAGGCCGTCCAGGCCTGAACTCAAAAAACACCGTCTGACCCGCTGCAACATCCAGCCATAAAACCGCTGCCCCGGCATGTTGTCGTGACTCAAACCTGCGCCTAAAAAAGCTGTTTGACAGCCAATGGAGCCACATCAATGGAAGTTGAACTTCGTCCCGCTTTGCCCACGGATACCCGCGAGATCGCTCGTCTGTTCCGGATCTCCTCGGAGGGTGCATCGGATTACATCTGGAGCCAGCTGGCGGAGCCAGGCCAGGACCTTCTTGAGGTGGGCGCCGCGCGTTATGCCCGGGAAGGTGTCGATTTTTCCTACCAGAACTGCCTTGTCGCCCAGGCCAACGGCCAGGTTATCGGCATGATGCACGCTTATGTGACGCGTCATGATCCACAGGCGGCCCCAGTAACAGATCCGGTCCTGGCGCCCTACGCCGACATGGAAGTCCCCGACACCCTCTATATCTCGAGTCTGGCCCTGCATGAAGGTTGGCGTAACAAGGGGCTCGGCGTGCGCTTTCTCGAGCGGGCTCAGCAGCGTGCCGATCAGTTGCAGCTCAAGGGCCTGAGCTTGATCGACTACGCAGCGAACACCGGCGCCCGGCGCTTTTATGAGCGCCATGGCTTTGGCATCGTCAAAACCTGCCAGGTCGTCCCCCATCCGATGATTCGCGTGACGGGGGAGGCATATCTCATGCACCGGCCTTAACCGTCACGGCGGACAGCTCTGGCGCTAAGGGCTGAAGGCTGTTCCAAGGCTTGCCAGATAACCTGTGGGAGCGGGCTTGCTCGCGAAAG
>NZ_JABWQV010000477.1 GCF_014268615.1 Pseudomonas tehranensis | reverse complement strand
GAAGGTGATGGTCACCAGCGAAGTCTCGCCAGCGGCGATGGCCGTATCGGCCACGACGATGGTCGCAGTGGGTCGCAGCGTATCGACCACATAGTTGTTGGAGTCCGTGGTGCCAACGCCCGCATTGCCCGCGCCGTTGATCAGGCCGGTATTGTCCAGCGTGATCACGTTACTGGTATCGGAAATGCTGGCGCTCGGCGTGAAGGTGGCCGTCCAGGTGACGCCACCGTCGGTGCTGCTCATGGTGCTGAGCGTGCCGTTACTGACGGTCAGGTCCGAATTGTCGAACCCGCTGACCGCCGAGTTGAAGGTCACGGTCACCAACGACGTCTCACCGATGCTCAACGTCGAATCGGCGATCACGATGGTCGCCGTCGGTACGTTGGTATCGACCTGGTAGTTGTTGGAGTTGGTGGTGCCGGTGCCGGTGTTGCCCGCCGCGTCACTGACCCCGGTGTTGTTCAGGGTGATGACGTTGGAGGTGTCGGTGACGCCGAGGGCCGGAGTGAAGGTGGCGGTCCAGGTGAGGCCGCCATCACTGCTGCTGACCGCACTCAGCGTACCGTTGGCGACGCTCAGGTCGGAATTGTCAAAACCGCTGACCGCCTCGCTGAAGGTAATGGTCACCAGCGAGGTTTCGCCGACGCTCAGCGCCGTATCGGCGACCACGATGGTGGCGGTCGGGCGCAGGGTGTCGACGGCGTAGTTGTTGGAGTCGGTGGTGCCGCTGCCGGTATTGCCAGCGCCGTCCACCACGCCCGTGTTACCGAGCGTGACCAGGTTGGTGCTATCGCTGACGCCCACGCTCGGCGTGAAAGTCGCGGTGTAGGTGATGTTATCGCTGGTGCTCAGCCCGCTCAGGCTGCCGTTGGCAACGGTCAGGTCGGCCAGGGTGAAACCGGTC
>NZ_JABWQV010000476.1 GCF_014268615.1 Pseudomonas tehranensis | reverse complement strand
TGTGGGAGCGAGCCTGCTCGCGAAGGCGGCGTGTCAGTCGACATCCATGCTGATTGATCCACCGTCTTCGCGAGCAAGCCCGCTCCCACCAGGATTGGTGTTTACCTGATGATCTCCCTCTTCCGAGGTAAGCCTGCCGAGGCATAGGCCGCAAGCGCGTGGGGTTCTACCATGACGGTACGCGGAGGTACGCCATGCTGACTCATCCTTCCATCGTTTTACTGTTGCGTCGTCATCATTTGTTCAGCCAGTTACCGGAACGGGTCTTCGAGGACGTGTGCAATCTGGCCGTGCTCAAACGCCTGGAGTGCAACAGCACGCTCATGCATCAGGGTGACCCGGCCAAGCGGTTTTTCCTGCTGATCAGCGGTCAGATCAAACTGTTCCGGGTCACCGGGGAAGGCCAGGAAAACCTGGTGGAAATCATCCAGCCCGGGCAGACCTTCGCCGAGGCATTGCTGTTCAGCCAGGCCCGGTGCTACCCGGTCAGTGCGTCGGCACTCAAGGACAGTGTGCTGGTGAGTATCGAAGGCACCCACTACCGCAAGGCCCTGGAAGACCAGCCAAAGGTCTGCCTGGCGATTCTGGCGAGTATGAGTATCCATTTGCACCAGCGCCTCAAGGACATCGACAACCTGACCCTGGCCAGCGCCAGCCGACGGGTCATCAACTTTCTGCTTCAAGAGCGCGATCCGCGCGACGGCCAGGTAGTGCTGCAGGTGTCCAAACGCCTGGTGGCCTCCAAGCTGGGAATCCAGCCAGAGACTTTCTCGCGCATTCTTCATCGCCTGGTGGATGGCGGTCTGATCGCCATGGAACGGCGCAACATCCGCATCCTGGCCGAGGATGAGCTTGACGCTTACCAGCAATAACCCGGGTAATTGCCCCCCCTGTGGCGAGGGAGCTTGCTCCCGCT
>NZ_JABWQV010000475.1 GCF_014268615.1 Pseudomonas tehranensis | reverse complement strand
GGAGCTTGCTCCCGCTGGGCTGCGTAGCAGCCCCCACCCTCGAGTAATACCCCTGGCAGGTACTAGCGCCTGCTGCTCAGCCGAGCGGGAGCAAGCCCTCTCGCCACGACACCCTTCCAGCCTCTGGCATAAATATTTTCCATCTTTTTTCCAGCAACGGTTTCTTTCACGTTTCTTTCACAAGCGGGCGCGTAATCTTGGCTCATCCGTTAGAAAGCAGTACCGCAATACCTGCCCGTTTCCCCAGCGGGCTTTTTTTTGCCTGTCATAAAACTACCCCTCCGTTTGTTGTCCAACTGACATGGCCCGACGCTATCTGGCGTAGACTGACGCCCGCGCGTACCGGCCATCTTTCCCCGATGCGGCATTCTTGAGGTTTCTATCATGCGTTTGACTTTATCCACCTTGGTGCTTGGGCTTGTGGTTGCTCAGGGCGCGATGGCCGCTGGAGACGGTACGGCTGCGGTTGGCGGTGGTCTGGGCGGTGCGTTGGGTAATGTGGTGGGTCAGCAGATGGGCGGCAGCACAGGCGCGGCGATCGGTGCCGGTGTCGGGGGTGCGGCCGGCAGTGCGGTGGGGGCGCGTAAGGGCAGCCGTACGGAAGCGGCCATTGGTGGTGGCTTGGGTTCGGCCGGCGGTTCGATTGTGGGTAACAGCCTGGGTGGCTCCACCGGTTCCACCATCGGCGCGGGCATTGGCGGCGCGGCCGGTGGTGCGCTGGGTAGCAACTTGTCCAATGACAACGATAGTCACTCTGGTGGCAAGAAGCACAAACACAAGAACAAGCATAAGAACAAGCATCGTTAAGCTGATGTTTGGCTGAGAAAGACCCGGCCTTGAGCCGGGTTTTTTGTTCTCCAGGGGTTTGCGGCTGGTCTACTCACAGTTTTTGGGGCGGCTGCGCCACCCAGCGGGA
>NZ_JABWQV010000474.1 GCF_014268615.1 Pseudomonas tehranensis | reverse complement strand
CCAGCGGGAGCAAGCTCCCTCGCCACAGGATGTGTTGTCAACTTGCCATTGTGCTGCAGGTTAAAACTTGTAACCCAACCCCACCATGTAGATCCACGGGTCCACATCGACATTCACCTTGGCCCGGGTGCCACTGGCCACGGCGTTGTTGTCCACATAGGCGGTGGTGTCGATGTCGATGTAGCGAATCTGGCCGTTGACCATGATGTTGTCGGTCAGCATGTAGTCGGCGCCCACTTGCCACGCCATGCCCCAACTGTTGCTCGCCCGGAAGTTGCTGAAGCCGTTGGCGCTGGCTTCGCTGCCGACGTGTTCATCGTAGATCCAGGTGTAGTTGATGCCGGCGCCGACGTAAGGCTGGAAGGCCGACTTGGCGTCGAGCGGGTAGTAGACCAGGCTCAGGGTCGGCGGCAGGTGCTTGAGGGTACCGAGCTTGTTGTTGGCCGCACCCAGGGCGGTGCCTTTGATCTTCACATCGTGCTCGAACGGCGATGCCGCCAGCAGTTCGATCCCCAGATTATTAGTGATCATGTAGGCGAAGTTCAGACCCAGCTGAGTGTCGCTGCTCATGGTCGCCTTGCCGCCCAGGTCGGCGCCGGCCAGCGGGCCACGGTCGACCTTGACGCTGGAACTGTCGGCTTCCGGATTGACGGTGATAGCGCCGGCGCGAACGATGATATCGCCGGCGGTGTGCGCCTGGGCGAGCGGGGCCGCGAGCGCGAGGGCGACGAGGGAAGCGCTGAGCAGAGACTTTTGCATGGGGGCTCCAGAGGGAATCTAAAATTGATGTCCCATGGTATGCAGCGCTCTAATCCGGTCTTTTGACTCAGCTCAATGAGTCAGGGTCTATTAATTGACTCAGCTCAATAAAATGATGATGAGGAATTCTTGAGGGCCCCATCGCGAGCAGGCTCGCTCCCACA
>NZ_JABWQV010000473.1 GCF_014268615.1 Pseudomonas tehranensis | reverse complement strand
AGCGGGGATAAATCCCCTCGCCACAAAAAGCCTCTCACCCGCAATCTGTATAGAAGTTGTAACTGTGCGAACCCACCCATAAAAGCTAGAGTCTTATCCTTCACGCAGGCCCGGACCTCACCCCTGCGCCTCATCCCAAGGAGCTTTCATGCACACGTTCAGTCGTCACGCCGCCCTGCTCGCCTTAAGCCTCGGCACCGTCGCCAGCCTGCCGGCCCTGGCCGCCGATGAGCTTCACTACAACCAGATTTCCGTGCGCGCCGAAGCCAGCCAGGAAGTCGCCCGCGACCTGATGATCGTCACCCTCTACACCGAGGAACAAAACACCGACCCGGCCAAACTCGCCGCTGCCATCAGCACCACGCTGAACAAAGCCATCGGCCAGGCCAAGCAGGTCAAAGACATCACCCTGCGCCAAGGCAGCCGCAACAGCTACCCGGTCTACGACAACAAAGGCCAGAAAATCACCGGCTGGCGCGAGCGTGCTGAACTGCGCCTGGAAAGCGCCGACTTCGCGGCCTTGTCCAAACTCACTGGCGAGTTGCTCACCGATATGAAAATGGCCGGCATGGACTTCGCCATCTCCACCGCCACCCGCCAGACCAGCGAAGACGCCCTGCTCAAGGACGCTGTCAACGCCTTCAAGGCCCGCGCCCAACTGGCCACCGAGGCCCTGGGCGGCAAGGGTTACAAAATCGTCAACCTGAACCTCAACAGCAACGGTTATCCACAGCCCTACATGCGCCCGCAAATGATGATGAAAGGCGCGTCCATGGATGCTGAATCCGTGACGCCTGAAGTCGAAGCAGGCACCAGCAAAGTGAACATGACGGCGGATGGAGTGGTTGAGGTGTTGATGCAGTAATGGTGGGCAGTGGGTTCAGCCTCGGCGCCCCCCGTGGCGAGGGAGCTTGCTCCCGCCGGG
>NZ_JABWQV010000472.1 GCF_014268615.1 Pseudomonas tehranensis | reverse complement strand
ATCGCGAGCAGGCTCGCTCCCACAAGGGAATCTGTGTCCAGCCTTAGACCGCTACCGCCCGCTGCTCACTACGACGCAGCACCCGGGTCTTGTGCAGGGTGTCGGCGCAGGTCTTCGCCGCTTCCTGGCCCTTGTGCACAAAATGCTCAAAGAAGAATTTCTGATGCTCTTCCCCAGCATGGAAGTGATGCGGCGTGAGTACGACCGAGAACACCGGCACCTCGGTTTCCAGCTGCACCTGCATCAGGCCGCTGATCACCGATTGGGCGACGAACTCGTGACGATAGATACCGCCGTCCACCACCAGCCCGGCGGCGACGATGCCGGCGTAGCGGCCAGACTTGGCCAGCAGTTTGGCATGCAGCGGGATCTCGAAGGCGCCGCCGACTTCGAAGAAGTCGATATCGCTTTCCTGGTAACCCTGGCTGATCATTTCGGCGACGAAGCCTTTACGACTCTGGTCGACGATTTCCTTGTGCCAGCAGGCCTGGATGAACGCGACGCGCTCGCCGGGATGACTTTTGGTTTTGCTGTCGATTGCGGTGGGTTGCATGTTCTGGTTCCTGTTTGTGTAAAAAACAGGGCGTCATGAATCGAAGGGGATTCGAGGGTGCGTCGCGCGCAGACAGTCGCAGACGGCCCTTGGGTGCCGATCCCGTTCTCTCTTCATCCGGACTATGACCGTCGGCCCCGGAATCACACCGGGTCTGCTGACCTTGGCACTACACCGCAAAAGCCGTGTATCGCCAAGCGCTCGCGGGCTATGCACCTTGCGTGCAATTACCGCCGGTGGGGAATTGCACCCCGCCCTGAGAACGTTTTTGCCGCCATGGTTTATGGCAGCGGAGGATTTTTAACACATATTTCAGCACAGCGCATGACCTGGATGGCCCGAGCACAATGTGGCGAGGGAGCTTGCTCCCGCTCGGGT
>NZ_JABWQV010000471.1 GCF_014268615.1 Pseudomonas tehranensis | reverse complement strand
GCATTCGCGAGCAAGCCCGCTCCCACACTAGCTAGTGTGGTGATCAAACAATTGATTACATCAGGTATCAACTCAAATACCAGACCCCCTATTTATCAACCTTTGACGCATCAATACCCTGATCCCAACCACCGCCAACATCGGCGCAACGGTTTCAATTCAATTGATCAGGAGTCCCATCATGAACCTCAACAAAACCGTCATCATCACCGGCGCTTCCAGCGGCATCGGCCTGGGTCTGGTCCAGGCGTTCCTGGATCGCGGCTATAACGTGGTGGGCAATGCCCGCTCCCAGTCCGGCCTGGACAGCGCCGCGCAACAGCTCGGCCATCCGGCGAATTTCCTTGGCGTGGCCGGTGACATTGCTGACCCGGCCACTTCAACCACACTTATAGCCAAGGCCATCGAGGTCTTCGGCGCCGTTGACGGACTGGTAAACAACGCAGGTTTCTTCCTGCCAAAACCCTTCATCGAATACAGCCCCCAGGACCTGGAAGCGCTGCTGGACACCAACCTCAAGGGGCTGGTCTACGCCAGCCAGGCGGCTGCCGCGCACATGATCGGGCGCCAGCAAGGCTTCATCATCAACATTTCGGCCGCCGTGGCCCTGCAACCGAACATCCAGGTGCCGGCGGCGCTGCCGGTATTGATCAAAGGCGGGGTCAACCAGATGACCCGCGCCCTGGCGCTGGAACTATCGCCTCACAACATCAAGGTCAACGCGGTTGCACCGGGCATCATTGACACGCCTATGCATGACCCGGCCCATCGTGAGTTTCTCAATAACCTGGCCCCGGCCGGTCGTGTGGGCACCATCAAGGAAATCGCCGAAGCGGTGCTGTACCTGGCAGGCGCTGATTTCACGACCGGCGCGATTTTGCCGGTGGACGGTGGGATGAGCACGGGCAAGTGGTGAAAAAGAAAAACCCCGCAGGCAGAACCTGCGGGGTTT
>NZ_JABWQV010000470.1 GCF_014268615.1 Pseudomonas tehranensis | reverse complement strand
GCATCCATGCCGGGTTGCCCACTGCGCAATACCTTCGTTCAGCCAGCGTGGTTAATGGGGCGCCGAGATCAACGTCCACCGCGAGGCGGCCTGATAGCCGGCCTGGTTCTTGGTGGAACCGCGTTTCCCCTGTGGGAGCGCGGCATCACAGTCGATGAAAATATTGGTCGGCATTACGACACTTGATCGATCGTTCCCACGCAAAGCGTGGGAACGATCAAAAACGCCTACCTCGGCTCAACCACATCCAACGCCCGATTCGCCAACAACTGCCCCAGCTCAATCATTTGCTGGACCCCCAGCGCGATATGCCGTCGCGAGCCCTCCAGGTCGAACGCCAGGTCACTGACCATGGCATTGGCCGAGGCCAGGGTTTCGCTGAGGTTGGCGAGCAGGCATTCGGCGTCGATGTTAGGGGCGATGATGAAAAGGGTGTCGAGTGAGTCGGATGTTTCTTTGTCGGCTTTCGGCTTGAGGTAATAGTCCAAGGCTCGGGTGGCGGCTTCGTCGAGTTTCTTGGCGTTGGCAGACTGGCTGTGGGAGATGTGATCGTCGGGATTAGGGGGATTCGGAGTGTTCTTGAACATGGTTCTTAGATCCTTAAGTTGGAGCC
Organism: Pseudomonas tehranensis; assembly: GCF_014268615.1. Lineage (GTDB taxonomy): Bacteria > Pseudomonadota > Gammaproteobacteria > Pseudomonadales > Pseudomonadaceae > Aquipseudomonas > Aquipseudomonas tehranensis. The sequence continues at coordinate 368 of NZ_JABWQV010000470.1, read as the reverse complement.
GCCACCGATTCGCTACTAAACGAAGAGAGTGGCAGCTGTACGCAGGTTAGTAGACCGGGGATCCAAGAAACCGGCGCACCCGAAGGCGCCCTGCGCACAGCCACCATTGAGTGCAGGAATACCTGACTGAATGGAGCAATGAACATCTTGGATACCGAGCTACTAAACCCGATCACTGATGGGCAGTGACGAGAACCAAAGTACCGATGGGATCCAAGGTGAACAAGCCGGCGAATTCTGGCGCAGTCGTAGGCTGAGGCGCAAGGTGACGTAGCCTCGTGTCGCACATTTGAAGGACGTGGATCGAGGGATTTCCCAAGAGGTTGTAGGGGAAATTCCCCGATTCAAGGATTGGATTGAACCCGTGG
>NZ_JABWQV010000047.1 GCF_014268615.1 Pseudomonas tehranensis | reverse complement strand
CTGCGACGACGATCCAGAGGGCGTTGATCGGTTCGCCGCGGCGCAAGGCCACGACACTCAACGCACAAGCTCCCAGAACAGCCACGGCAAACCAGGCAAGGTGTTTAACCAGACGGGTTGTCATTGCGTGTCTCCTGCCGATATCCAGTGGATTGCGGCGATTGTTTTTATAGTGTGCCCCGACTATTCGGAGCCGGCCCAATATCCGTGGAAGCCGTCAATAAATAAATCCGCAGTACTACGTACGGGCCATCTACGTAGTTCTACGTAGATAACCCGTTTCCATCTGTGGGAGCGGGCTTGTTCGCGAATGCGGTGTGCCAGTCAACGAAGATGCCACTGACCTATCGCATTCGCGAGCAAGCCCGCTCCCACAGGTCTTGTGCCTAATGTCCGGTAGAGTTATTGAGCCCACGTAGGTTTGGCATATGATGCCCGCCATCCGCCTCTCCCCCGCCGAGCCTGGACAGGAGTACACATGCTGCTCAAACACAAAATCGTCGCCTTGGGAATTCTGCCCCTGGTCCTGGCGATTGCTGTCATCTGCGCCTTGGTGATCTCGCTCAATCGCCAGTTGGGTGATCAACAGGCGCAATTGATCGAAGACAGCATCCTGGCCAGCAAGCGCGCGGAGCTGAAAAACTATGTCGAAATGGCGCAAAGCCTGATCGCCCCGCTGTATAACAACGGTCAGGGCGACGCACGCGCGCAGCAGCAGGTGCTGGAGGAACTGCGCAAACTCAGTTTCGGTATCAATGGCTATTTTTTCGTCTACGACCGCCAGGGTCGCAGCCTGATGCACGCCCGCCAGTCCGAACTGGTGGGCCAGTACCTCTGGGACATGAAGGATCCCCAGGGTCTGCCGGTGATCCAGGCATTGCTCAAGAGCGCCGAATCCGGCGAAGGTTTCCAGCGCTACGCCTGGAACAAGCCCTCCTCCGGCCAGGTGACCGACAAGCTGGCCTACGTGGTGATGCTCGATCGCTGGGGCTGGATGCTCGGGACCGGGATTTACCTGGAGGATGTCGAGCGCGCCACCCAACAAGCCCGCGCTGAAGTGGCCCAGGGCATCCACACCACCATGCAGGCCATCGCCGCCATTGCACTGGTGGCGGTCCTGCTGGTGTTTGCCGGCGGCATGACCCTCAACGTCAGCGAACATCGCCTGGCCGACAAAAAGCTGCAACGGCTGAACCAGCGCATCGTCAGCTTGCAGGAAGAGGAACGCGCGCGGGTGTCACGCGAGCTGCACGACGGCATCAGCCAATTGCTGGTGTCGATAAAATTCCAGTTTGAATTGGCCAGTCACGTCCTCGAAAAGGGCCAGGAAAACGGCCTGGGGATCCTGAAGAACGCGACAGACCGGCTGGGGGAAGCCATTGGCGAGATCCGCAACATCTCCCACGACTTGCGCTCCTCCCTGCTCGACACCCTGGGCCTGTCCGCCGCCATCGGCCAGCTCGCGGCCGAATTCCAGCAACGCAGCGGGCTTGAAGTGTCGTACAAAAGCAACGAATTCGATTGCCGCCTGGAAAATGGAGCACCGGTTTCGCTGTTTCGCATTGCTCAGGAAGCCTTGACCAATATCGAGCGTCACGCCGGGGCGAAAAGTGTTGGCATCACCCTGTTCGGGTCCGGCCAGTCCTTGCGCTTGACGGTGGTGGATGACGGGATGGGTTTCAACGTCCCGCAGGTCGAACGTGGCCACGCCGGCATCGGCCTGCGTAATATCCGCGAGCGGGTCGAGCATTTCGGCGGACGGCTGGAAATGACCTCGGTGCCGGGACGAAGCGAGCTGGATATCCTGCTGCCCATGAACATGATGGCGACACAAAGCTGATGCGCGCCCAACCTGACAAGAGCACCTGCCGATGAACCTGCCCTCTGTGATCCGCGTCGCGCTGGTCGACGATCATTCCCTGGTCCGCGATGGCATCAGGGCCCTGTTGTCCGTCATGCCCCAACTGGACGTGGTGGGCGAAGCCGAGAATGGTGCGCAGGCCATCGAGATGGTCGGGCGCTGCCAACCGGACCTGTTGCTGATGGACATCAGCCTCAAGGACATGAACGGGCTTGAGCTGACCCGTCTGCTAGGCAAGCAATACCCCAGCCTCAAGATCCTCATCCTGAGCATGTACGACAATTATGAGTATGTGAGCGAGTCCGTGCGCTCCGGCGCCAGCGGCTATGTGCTCAAGAATGCCCCTTCGCGGGAAATCATCGCGGCCATTGAAGCCATCATCAGCGGTGGCACCTTCTACAGTGCCGAGATCGCCCAACGGCTGGCCACCGACCCGACCACCGACAACGAGCTGACGCCGCGCGAGAGTCAGGTGTTGTACAAAATGGTCCAGGGGCTGAACAACAAGGAAATGGCCCGGGAACTGGACATCAGCGTGCGCACCGTCGAAACCCATCGCTTGAGTATCCGCCGCAAGCTCAACATCGATAAACCCGCGGCTCTGGTGAAATATGCGATCGATCACGGGATCATTTCGCGCTAGGAACCCGGCTCACGCTCGCGGCTTATGATTGAACCTCGGCGGGCCTGTCGATCCGCCCCGCAATATCATCGGCCACCGTGCGATTGCGCCCGGTTCGCTTCGCCTGGTAAAGCAACGTATCGACACGTTTGTAGAGATCCTGCCAGGTTTCCCTGGGGCCTAGACTCCCGACACCGAAGCTCGCGGTGACCGGGCCGACAGCCTCCAGTGTGGCCGAACCACCGTTCTCGATGGCCGTTCTCAAGCGTTCCGCGCACTCATGTGCTTCCTGGGCATCGGTGTCCGGCAGGAACACGGCAAACTCTTCGCCGCCGAGCCGACCGACGATATCCCGTTTGCGCGCCGAGACACGCAGCAACTGCCCGACCTCGCGCAAGACGCTATCGCCCACGTCATGACCATGGCTGTCGTTGATGTTCTTGAAGTTGTCGATATCGCACAGTGCCAACGCTGTCGTGCCGCGCCGGCTCTTCATCAGCAGCTGCGACACCCGATCCTCGAAGCCTCGCCGGTTCAGGACGCCGGTCAGCGGGTCAAAATCGCGTTCGCGACGCAGGTCATCAATCACGTCGGCAATGGCCGCGGCGAGAATCACAAAGGCGAGCCCGACGCCGAGCACCGCCAGGGACAGCTGCAGCGCCTGCCAGAACACCGAGTTGGCGAACGCGACCCGGTCCAGAGGCACCGACAGCCCGACGGTCAGTAGGGTCCGCGGAAAGAAATGCAACGCGAAGACCAGCAATACCCAGAACAGCGCCTTGTCGACGAGTCGCCCGCGTAACAGCGATCTGAGCTTGACCGCCGCCACAAGCAAAATCGCACCATACCCGAAGTTCTGGACGTAGATGCGCGCAAGCAGGTTGCGGTCGATATAAAAGAACCAGGCCAGAGCCAGGGAAATGACGCACACCACGGCAACGTCCAGCCACCAGCCGAGGCGTTTTTGCGAACGCAGCAAAACGCCTTCGGCCACTGCCAGGACCGCCGAGGTATACAGCGCGCCGGACACAATGGCATTGGACCCGACCCCCGGAGGCCAGCCGAAAATCTGCGACATGGCGCCACATGCGAACAGGCCACAGCCACCGGCCAGGAGCAGCAGATAGTTGCGTTTTTTGTCGATAAGCCAGGCGCAGACGAACGCAATCCCGAAGACCGACAAGATCCCTGGGACCATCAACATAAGCGTAATTCTGACGACTGATGCGTCCATCCGAAACGTGTTTCTCCCCTGACCCAGGTCTGCAATCGCCCATGATGACAGAGGCAAAGGCAGCACACCTGCGAAGTTTGAGACTGCGATGACAGCCCGCCAACCTTTTCACTACACTGGCTGTCTTGTCCCCTCCCTTGCGAGACGTGCAATCCGTATGAAGAACATAACAAACACAATGACGTTCTGTGGTCTGCTGGTGTTCTGCGGCAACGCCCTAGCCGAACCAGCCCCTTCACACCTTGATCAGGTCCTGCAGCGCGGCGAGCTGAAAGTATGTACGACGGGCGACTACAAGCCTTACACCTACAAAGCCGAAACAGGTGAATACGAGGGGATCGACATTGACATGGCCCGTTCGCTGGCCGCCAGCCTCGGGGTCAAGGTTCAATGGGTGCAGACCAGCTGGAAAACCCTGATGCCGGATATGGTCGCCGGTAAATGCGATATCGGCATGGGTGGGATTTCCGTGACCCTGGAGCGTCAGAAAAAAGCGAACTTCAGCACCACACTGGATGTGGATGGCAAAATCCCACTGGTGCGTTGCGAGGACCAGGCGCGCTACCAGACCATTGAGCAGCTCAACCAGCCTTCGGTGCGCCTGGTGGAACCGGCCGGCGGCACCAACGAAGCGTTCGTCCGAGCGTTCCTGCCCAAAGGGCAACTCAAGTTCCACGACAACGTAACCATCTTCCAGGAACTGCTGGACAAGCGGGCCGACGTGATGATCACCGACGCCTCGGAAGCGCTCTATCAGCAGAAGCTCAAACCCGGTCTTTGCGCCGTCAACCCGAGTCAGTACTTGCAGTATGGCGAGAAGGCTTACCTGCTGCCGCGGGACGACATCACTTGGAAAATGTACGTTGACCAGTGGCTGCACCTGAGCAAAGCCAATGGCAGCTACCAGAAGGTCATCGGTCAATGGCTGGCGGTGCCCCAGCAGCCGTGACAACACCGACGCCGCACACAAGCCGCTCATCCCGGGTTTGTGTGCGGCCCCAGGAACTGGCATGTTGGTCTCTCAATTGATCAGCCACGAGGTTCCATGCAGATCGAGTTACTGGAAATCAGCGAGCACCTGCATCGTTTTCCCCCTTTCGATGCCTTGCCCCAGCAAACCCTGGAGGCCATAGCACAGCGCGTCGAAGTCAGCTACTTCAAGGCCGGCAGCGATATTCTCGAGGCAGGCTCCATCGTTCACGACCTGCATTATGTGCGCAGTGGCGCAGTCGAGATCTACCGGCGTAACGGCCAGTTGTACAACCGTCTGGTGGAAGGCGATATCTTTGGTCAGGCCAGCCTGCTGCGCAGCAACAAAGTGCGTTTTCCGGCGCGGGCCCTTGAAGACAGCCTGATCTACTTCATCCCGGCGGATGTGTTTGCCCAGCTGTGCGAGCAACATGACAGCTTCGCCGACTTTGTCGAAGCCGAAGGACACTCCAGGCTCAAGTCCGCCGTCGAGGCCCAGGGCCGCGCCAGCGAACTGATCCAGCTGAAATCCCGCGCGCTGATTTCCCGGGACCTGGTCTGGGTCACCCCGCACACCAGCGTTCACGAAGCGGCACGGTTGATGTCCCAGGAAAGTGTTTCCTGCGTCGTCGTCCTGGAACCAGCCGGACAACACCCGGAAAAAATGCTCGGTATTGTCACCGACCGCGACCTGCGCACCCGAGTAGTGGCCGCCAACCGCAGCGGCGATACCTGCATCGGTGAAGTGATGTCGACCGATCCGGTGGTCATCCAGGCCGATGACTCGTTGTTCGAAGCCATGTTGTGCATGCTTCGCAGCAACATCCACCACCTGCCGGTGGTGCACAAGGGGCGCACGCTGGGGTTGATCAACCTGTCGGACATCATCCGGCACGAGTCCCAGAGCAGTCTGTACCTGGTCAATAGCATCTCCAACCAGACGTCTGTCGAGGGCTTGCGCTCACTGTTGCGGGATCTGCGCGGCACCTACATTCGCATGGTGCGCGACGGTGCGACGGCTCACATGATCGGCAGCGCCATCTCGGGCATTGGCCGCGCCTTCACCCAGCGGCTGCTCGAATTGGCCGAACGAGAACTGGGGCCGCCGCCGGTTCCGTACTGCTTCATGGTGCTGGGATCGATGGCGCGGGATGAACAACTGCTGGTCACCGACCAGGACAACGCCCTGGTGCTGGATGATCGTTTCGACCCGGCCCTGCACGACGAATACTTCAGCAAACTGGCCACCTTTGTCAGCGACGGCCTGGCAGAGTGCGGTTACAGCTACTGCAAGGGCGGCATCATGGCCACCAACGCGCAATGGCGTCAGCCGTTACGAGTATGGCGCGCGTATTTCAGCCAGTGGATCGAAAAGCCCAATGCCGCCACCCTGCTCAACAGTTGCATCTTCTTTGACCTGGACGGGGTCTATGGGCAGTTGGAAATGGTCAACGAACTCAAGGCGCTCTGCGCTGAAAAATCCAAGGTGACACCCGCCTTCCTGGCGGCGATGGCCCGTAATGCCTTGAACCGCACGCCCCCCTTGGGTTTCTTTCGCACCTTCGTGATGGAAACCGACGGCAAGCAAAAACAGATCATCAATCTCAAGGGCCGTGGTACGGCGCCGCTGACCGACCTGATCCGTATCCACGCCCTGGCCTGTGGGACCACGGCACAGAATTCCTTCGATCGTCTCGACGCCATCAGCACCACACAGCTGGTGCAACCGCAGGCCATTGAGCATCTACGCTACGCCTTGGAGTTTCTGTCGATGGTGCGCATCCGCCACCAGGTAGATGCCATCGAACAGGGCCAGAAACCGGATAACTACATCGAACCTGAGCGTTTCTCCACCACTGAGCGGCACAACCTCAAGGAGGCGTTCCAGGTATTGAGCAATGCGCAGAAATTCCTGCGATTCCGCTACCCCGGTCACGCGCGGCCGTCACGATGACCCCTGCGAAGAGGCACGACACGCTGGATTGGGCGGCACGCTTCAAACTTCTGGCAGAGCAAGCCCGGCACCCGCTTCTGCAACGGTTCTACCAACACGGTGTCGTCGACGCCGCGACTGCGCTGGAGCAGGTGGAACTGCTGGCCATGGACCTTGAAACCACCGGCCTGAACGCGCGCACTGACAGTATCGTCAGCATCGGCCTGCTGCCGTTCACCCTTAAGCGGATACGCTGCGGCGAAGCCCTGTACTGGGTGATCAAGCCCTCAGAGCTCAGTCATGAATCGGTGACGTTTCACCACATCACACACTCCGACATCCGTCATGCCCCCCGCTTGCCGGACGTCATGGAGAAATTACTGGAAGCCATGGCGGGAAAAATCATGGTGGTGCATTACCGGGCCATCGAACGCAACTTCCTGGACCAGGCGTTACGCAATCACCTCGGGGAGGGCCTGCACTTTCCGGTGATTGACACGATGCAGCTGGAAGCGCGGCAGGTGCGCGGTCAGCGTCGTTGGATGGACCGACTGTTACGCCGTCCGCCCGAGTCCATCCGGTTGGCGGACAGTCGCTTGCGCTACCACCTGCCGCCCTATCACGCCCACCATGCCTTGACCGATGCCCTGGCGACGGCCGAGCTGTTGCAAGCGCAAATAGCTACTCACTACAGCCCGTCCATCCCCGTCGGCCAGCTGTGGGATTAAAAGGTCAGGTGCGCGGTTCCGACATCAATCCCTTGACCAGGGAAATACAACCCAGCAGCAGGACAATGGCAAACGGTAAGCCGGTGGAAACCGCCATGGCTTGCAACGCGATCAAACCGCCGCCCAACAACAGCGCAATCGCGATCACACCTTCGATGATGGCCCAGAACACCCGCTGTGGAACGGGCGCATCGACCTTGCCGCCAGCGGTGATGGTATCGATGACCAGCGAGCCGGAATCCGAAGAGGTGATGAAAAACACAATCACCAGCACGATACCGAGCAGTGAAGTGATCTCCTTGAGGGGGAGCCCTTCAAGCATGGCAAACAGCTTGAGCTCCAACACCGCATCCTTGACCCCGCTCAGCCCCTGGAGGGTGGCCTGGTCGATGGCGGTCCCGCCAAAGGTGGTCATCCACAATACCGATACCAGTGAAGGCACCAGCAGCACCGAGATCAGGAACTCGCGAACGGTACGGCCACGACTGACGCGGGCAATGAACATCCCCACAAACGGCGACCAGCTGATCCACCAGGCCCAGTAGAACGCCGTCCAGCCTTGGGTGAATTCAGTGTCTGTGCGACCGAAGGGGTTGGACAAGGCCGGCAGGTACTCGGCGTAGGTCACCAGGTTCTTGAAGAAACCGGTGAGAATCGCCACGGTTGGCCCCACCACGATAATGAACAAAAGCAACAGCAAGGCCAGGCCCATGTTGATTTCGGACAACAGCTTGACGCCCTTCTCCAGCCCGGCGAGCACCGACCACAGAGCAATCAGGGTGATGCCGATGATCAGCACGACTTTGCTGACGCTGGTCGATTGAATGCCAAACAGGTGTTCAATCCCCGCAGCGGCCTGCTCGGCACCGATGCCCAGCGACGTCGCCAGTCCGAACAACGTGGCGAATACCGCCAGGATGTCGATGATATGGCCGGGCCATCCCCAGACGCGCTCACCCAGCAGCGGGTAAAAAATCGAGCGTATCGAAAGTGGCAAACCTTTGTTGAAGGAAAACAGCGCCAGGGACAACGCGACGATGGCGTAAATGGCCCAAGGGTGCAGACCCCAGTGGAAAATGGTCGCGGCCATGGCCAGGTCGGCGGAGGCCTTCATATCGCCCGCGGCACCGCCCAGAGGTGCCCAGTCGGTACGTGCCCCGCTGGCGTCGAGCGTGACACCCCCCATGGCGGCAGCGTAATGGGACATGGGTTCTGCCACACCGTAGAACATCAGGCCGATGCCCATCCCGGCGGCGAACAACATGGAGAACCAGCCCACATAGGTGTGGTCCGGCGTGGCATCCTGACCGCCCAATCGAACCTTGCCCAATGGCGAGACGATCAGCGCCAGACACAGCACTACGAAGATGTTGGCCACACTCATGAAGAACCAGGCCAGATGCTGGGTCAACCAACTGCGCATGGCGCTGAAAAGCGGTTCGACTTCATTCTGCAGTGCAAGCGTCACGATGACGAACAGCAGAATGGTCGCCGCTGAGATGATGAAAACTTTGCCGTGGATATCCAGAGAGAAAGAGAACTGACCTCGGATATTGTCTTGCCCGATCACGTAGTCGGTGTCGATTAGATTGGCTTTGCCGCTGGGGGCTGGTATCCCCTCTGTGCCGGTTGACTGGGGTTGTCCTGATAGATCGTCTACAGGGTTTTTTCCCACGAGAACCTCCTTTTATTATCCGCGCGCTTGGGCGCGCATGGTCTGATAAGCCCCGCTGTTCCTATGGTAAAAACGAGATGTGTGCGCATGTATCTTAACAAGCTTATGAGCCAGTCTGGGACATTGCGGCCGTTCAAGCGTTCCCCGACTGGGAAAATGGCCCCTGCGCGGCCCCCTCAGGGGGCCGGCATTACGGCTGGAATAGCCTGAATCGCAAGGAAAAAAAAAGGCGCCAGGATTGCCCCAGCGCCCTTTGATCAGCCGTTGTGTCGCCCTGCTCAGCTCACTGCGCGGCGCGTACCTTGGCAATTTCGTCGTACATCATCTTCACCAGGTTGGCATCCAGGGACTTGGCGAATTTATCGATCACCGGTTGCACACGCTCACGAAAGCGATCTTTCTCGGCCGGGCTGATCTCGTTGACGGTCATCGCGCCAGCCAATGTAGCTTTGGCCTTGTCCATGCTCGCAGCGGTGACTTCGCGCTGGAACTTCTGCGCCTCGGCGGCAGCCTGGCGAATCAGGTTCTTTTCATCGTCATTCAGACGGTTCCAGGTTTTCTGGCTGATGATCAGTGACTGGGGATTGAAGATGTGGCCAGTCTCCGACAGATACTTCTGTACCTCAAAGAACTTGTTGCCCTCAATCACCGTGAAGGGGTTCTCCTGGCCGTCGATGGTGTGCTGCTCAAGGCCGGTGTAGACCTCGGGGAACGCCATCGGCACCGGGTTGGCACCCAGGGCGGAGAAGGTTTCCAGGTAGATCGGCGACTGGATCACGCGAATCTTCAAGCCTTGCATGTCTTCAAGCTTGGTCACGGGATGCTTGCTGTTGGTCAGGTTGCGGAAACCCAGGTCCCAGTAGCCCAGGCCAACCAGCCCTTTGCTGTCCAATTGCGCCGCCAGTTTCTGGCCGACCGGCCCGTCGATCACCGCGTGGGCTTCTTCGGCGTTGTTGAACAGGAAGGGAAAATCGAGCATCGCGAAATCCGCTGCCTGGGCGGCCAGGATGCCGGAGTTGAGCACGGTGATGTCCAGCGTGCCGCCCTGCAAGGCCGAGACCGTCTGCACGTCGCCTCCCAGGGTTCCACCAGGAAACAGACGGACCTTGAGCTTGCCGCCGCTCTTCTCGCTCAGCAGGTCAGCGAACTTCTGTGCGCCCTGCCCTTGTGGGTGCTCCTTGACGTTCTGGAACGCAAATCGCAGGGTACGCTCGCGGATCTCGTCCGCGTGGCTGACCACGCTGCCCAGCAGCAGACCCGTTGCACATGCCCCGGCCAACAAGGTTTTCATCAGTTGTCCCATGTCACTCTCCGATCATTATTGTTTTAGAAGTCGAGCTACTACCGCTTGCACCGGCGTCAACCGGTGAAGAATTTCAAAGGTCCCAGAACCAGTTGCGGAAACAGGACCAAAAGGAACAGCACCGCCAGTTGCGCGAGCAGGAACGGCCACACGCCACGCACGATCTCTTCGATATTGAGTTTCGAAACCCCGCTCACCACATTGAGCACGGTACCCACCGGTGGAGTAATCAGGCCGATGGCGGTGTTGATGAGAAACAGCACACCGAAATACACCGGATCGATACCCGCCTGGGTCACCGCTGGCATCAGCACCGGGGTGAGGATGAGGATGGTTGGCGTCATGTCCATGACCGTACCGACCATGATGATCAACAGCATGATCACCACCAAGAGCAGGGTCGGGCTGTCCATGAACGGCTCGAGCACTGCCGCCAACTGGCCCGGCAAGTCGGCAATGGTCACCAGCCACGAGGACACCATGGCCGCCGCCACCAGGAGCATCACCACCGAGGTGGTCTTGGCCGAGGACAGGATCACTTCGTACAACTGGCTGACTTTCATTTCCCGGTAGATGACCAGGGACACAAACAGCGAATAGACCGCTGCCACCACCGCCGCTTCCGTCGGGGTGAAAATGCCGAACTTCAGACCCAGGATGATGATCAGCGGCAGGCCCATGGCCCAACTGCCCTCGATCAGGGCCCGTATCACTTCGGCCCGCGAACGCTTGGGCGGTGTCTGCACATGCTCACTGCGGGAGATGAACCACCAGGCAATGGCCAGGGCGACACCGAGCATCAGCCCCGGCACGATTCCGGCCAAAAACAGCTTGGAAATCGATACCCCGGACGCCACGCCAAACACAATGAAGCCAATGCTCGGTGGAATGACCGGGGCAATGATGCCTCCGGCGGCAATCAAGCCGGCCGAACGCGCCCGGTTGTGCCCCGCCAGCACCATCATCGGCACCAGCAAGGCCGCCAGCGCCGCGGCATCGGCCACTGCCGAACCCGAGAGCGAAGCCAACAGGCAGGACGCGATGATCGCCACATAACCCAGACCGCCGCGCTTGTGTCCCACCAGCGCCATGGCGATGTTGACGATACGTTTGGACAGGCCGCCGGCGTTCATCACTTCGCCGGCCAGCATGAAGAACGGCACAGCCATCAACGGAAAACTGTCGGCGCCGTTAAGCAGGTTCTGGGCGATGATCTGTGCGTCAAACAGATCCAGGTAAAACATCAACGCCACACTGACCACCAGCAAAGCAAATGCAATGGGAATGCCCAACGCCATGCTGCCTATCAATGACCCAAGGAAAATGACCAGTGTCATGGGCGGGTACTCTTGATGGGGTTATGGGCGCTCGCCTCGGCGGCGTCGTTGTCCTTGACCATGACCATTTCGTCATCCCTGAGCTTGCCGAACAGCGCCAGGTAGAGCTCGTAGACCAAGATGGCGGCGGCGCTGGCGCCGAACACCAGGCCGGCGGCGTAGAACAGCGCCATCGACAACCCCGAGGCCGGCGCGACCACATCCACGTTGATCACTGCCTGCTGCCAACTGCCGCTGAAAATCAACCAGCAGATGTACAGCATCATCAGGTGCCCGATCACCAGGCAGAGGCGCTTGCCGGCCGGCGGCAGGCGTTTGACCAGACTGTCTAGCCCCAGATGGGCGCGGTCCTTGAGCGCCACCAGGGCGCCGAGAAATATCATCCAGACGAAAAACCAGCGCGACAGCTCCTCCGAAACGCTGATACCGGAGTTGAAGGCGTAACGCAGCACCACATTGCCGAACACCAGCACGATCATTGCGACCATGCACAGCACAATCAGCAGTTTGAGCAGTTTGAAATACAGATCGACGACCTTTGTCATCTTGAAGACCTCCCGGACTTGTCGAGCGCCGGCATCCAGCAACCGGCGTGATAGGACCGCAACGATGGGCGGGAAGCTATCGGGTCAGGACACCGCGGCTGAGCGTTGTTCCGGGTCCGGAGCAACGAAGCGAGGGATAGGGGCTGAGCGCTTGCAGACGGGTACGCATGGGGGTTCCTCGATTTTTTATTATGGTCTTGGTCAAGCTGAGCAAGAGGTGTTGCGCCTAAAATGTACCAACCGGTTAGTTCGGTCAATCACCTTGGCAGGGGGCCCACACAAAGCGTGCGATTATCGGCTAACCGTGTGAGCCGGCTTATCCGGTATTTTTCCTGTTCGACACACACTGCCCAAGTGCGGTTTTTATTTATCAACAAACAACTTTATTTATGAACCAGTCCGGTACAAAACTGTTCAACCCCACTGATCTGAAAAAACAATAATAAAATTGAACCTTATTTAACTTCCGAACTTTAGCGACGAGCAGCCAACTCTATAACACGTCCAACCTCGACAACAAACAGGCGTCATTTCAATGACAAACACCTAAGCCCCTTTATATAAAGCGACGCCAAAAATAAGGCTCCGATGGTCTTTGCGTGATTAAGCCGCCGTTACGAGAACGCAAACAATCACTAAAAATCCTTAATATTCAGGCAATTACAAACTATTTACTTCAAAACAATAAACCAACTTCTTAACCTTCCGCCAACCCTTCATCGTCAAAACAACGAAACACCCTCCAAATAAAACTTTGCGCTCGCGTTCTTTGGTGTTATTACTTCGCCGCTCCAAACTGCAATAGGCCATTACGCAACTTTTCGCGTGCGTAACCCGCCTGCCTGTTATTGGATCCCACTTAATTTAACTCGCTTGTTTACTCAAACGCATGATCGCGCTTGGGCGAACGGCTGTGCGGCGCAGCAAACTGCGCGAGGAAGGGCGTCATCGCTACTCATCAGTCACGGATCAGGATTCTGTCGATCTTCGGTACCCGTCCGGAAGCCATCAAGATGGCACCTTTGGTCAAGGCCCTCGCCGCCGAACCGGGCATTGAGTCGCTGATCTGTGTCACCGGCCAGCATCAAAGCATGCTTGAACAGGTTCTGGCTCTGTTCGATCTCAAGACCGATTTCACCCTTAACGTGATGACGCCGCACCAGACGCTCAACTCGCTGACCGCTGCGTTGTACGGCGCGATCGACCCGGTACTGGAACAGACCCGGCCGGATCGGGTACTGGTCCATGGCGACACCACCTCGGCCATGGTGGCTTCGATGGCGTCCTTTCATCGACGTATTCCCGTGGGCCATGTGGAAGCCGGGCTGCGCACTGGCGACATCTACAGTCCCTGGCCGGAAGAAATGAACCGTCGGTGCATCGACCTCAGCGCCGACCTGCTGTTTGCCCCTACCGCCCAATCTCGCGATAACCTGCTGGACGAACGTCTGCAAGGCCGCTGCCTGGTGACCGGCAATACCGTCATCGATGCGTTGCAGATGACCGCCCGGCGCATCGAGCAGGATGCCCAACTGCGCCAAGCACTGGACCAACAGTTCCCCTTCCTGAAAACCGGACGCAAGCTGCTGCTGGTCACCGGCCACCGCCGAGAGAACTTTGGCGATGGCTTCCTGGACATCTGCAAGGCCTTGCGTCACCTGGCTCAGCGCCCCGACATCCAGATCGTCTACCCGGTGCACCTCAATCCCAGCGTACTGGGCCCGGTGACTGAACAACTGGGTGACCTGCTCAACGTACACCTGATCAAGCCCCTGGATTACCTGGCGTTCGTGCGCCTGATGCAACACGCCCATGTCATCCTCACCGACTCCGGTGGTGTACAGGAAGAAGCGCCGTCCCTGGGCAAACCGGTGCTGGTGATGCGCGACGTCACCGAACGCCCCGAAGCCGTAGCTGCGGGCACGGTGCGCCTGGTCGGCACCTCCCCGGCCTCGATCATTGCCGGCGTGGACGCACTGTTCGACGACAAGGCCTTGTGGCGCCGCGCGTCACAGGCAGCCAACCCCTATGGTGATGGCAAGGCCAGCCAGCGCATCGTCGATACCTTGATGGGGCGCCCGGTGGACGAATTTCTCGTGGGCCAGTCGCAATTCCTCCAAGGCTGGGCTCACCCAACGCTGTCCGCGCCACGCCAGTTGCTCGCCTCCTAATCGCTGCTCCCCCCTTATCAGATCGAGATTTACCTGAATGAAGCCTACCGTTGCCCTTTCTACGGGTGCGCTCAGCGCCCTTGCCTGTGGCCTGAGCCTGCTCGCGCTCATGCCAACCTTTGCCTTGGCTGCCGATAGCCCGCTCACCCAGGCAATCCATCGGCTCAACGCCGATACCCGCCAGGAGCGCGAAATCCGCTTAAGCGACCTGGGCATCAGTGCGCCGATCCTGCTGGGCGCCAGCGATTCTCGACGGGAACTGTATCTACCAGTGCCGGCCGGGGTTGCCCTTAATGAGGCGACCCTGCAATTGGACGCCAGTTATCTCAATGGCGAAGGAGGTCGCAACACCCTGCTGCTGTCGCTCGATGGCTATCCGGTGCGCGCCGAAGGACTCAGCGAGCCTCAGGGCAGTGCCAGCGCCACGCTGGGCGTCGACAAGGCCCCGCGCGACAACGGTCTGGTGCGGCTGGGCATTGCCTGGTCTTCAGTGGTCTCCCGGCCGTTGTGCGAGGACGACCGGGTCATCGGCAACGTGCTGCGGATCCAGCCCGACACACGCTTGAACTACAGCTTCGACGCCCGCCAACTGCAGGATGTCGGCGCCGCCTGGACGGCATTGCCTGCTCAACCCGGGATCCTGGTCGCACCCGGTTCGTTGTCCGCCGACAGCTACGACGCGGCTTGGCGATTGGGCGTGGCCCTGGAGCGAATGGGCAAGCACAGCCGCATCGTGCCGTTCCCTGCCGTACAAGACAGTGTGAATCTGAGCGCTCTGCGCATCCCGGCCGAACTGTTGAGCCTCCCCGCCTTCGCCAGCCTCAACGCGAAGGGCCAGCATCGCCTGGCCAACCCGGCTGAGATCGGCGCACTGCTGATGCTGGGGCAAACCCCGAACGTACAGGCCGACCTGGCCATCAACGACCCGCAACTGCTCCAGGCCATCAATCAGTCCCTGGATGCTCTGCAGAGTCAGATCCAGAGCGTCGACCCAACCGCGGCCAGTGCCTTGACCCAATGGCGCGAACAACACGTCAACGCAGCCACGGCAGGCACCGGTCCTGACGATGTGCGCCTGGCGCTGCTGGGCACGCGCCCGGTCCTGATGATCGCCCCGCACGCCACCGGCAAAGCCCTGTCGTTGCTCGGTTCAGCGTGGAACAAACTGGCGCGCAGCCGGCAGTTGACCGTCAGCGAAGCGCAAACACCTTTGAGCAACGATGGCCGCGTGGCCCTGTCGCGACTGGGCGGCGCACCCGGCACCTATGACGTGGCCTCCCGATTCGACTGGAGCACTTCGTTCCCCTTGGGCAGCGTGGCGTATGACGGTCGCTTGCCGGTAACAGCCGTGGTGGATCTATCCGCCGCCCCGGGGGCGTCACACACCCCGCCCGTGGCCTCGCTGTTTTTCAACGACTTCCTGATCGGTGCCCAGCAGTTGACCACCGATGGTCAATCACAACGTATCCAGGCCCATATCCCCAGCTATGCCCTGGGTTCAAAAAACGTATTGCGCGTCTCATTCCAACGCCAGCCTGTCAGCGATCGCTGCCTGGAAACACCCCAGGCGTTCCCGGTAGCGGTGCTGCCGAGCAGCCATATCGTGCTGGAAAAAATTGCCCTGGACGACGGTTTCTCCGGCATGGCCGCGCGCTTCGCCGTGGCTACCCAGATCCTCGTTCCCCAGGCATACCTCGACCAACCGACCGCCAGTCTGGCCCGGGTGATCTCGGTGGCCGATGCCGCCGGTGTTTCACCGTTGCGCGCGCAGTTGAACGTCAGCGCCGATCCCAAAGCCGTGGTCAGCCCGGACAAAGCCTTCCTGGCCTTCGAATTGCCGCTTGAGGACAGCAAGGAATCGGTCCTGGTCGATGAACAGGGGCGCCTGCGCATCAACCATGCAGATCAGTTACTGCTGGATGTGCAGCCGCTCAACCAACTGGCTTCGCTACAAGTGGTGCAAGCCTCGGGACAGCATGGCCTGGTGTATCGGACCCTGGGCAGTCAAGCGCCCGACTTCGCCCAGCCGATTGTGCTGACCCGTGGCGATGTGGCGATTCTCGGCGACAGCGGCGCGGTGACGATCATCGACAGCAAAGATCCCAGTGGCAGTCGGTTGATCGGCCGTGAAGAACCCAAAGGGCTGGATGCCTGGCGTAAACCTTCGCTGCTCTGGCTGATCCCTGGCGCCCTCGTGTTGTTCCTCCTCCTGTTGCTGGCTGGCCGTAGCGCCCGTCGCAATCGCCAGTAACGGTAACCTTCGATGACGTCGCTTTATTGGCCCTATTGGCTGGCCCACTACTACAACTATCTGGAAACCGCGACCATCGTCGTCGCGGTGGTGATCCTGATCTCCAGCCTGGACGACCTGATCATTGACCTGTGGTACTGGTCTCGCCGCCTGTACCGCAAGCTCACCGCGGACCGCAAATACCGGTCGCTCACCGTCGACCAACTGCTGGCCCGGGACGAACAGCCCCTGGCGATCATGGTGCCAGCCTGGCTGGAATACGACGTCATCGCACCGATGATCGAGAACATGGTCTCGACGCTCGATTACCAGAACTACGTGGTCTTCGTCGGCACCTATGTCAACGACCAGCGCACCATCGACGAAGTCGAGCGGATGCGCCGGCGCTACAAGCAACTGCACCGCGTGGAAGTGCCCCATGCCGGACCGACCTGCAAGGCCGACTGCCTGAACTGGGTGATCCAGGCGATCTTCCTGCACGAGAAAACCCATGGCATGACCTTCGCCGGTGTCGTTTTGCACGACAGCGAAGATGTGCTGCACCCATTGGAATTGCGGCTGTTCAACTACCTGCTGCCGCGCAAGGACATGATCCAGTTACCGGTGGTGTCGCTGGAGCGCAACTGGTACGAATGGGTGGCAGGGGTCTACATGGACGAGTTCGCCGAATGGCACGGCAAGGACCTGGTGGTGCGTGAAAGCATGACCGACACCGTGCCCTCGGCTGGCGTCGGCACCTGTTTCTCCCATCGCGCGCTGCGGGTGCTGGCCGGCACCACCGAAAACCAGCCATTCAACACCGACAGCCTCACCGAGGACTACGACGTCGGCGCGCGGCTGGCCAAGGTCGGCATGAATGCGATCTTCGTGCGTTTCCCGGTGCAGTTTCGGGTGCTGCGCAAATCCTGGTTCCGCAAGCCCTACGAATCGACCCTGACGATGCCACTGTGCGTGCGCGAGTTCTTCCCGGATACCTTCCGCACGGCGTTCCGGCAAAAAGCCCGCTGGACCCTGGGCATCGGCCTGCAAGGCTGGGAACAAATGGGCTGGAACGGCTCGCTGGCCAACCGCTACCTGCTATTTCGCGACCGCAAGGGCGTGGTGACGGCGTTCGTCAGCATCATCGCCTACGTGATTCTGGTGCAACTGCTGGGCCTGATCATTCTGCGCAACAGCGGCTGGTGGGACGTCACCTTCCCGACGCCCTTTGAAACCAACGACCTGATCAAATACCTGCTGGTGGCCAACGGCATTGCCCTACTCTGGCGGATCCTGCACCGGTGTTACTTCACCACTGTGCTGTACGGCTGGCAGCATGGCTTGCTGTCGATCCCGCGCATGCTGGTGGGCAATTTCGTCAACTTCATGGCCGCGTCCAGAGCCTGGCGAATGTTCCTGGTGGGCAAGGTGATGAATCGCAAACTGGTCTGGGACAAGACCATGCACGACTTCCCTTCCACCGACCTGGTGGCCATCGCACCACGCCGTCTGGGCAGTGTGTTGCTGTCCTGGCAGGCCATTACCGACACCCACTTGCAAAGCGCCCTGGACCAACAACAATCGCGCAACATGCCGCTGGGGCGCATTTTGCTCAATAACGGCTGGCTGGACGACGAAACCCTGGCCGAAGCCATCGCCTTCCAGAATGACCTGCCCCGGGTCTTCGACGTGGCGCAAAAAGCCGCCGCCTCAACGTCGTCACTGACTGGCGAATTTGCTCTGCGCTGGCGGGTAATACCTCTGGGCCGCAACGCTGACGGCTGCGAACAGATCGCCGTGGCCAACCCCCTGTCCGACGAAGGCCTGCAACAGATCAGCATTGAGCTGGGCAGCGAGCCGGTGCAGTTGATCGCCCGGGAAAGTGAAATTCTCGCGCTGTTGCGCCAGTTGCCGGAACGCAACGGCCACGCCGTACCCAATGCCAGTGCACCGCTGCTGGGTGACTTGCTGATCGAAATGGGCCTGCTTGATCGCGATCAGTTCAGCCGCGCCATGTTGCAGTATCAACCGCAGCACCACGGTCGGATCGGCGATTACCTGGTCGACAGCGGCGTGCTGCCCCGGGCCACTATCGAACAGGTGGCGGCGCGTCAGCACAGCGTCTACCCCATGGAGCTTCCGGCATGAACCGCGCCCTTTTGACCCTATTGGCCACGGGGCTGGGCCTGATACCAGCCCTGGCGGCTGCCGAAACGTTGCCGCTGCCGTTGTCCGGCCCGGCCTACACCGCCGCCAACCAAGCCTACAGCGCCTACGAGCGCAAGGACTATGACCTGGCCATCGCCAAAGCGCGCGAGGCCCTGCGCCTGCGTGCCGACGTGACGCGTCTGCACACCCTGATCGCCATGGCCGAACGAGACAAGAAACTGCGCGACCAGCCCCGCGTCGCTAGGTCATCGCGCGCCGCTCCTGCGGCACCGGGTTTCGTGGCCGCCTCCCAGGCCTACAAGGCTTACGATCAAGAACAGTTCGTTTTGGCCGCGCAAGCGGCTCGTAAGGCCATCGCCCAGGCACCCCGGCGCCGGGAGTATCGGTTGTTGCTGATCGATGCCCTGCAGCGCCAGCATCTTCTGGTCGAAGCCGACCAGGCTGTGGGCGATGCGCTCGGGGTCTTCGCCCACGATGACGCGCTCCTGATGCGGCGCAAAGACATTCGCCGCCAACTGGCGGCGCCGCTGGCGGTCCAGGGCTACCGTGCCTTGCAGCAGGGCAACCGAACCCTCGCGCTGGAAAAGGCCCGCAAAGCCGTAGCCTGGGCGCCGGAAATCGCCGCCAACCAGCAACTGCTCGACAGTGCCTTGCTCGATGCCAATGATTCCGAGGCACCGATCCTGGAGTGCCAGGAAAGCGCCTTCGGCCTGACGTGCGCCACCCGGCCGGTCAACACCGATAAGCAGGCACCGATCAGCGACTTGCAGCTTGCTTATGATTCGGTCCGCAGCGGCGATGACGAGACGGCCCACGCCGCGTTCCGCAGGGCCGACACCACTGAGCCCCTTAAGCCGGCGGCAGCCCAGGACGCCGCCTACAACGCCATGCGTGTCCATGAAGACGACGAAGCCGTGGCGTATTTCAAGCGCGTGATTGATGGGCAAAAAACGGCAGAAACGCCTATGTCCGCACAACAACTGTTCGATACCCGTCGCACCGTGGGTGACGTTTCGCGCAGGATGGGCCTGACCAGCACCACCAGCTATCGCGGCAACAGTTCCAGTGGTCTGAGCGCCGCGCCGAGCACTGGGAGCAGCGGCAGCCAAAGCAATGATTTGCTGCAAAACAGCACTGAGCTGTCCTGGCGCCCATTGGGCTATCGCAACGCGCGGTTTGTCGAGCTCTACGGGCGCGTCACCGACACCCTGTGGAGCAAGAACAGCGACTCGGACACCGGTGCAGACGCCCTGCAAGGCGCACTCGGTGTCCGGATCAAACCCTTCAGCTCCGTGAACATCATGGCCGCCTTTGAACGCACCTTCCCTCTCGGATCTTCCAATGTCGAGGGCGATTGGCTGGCGCGCCTGGGCTACGGTTCGAGTATCGGCACCGACCTGCGGGTCGATGCGCCCAGTTGGTGGACTTCGCAGCTGTATGCCGAAGTCGGTCGATACATCAACGACTCGCGCAATTACTTCAACAGCGAATGGCAAGTGGGACGCAGCTATGCCATCGGCGGCACCGGCTCGCGCTGGGTGACCTTCCCCCATGTCGTGGCGGCGTTCGACTACGATTCCAAGATGAAAAGCGGCGCTGACGGCGACTTTTCGTCCGGCAACGCCGGCGGGATCGGGGTGGGCAACAACATACGCTACTGGTTCCGGGAAGATGCCTACAACGCGCCCCGTTCCTATGTGGATTTTTCCCTGCAATACCGCGCCAGGGTGTTTGGCGAGGAACGCGCCAAAGGCGTGTTCGCTCGCTTGACCTACTCCTATTGAGGCCTTTGATGTGATGTGCAATTGCAGGAAGACGCTCACTTGAAAATCTTCGGCCATATCATCAGTCGCACGGCTGTGGCGGCGCTCTCGCTGGCCACGGCCCTTGGCGCAGGCACAGGGACGTATTACATGATGAACCAAGAGGTTGCACCGGACATCGTTGGCATCGTCTGGCAGCCAGACAACCAGACCGTGGGAATCAAAGGCAACTGGGAAAAGCTGGGGGTGCGCGAGCTGCTGGTGCAATGGACGGTGGTGGACGATCAGGCCTTCGTGCCCGGCACCGGCCTGCCCAGCGTGCCGCTGCTGCCTGACTGGGCGCGCATCGCCAAGGCGCCCTGGGCTCAGGATGTCATCCTCGGGCTGGCCGGTCATTTCAGTGAAAACCGCTCCAGGGACAATATTGAGCAACTGGCCGCGGTGTCGGCGCGCATTGCCCGGTTGCCGACTCCGCTGCACGTGACTGGGTGGTATTTTCCGGCCGAGGTCGATCCCAGTTGGTCTCGCGCCAAGGAACTGCCCGCCCTGCTGGCCAAGCTGCCGCGCCCGTTGTGGATCAGTGTCTACGACGGCGCCAACATCGGCCCCGCCGCCACCGCCGACTGGCTCAAGCAATGGTTGCCGGATGACATTGGCGTGTTCTTCCAGGACGGCGTCGGCGTCTACGCCCGCACCGCCCCGGTGGCCCGCGACTACGCCGACGCCCTGCGTGAGCGGCTCGGGAAGGATCGCGTGCGGATCATCGTCGAAGCCTTCCGCCCTAAGTTCGGCGGCGGCTTTCGCTCAGCCACGGTTGCCGAACTCACACCACAATTGGCCGCCTATGCCGGCTATCCGCTGTACCTGTTCGACGGCCCACATTACCTGACACCTGAGTTGGTGGAGCAGTTGGAGCAATCCTTGGCCAAGCCGTGATCATGGATCGAGGCCTTCGCCCTGGCCTGGCCACGGAGATTTGTATCGCTGTGTATATGAACTGCGGATGGATACGAAACCGCTGACTTCGAGCCTTGCCGACACACAACGTCGATACACCTGCGCGTTTAACTGTGATCACCGGACAGCAGCACTCCCGCTGCCACTGGCTCACTCAATCAAGCGCAAGGAGAATCACCATGTTCAATTTCTCGAAAGTTTCGTCTCTGGCAATCGCCCTGGCACTGGTGGGCGGGCTCGGCCTGTCGAACGTCGCTTCGGCCACGGCCATGAGTGCAGCGACGCATGGTCAGGCTGCACAACTGCTGGTTGAAGGTGGCTCCGATCGCCTGCTTCAGAACCGCGTGGCTGAGGGTGGCGCTGATCGTCTGCTTCAGAACCGCGTGGCTGAGGGTGGCTCCGATCGTCTGCTTCAGAACCGCGTGGCCGAGGGTGGCTCCGATCGCCTGCTTCAGAACCGCGTGGCTGAGGGTGGCGCTGATCGTCTTCAGGAGCTGCGCGAACGCAACGCTTAAGGGTTGCGGATAGCCGTGCCGAGTTTGGATCGAAGTCTCAACGCAATTGATTATTCGGGGTGAGGGAGCTTGCTCTCTCGCCACGGATGTTTGCCTGGCTCACGGCTTGATGTTCTTCAGCTCATTGAGCAGCGCCAACAGTTGCTGCATCTTTTCTTCACCAAACTGTTCTTCGATGCGGCGATAGTTGCTTTCCATCCCCTCACTCATCGACACGAAGCACTGCTGCCCACGCTCGGTCAGCCCTACGAAAACCCGACGCTGATCCTGGCTCGACTTCTGCCGACGCACCAGCCCATCACGCTCCAGACGGCTGAGCACACCGGTCATGCTGGGTTTGAGGATGCAGGCCTGATGAGCGAGTTGGTGACTCTCCAGCTCTCCTTGCTGATGCAGGATACGGATCACCCGCCATTGTTGTTCCGTAAGATCATGCTGGTTCAGCGCAGGGCGGAAAAAAGCCATGGCCGCTTCGCGGGCTTGCAACAGGGTCAGGGTCAATGAGGGTCTGGGGTTGGCCATGTTCGGACTGCTTGAATGGACGAGGTGGCAGCTTAGTGTTGCCCTCACACTGCTGCAAGAACAACTGTGGCGAGGGGATTTAGCGAAACGTCGCACCGCACCGCTGGGTTGCGAAGCAGCCCCATTGAGTTGATGCATCGCTCAACGCAACCCTGATTGCCGCTGGCGATACTCCCCGGGTGTGAGCCGGGCGTAGCGCTGGAAGAAGCGACTGAAATACGCCGGGTCCTTGAACCCGAGCTGGTAGCAGATTTCATTGGCCGAACTGCCGGTAAACAGCAGCAACCGCTTGGCCTCTTGCATCAGCCGTTCCATGATCAGCCGCTTGGAAGGCAGGTCCGCGATCCGTCGGCACACATCGTTGAGCCGTGCCTCGGTGACGCCAATACCCTCGGCATAGCGCGACAACGGCCAATGTTGCAGGTAATGAGCTTCGATCAGCTCATTGAAGCGGTGAAAAATCTTCAGGTCTTCATGCCGCGCTGGCCGCGCCTGCAGAGAATTGGAACACAGGCGCAGCAGACTGATCATGATCAGCCGCGTCAAACCGTCCAGCGCCGCGCTACGCCCCGGCCGTCCGGCGGACACTTCCTCGCTCAGTTCCTCGAACAGATACTCCAGTCGCCGCACCTCCCCCGCCTGTTCCGGTCCCAGCTGCGCCAGCGCCACGCAGGCCGCTGGCATTTGCACACCCGCCGGCGCCAGTCTCGGATCCGCGTCGATCAACTGCCACACCAATTGCTGACGAACGGTCAGCACATGCCCGTCACTGTCGGCTTCGGTCACAAAGGAATGGGGAATGGTGGGTGGCGTGAGAAAAAACATAGGCCCGGATTCGACGTATTGCTGGTCATCCAGATACACCCGCACGGCACCGCTTTTCACGTAGTGAACCTGAAAGAAACGGTCATGCCGATGCACCGGCATATTGCGACCGAAGAAATCCGCCAGGTTGGCAAGCCGATCGTAGTGAACCTCAGCATCGCTGTAGCGCTGGTCGTACACCTGGCCAATGTTGATGTTCGGGATGGGCTGACGGTCAGTCATTGCGCATTTCTCGTTTTTTATTCTGATTCCAGACAACGGCTTGCATTCATCCTGCGCCGATTTCCCGAGGGCAACCAGTGTCGGCTGATTCTGCCACGCTTGACGATAGTTAACATCTTAATTATAACTGTTAATACATTAACAATATCTGCAGAGCCCTCATCTCTGCCGCTGCCAGGAGACAAGCATGAGCCGTGCCCTGCATGACGTCGCGACCGGCACCCTGTTCGGGGTCGCACTGAACTATCAGGGGCTGCTGAAACAGCGCCTCGTCGAGTTCGAGCAACCGCCGTACCAGAAGCCGCCGGTCAAACCGGTGCTGTTCATCAAGACGCCCAACACCCGCAACCGGCACGACGCCGACGTGGTTCACCCCGGTCACGGCGAACGGCTGCAACCCGGGCCGGCGCTTGGCGTGGTGATGGGCAAGTCGGCCAGCCGTGTCAGCGCAGCCGAGGCGCTGGACTACGTGGCCGGCTACACCGTGGTCAATGAATTCAGCCTGCCGGAAGACAGCTATTACCGCCCCGCCGTCAAGGCCAAGTGCCGGGACGGCTTCTGTGCCATCGGGCCAGAACTGGTGCCCACGGCCAACGTTGCCGACCCCCATAGCCTGACAATCAGGCTGTACGTCAACGGCGAGGTTCGCCAGCACAACAACACGGCCAATTTCGTTCGCAACATTCCCCAATTGATTGCCGAGATCAGCGAGTTCATGACGCTGCATGCCGGCGACGTGCTGATCACTGGCACGCCCGAGGGCCGGGTCGATGTCGTGCCTGGCGATCACGTCGAAGTGGAGATCAGCGGCCTGGGCCGCCTGGTCAATAGCGTTGTGGCCGAGCACACAGGAGCACGTTCATGAAACACGCGCGCATTGGTTTTGAAGGCCAAGTCCACACGGTCACCGTTGAAGCTCACAACGCCGTTCGCCTGGCCGACGGTCGGCTGCTCGCAGAGAATCAGGTCCAGTGGTTGCCGCCGGCCACCGGTAGCATGTTCGCCCTGGGCCTGAACTACGCCGATCACGCCGCCGAACTGGCGTTCAAGCCGCCAACCGAACCGCTGGCGTTCATCAAATCCCCAGGCACCTACACCGGCCACAACCAGAGGACCTGGCGCCCCGACAACGTCGCCTACATGCACTACGAGTGCGAGCTGGTGGCGGTCATCGGCAAAGCCGCGCGCAACGTCAAACGCGAGGATGCGCTGGGTTACCTGGCCGGTTACACCGTGTGCAACGACTATGCGATCCGCGACTACCTGGAAAACTACTACCGCCCCAACCTGCGGGTGAAAAACCGTGACGCCACGACGCCCGTTGGCCCATGGATGGTCGATGCGGCCGATGTGCCGGACCCGAGCAACCTGAAGTTGCGTACCTGGATCAATGGCGAACTGCGCCAGGAAGGCTCGACCCGCGACATGATTTTCGACATCCCCTACCTGATCGAATACCTGTCCAGCTTCATGACCCTGCAACCCGGCGACATGATCGCCACCGGCACGCCCGAAGGCTTGGCGGACGTGGTGCCCGGCGATGAAGTGATCGTGGAAGTGGAAGGCGTCGGCCGCCTGGTCAATCGAATTGTCAGCGAAGCCGAGTTCTTCGCATCCCGTAAAGAGGCGTGAGCAGCATGATCAAACACTGGATCAACGGCCGTGAGGTCGAAAGCAAAGAGGTCTTCGTCAACTACAACCCGGCCACCGGTGATGCCATTGGCGAAGTTGCCAGCGGCGGCGCCGAAGAAGTTGCCCAGGCCGTGGCTGCGGCCAAGGACGCTTTCCCGAAGTGGGCCAATACGCCGGCCAAGGAACGCGCCCGACTGATGCGCAAGCTCGGTGAACTGATCGAGCAGAACGTGCCGAAACTGGCCGAACTGGAAACCCTGGACACAGGTTTGCCGATTCATCAGACCAAGAACGTGCTGATCCCACGGGCCTCCCATAACTTCGATTTCTTCGCCGAAGTCTGCACCCGCATGGACGGCCACACCTACCCGGTCGACGACCAGATGCTCAACTACACCCTGTACCAACCGGTGGGTGTCTGTGCATTGGTCTCGCCCTGGAACGTGCCGTTCATGACCGCGACCTGGAAGACCGCGCCGTGCCTGGCGCTGGGCAACACCGCTGTGCTGAAAATGTCCGAGCTGTCGCCCCTGACCGCGAACGAGCTGGGTCGACTGGCGGTGGAAGCCGGCATTCCCAACGGCGTGTTGAACGTGATCCAGGGTTACGGTGCCACGGCCGGCGACGCGCTGGTGCGTCATCCGGATGTACGGGCGATTTCCTTCACCGGCGGCACCGCCACTGGCAAGAAGATCATGCAGACCGCCGGGCTGAAGAAGTATTCGATGGAACTGGGCGGCAAGTCGCCGGTACTGATTTTTGAAGACGCCGACCTTGAACGGGCCCTCGACGCAGCGCTGTTCACCATTTTCTCGCTCAATGGCGAACGTTGCACCGCCGGTAGCCGGATCTTCATCCAGGAAAGCGTCTACCCACAATTCGTGGCCGAGTTCGCCGCCCGGGCCAAACGCCTGATCGTCGGCGATCCGCAAGATCCGAAAACCCAGGTCGGCTCGATGATCACCCAGGCCCACTACGACAAGGTCACCGGCTACATCAAGATCGGCCTCGAAGAAGGCGCCACGCTCCTGGCCGGCGGTCTGGAGCGCCCGGCCAACTTGCCGGCACACTTGAGTCGCGGTCAGTTCATCCAGCCGACAGTGTTCGCTGACGTGAACAACAACATGCGCATTGCCCAGGAAGAAATCTTCGGCCCGGTGGTGTGCCTGATCCCGTTCAAGGACGAAGCACAAGCCTTGCAATTGGCCAACGAGACTGAATATGGGCTGGCCTCGTACATCTGGACCCAGGACATCGGCAAGGCCCATCGCCTGGCCCATGGCATCGAGGCCGGCATGGTGTTCATCAACAGCCAGAACGTGCGCGACCTGCGCCAGCCTTTCGGCGGCGTGAAGGGTTCCGGAACTGGCCGCGAAGGTGGACAGTACAGCTTTGAAGTCTTCGCCGAGATCAAGAACGTTTGCATCTCCATGGGCGGGCATCACATTCCGCGGTGGGGGGTATGACCCAAGGTAAGTGATGACCTTGTGGCAAGTGATGAACCTGTGACAGTGATCCCACTGTGGCGAGGGAGCTTGCTCCCGCTGGG
>NZ_JABWQV010000469.1 GCF_014268615.1 Pseudomonas tehranensis | reverse complement strand
CAGCGGGAGCAAGCTCCCTCGCCACAGAGACCCGGGACATCTAAATAAGAGAGGATTTTCTCATGGCTAAAATCGGATTCATCGGCACCGGCATCATGGGTCTGCCCATGGCATTGAACCTGCAAAAGGCCGGGCACAGCCTGTTTCTGAGTCAGCATCACGACCCGGCCCCCGCCGATCTGCTGGCCGGCGGCGCGGTGGCGCTGGCCAACCCGAAGGAAGTCGCCCAGGAAGCCGAGTTCATCATCGTCATGGTCCCGGACACCCCGCAGGTCGATGACGTGCTGTTTCGCGCCGATGGCGTGGCGGCGGGCGTGGGCGCGGGCAAGGTGGTCATCGACATGAGCTCGATCTCCCCTACTGCCACCAAGGCCTTCGCAGCCAAGATCAATGAAAAAGGCGCGCAGTACCTGGATGCCCCCGTGTCCGGTGGTGAAGTCGGCGCCAAGGCTGCCACGCTGAGCATCATGGTCGGCGGCGACAGCGCCGCTTTCGAGCGCGCCCTGCCGCTGTTCCAGGCCATGGGCAAGAACATCACCCTGGTGGGTGGCAACGGCGACGGCCAGACCGCGAAAGTGGCGAACCAGATCATCGTCGCGCTGAACATCCAGGCCGTGGCCGAAGCCCTGCTGTTCGCCGCGAAAAACGGCGCCGATCCGGCCAAGGTTCGCGAAGCGTTGATGGGCGGTTTTGCCTCCTCGAAGATCCTGGAAGTACACGGCGAGCGCATGATCAAGGGCACCTTCGATCCGGGCTTCCGCATCAGCCTGCACCAGAAGGATCTGAACCTGGCCCTGCAAGGCGCCAAGGAGCTGAACATCAACCTGCCCAACACCGCCAACGCCCAGCAAGTGTTCAGCACCTGCGCGGCCATCGGCGGCAGCCACTGGGATCACTCGGCGCTGATCAAGGGCCTGGAGCACATGGCGAATTTCTCTATTCGCGATAACTGATGCGCCCGCTCCCCTGTGGGAGCGGGCTTGCTCGCGAAA
>NZ_JABWQV010000468.1 GCF_014268615.1 Pseudomonas tehranensis | reverse complement strand
GTGGGAGCGAGCCTGCTCGCGATGACGGCCTGACAGTCAATCCAACACCCAGTGAAGCAACGCTCTCCACCCAGCCGTCTACGCTCTTGAAACACCAACAAGAACGAGGACGCGCGTATGGGTTTTTTTCACAAGATTGCCTGGCTAGGCGTAATACTGGTGCTGGGGGTGGCACAGGTGCAGGCGGCTACCCCGGATGACGGCCAGGCGGCCCGGGCACTGCTGGAAAAGGCCCTGGCCTATTACCACGACCATGGTGACAAGGCGTTTGCCGCGTTCAGTCGTCAAGGGGAGTTTGTTGACAAGGATCGCTACGTCTTCGTGGTGGATACCCAAGGTGTGATGCTTGCCAGCGGCGGTCCTTCTTCGGCGCTGATCGGGCGAGACGTTTCCGAGGTTCTGGGACCGGACTTGCGCAAAGCCTTCAAGGACGCCTTGAAAACTCCCGAAGCCAGTGGCATCCAACAGGCCGAGTATCGCTGGCAGAACTGGGCTGACGGCAAGGTCGAGCGCAAGCATGTGTATTTCCAGCGGGTCGGCGAGCGAATCCTGGCCGTCGGCTACTACCTGCCACGGGCTTCCGCCGAGCAAGCCCGCGCATTGTTGGACAAGGCTTCGAGCGACCTGATGCAAAACGAAAAACCCACGCTGATGGCGATCAACTCCCTCAAGGGCGGTTACTTGCAGGATGACCTGTATGTCTTTGTCGTCGACCTCAATACCCGGCGCTATGTCGGCCACGGCACCAACCTGCGGTTGATCAATACCGATTTCGCCAAGGTCAAGGACCCGGATGGCAAACCGGTGGGCGAGCCGATACTGGCGCTGATCGAGAAACAGGACGAGGGAGAGTACGAATATCGCTGGAAGAACCCGGTGACCGACAAGGTCGAGGACAAGCACGCGTACCTGAAGAAGGTCGGGCATTTCCTGGTGGCGGTGGGGTATTACAGTCCTTGAAGCGAGGAGTTGGACATCGTGGGGGGGGGGGGGGGCCCCCCCCCCCCCCC
>NZ_JABWQV010000467.1 GCF_014268615.1 Pseudomonas tehranensis | reverse complement strand
ACGAAACCTGTGGGAGCGAGCCTGCTCGCGCTGCGGTGGATCGGTCGACATTAATATTGACTGAACTGAAGCCATCGCGAGCAGGCTCGCTCCTATAGAGGTTTTGCTTAAATTGTTACGACAAAGCCCTATAATGCGCGCCGGTTTTTGGGGTAATGGTCATGAGTACAGAAGATCCACGGTTTGCCGGTATCGCCCGTTTGTACGGCATCGAAGGCCTGGAGCGCCTGCGGGCGGCCCATGTGGCGATTGTCGGGGTGGGCGGCGTTGGTTCCTGGGCGGCGGAAGCCATCGCCCGGTGCGGCGTGGGTGAGATCTCCCTGTTCGACCTGGACGATGTCTGCGTCAGCAATGCCAACCGTCAACTGCACGCCCTGGACAGCACCGTCGGCAAACCGAAGGTCGAGGTGATGGCCGAGCGCCTGCGCGGCATCAACCCCGACTGCACGGTGCATGCCGTGGCGGATTTTGTCACCCGCGACACCATGGCCGAATACATCACGCCGAACATTGACTGCGTGATCGATTGCATCGACAGCGTCAACGCCAAGGCGGCGCTGATCGCCTGGTGCAAGCGCCGCAAGATCCAGATCATCACCACCGGTGGCGCGGGCGGGCAGATCGACCCGACGCTGATCCAGGTCTGCGACCTGAACCGCACGTTCAACGATCCGCTGGCCTCGAAAGTGCGTTCTACCTTGCGCCGTGACTACGGTTTTTCCCGCACGGTGACCCGCCACTACAGCGTGCCCTGCGTGTTCTCGACCGAACAACTGCGCTACCCCAAACCCGACGGCAGCATTTGCCTGCAGAAGAGTTTCGTCGGCGATGGCGTCAAGCTCGACTGCGCCGGTGGATTTGGCGCGGTGATGATGGTCACGGCGACGTTCGGCATGGTCGCGGCGACCAAGGCTGTGGATAAGATTGTGGCGGGTGTTCGGCGTCCGGCTGACAGGGTCAAGCCGCAGGTTTGAGGGTGGGGCTGACGGCCCTTTCGCGAGCAAGCCCGCTCCCACA
>NZ_JABWQV010000466.1 GCF_014268615.1 Pseudomonas tehranensis | reverse complement strand
CCCCCCCGGGGGGGGGGGGGGGGGTTTTTTTGTATCCATTGCATGTCAGCTTAAAAACAACTTCGTAATTAGCAAGCTAACTAACAATCTCTTGATGCATTCAAAGCGTTATTGCGCTGCCCCTTCGTGAACCATACGAATAACGCGTTGTGGAAACGGAATATCAATCCCCGCGTCTTTCAAACGATCTCGGGCCTGTTCATTGAACATGAACATCACGTTCCAGTAATCGGCCGTCTTGACCCATACCCGCAGCGACACCGTGATCGAACTGTCACCCAGGGTCGAAATCACCGCCTCCGGCGCCGGGTCGGCCAGTACGCGCTCGTCCTTGGCCAGCTCCAGCAACACTTCCCGAGCCTTTTGCAGGTCGGCCTGGTAATCCACGCCTACATCGAACACCACTTTGCGGGTCGGCTGGCGATTGGTGTTGGTGATGATGCCGTTCGACAGGTTGCCGTTGGGTACGATGACGGTTTTGTTGTCACCGGTGCGAATCACGGTGTGGAAGATCTGGATGCTGTCGACCGTACCGGCCACGCCCTGGGCTTCGATCCAGTCACCGATGCGGAACGGGCGGAACAACAGAATCAGCACGCCACCGGCGAAGTTCGCCAGGCTGCCCTGCAAAGCCAGACCGATCGCCAGGCCCGCTGCACCAATGGCCGCGATGAACGAGGTGGTTTCAATGCCGATCATCGACGCCACGCTGACGATCAGCAGGATCTTGAGGATGATGTTCGCCAGGTTGCTGATGAACCCTTGCAGAGCCAGGTCGGCATTGCGCAGTGCCAGCAGCCCGCCGAGTTTGTGGGTTACCTTGTTGATCAGCCACCAGCCGATGGCCAGCGTGATCACCGCCAGCAGCACCCGGCTGCCGTACTCCATAATCATGGGGATCCAGGCCTCGGACGCCTTGATCAAATTGTCCACTTCAGCGTTCAAGTCCATCTACTTCTCCTTTATTCCTGTTACCACGTAAGACTTGTGCAAATACCCTGTGGCGAGGGAGCTTGCTCCCGCTGG